>NVWB01000010.1 GCA_002733575.1 Blastopirellula sp. | reverse complement strand
CTGGCAGATGCCCTGGATGCTCTTTGTGCCAACAAAAAGATCACGGTTGCTGCGACCAATTGCCTGGGCTGTACCATTCATTTAGAAACCGCCGCAGAGCTTGGTCAGGTAACGTACACGCAGCATGTTGCCCGAATTTTGCAAGACAACTGCCAGACTTGTCACCGCCCCGATCAAGTGGCCCCGTTCTCGATCACCAATTTCGCAGAAGCCAAAACTTGGGCCACTGAAATCAACGCTTATGCTCAAGCCAAG
Organism: Blastopirellula sp.; assembly: GCA_002733575.1. Taxonomy (GTDB): domain Bacteria; phylum Planctomycetota; class Planctomycetia; order Pirellulales; family Pirellulaceae. The sequence goes on along the minus strand of NVWB01000010.1, from coordinate 66,777 downwards.
ATAATGCCTCCGTGGAAAGCGGTCGCAAACTTTGGCGAGTTTCAGCATGAACGCCGATTGGATGATGAGCAATTGGCCCTGCTTGATCGCTGGGTTAAAGAGGGAACGCCCGAAGGCCCAAAGGCCGATCTGCCACCAAGCCCGAAGTTCAGTAACGAGTGGGCACTCGGCACGCCAGACGCAATCCTAGAAATGCCGGAAGAATATGTGATTGGGCCAGAGGGCGAAGACGATTATCGGCACTTTATTGTCCCCACCAACTTTGACCGTGACATGTACATTACCGCTTGCGATGTAATACCTGGCAACCGGCAAACCGTGCATCATGTGATTGCGTATGTCGATACCACCGGTAAAGCACGCGAGCTTGACGCGGCCGATCCAGGCCCTGGCTACACACGTTTCGGTGGAACTGGTTTCAGGGCCGCTTCTAGCTTAGGCGGTTGGGCACCAGGCAGCCTGCCTGCCAAAACACCACCAGGCACAGGGCGTTGGTTACCCAAAGGAGCCGATGTGGTGCTGCAAGTTCATTACTACCGAACCGGAAAAGAAGAACGCGATCAAACTAAAATCGGGTTGTACTTTAGTGATTCGCCAAACCCAAAGAAGATCGATTCCGGCATTGCAATCAACTTGAGACTTAAACTGGAACCGAATCAAAAACGGATTGAAGTTCCTGCCACGTGGAATATTCGCGAACCGGTTTATGCCATTAGCATCAGCCCCCACATGCACTTATTAGGCACAGAGATGAAGATCGAAGCGGAGCTTCCAGATGGAAACATCAAGGAGCTAATTTGGATCAAAAAGTGGGACTTCAACTGGCAAGGAGCCTATCATTTCAAAGAGCCGATCTTCTTACCCGCCGGCACCAAAGTGAACTTGGTTGCGTATTACGACAACACCGCAGACAACCCCAATCAACCGAACAGCCCACCGAAGTTGATTCGCTGGGGACCAAAAACGACCGACGAAATGTGCATCGCGTTTATTGCCCACGTGAAAGCGAAAGATTGGCAACCGAAGAAAATCAAAGAGTAGGACAAGGAACTCAGGATGGCGCATGACATAAAATTTCTGGATGCACGTGAAGCACATTACAAGACACATTTTGGCCCTTTGGCAAATCAGGTGATGCACTCGACCGACGAGAAAGTGCCTCATGTCGATATCTACCAGTTTAGCCCAACCGAAGAACGCCCGTATTGGACATTAATCACCGGCGGCATGAGTGACTTGCCTCAGCCTGGCTGGAATGAAGAATTAGACTGGGCCGCTCCGCGAGCCGAAATCATCTTCTACGCAAAAGAGCCGCAAGGCTGGATGTTTGATGTGATCAAAGGCTTAGCCGAAATGCCGTTTGAGAATGATTCTTATCTGCACTGGCATCACACAATACCCAACGGCAAGTCGATGACCGCTAAACCATCAGAGCTGAGCAGCTTCTTTATCATGCCGCCTTACTTCGAGGAAGAAAATTTCGATACGCTGGAACTTGATGGCGAGCAGGTTGATATCTTGTGGCTGATTCCTATTACTGAAAGTGAGCGAGAGTTTGCCGTGATTCACGGAAGCCAAGCACTGGAAGACCTTTTTGCTGAAAAAGAATTAAACCCTGTTGTGGATGAGATGCGTAAGTCTTTAGCTTGAAGGTCATAACTTCTGAACTTCCAGAGTAGATTCTAGAGCAATTTAAAATACGGTGTTCCGAGTTTTTCAAAAAGACAACGAAGATTCACAAGTCTTTTGAGTCCCGAAAGGGACGCAGTCACCTAGCCTGGGGATTCATCCTTTCATCCCCTGGCTACATGATATCGTCCCTGCCGGGACTAAAAAATCAAACTCAATCTGAACTATGCGAACCTGAGAAGAAGAGATGAGCTTAGAGACCACGATGGCAAATTGAGCCAATCATTCGTTAAAACTCGGCACGGCAACTCTTGAAATGCTTTTGCGAAGCACTTTATCAAGATCGTTTACGAGATTTTTTGCGAATCGCTGCCTTTTTCACCACATTCTTTTTGATCGAAGTTGTTTTCTTGACCTTCTTCTTTGGAGTCGACTTCTTGGTCACCGTTTGATTTGTTGTTTTGGATTTGCGAGTTACTTTTTTCTTCTTTTTGGCCGCCGGTTTTTGGGCCACCTTTTTCGAGGATTTCTTAGCCACTTTTTTCTTCGGTGTCGCCTGTTTCTTAGCTGGTTTGACAGTCTTCTTTTTAGCAGTAGGCCGCTTTGGGGTAGCAGTCTTTTTAGTTACCGAGGATTTCTTTGCTTTGCCCACGGCTTTCTTTGTTGCTTTTTTGGAGACGACTTTCTTCTTCTTGGCAGCGGTAGATTTCTTTTTAGAAGAGGTCTTCTTCGTTGGCGTAGGTTTTTTCTTTAGGGTCGTTGTTTTCGCCTTGCGTTTCATTTTAGTTTTCGACGATGCCTTGGGTTCATCGGCAGCGATATCAATACCAAACACATCGCCCAAGTCGCCTGTGGCAATTCGTTTGGTTTTGCTTGATTGCTTGGTTGTTTGCAGTGCCAGTTGTGCGTCTACGTCGATCAATTCTTCGTGATCGACGCCACGCAATAGGAATAGCAGAGCCGGGTCTTCGTCAAGTCGAGCGCCAACCCCATACAATACGGCGGCTAGATGCTTACACAAATCGGCCCAGTCCGGGCAATCACAATCCAATGAGATTTCGTCAGCTAGTGGAAACAGGCCCTGCTCGCTATCAGTGACCTCTTGCATGACATTGTCAGACAGCTTTCCCTGAAGCAGTTCTAACAACGAACCAATTTGACCTGAGCAACGCTGTTTTATGGCCTTCCATTGCTTCGCAGAGAGTGTCTCGATTTTAATCTCGATGTCATACAGGTCAGAACCCATGACCTTTGCTTTGACTGTGCCTTTGGTAATTGCCAAATGACAGACCGATCCATTACGCACATAGGTGCGACCGCGGGGCAATCGGTTTTCATAATCGTTGAACGATTCGATATGGTCACACCAAGCTTTGCCCCAGAACTTTTTGGCAATCTTGAGCCCCTGAATTTCAACGGGCCGAATGTTGACCCCTTTTTTCCGAAGTGCATTCATCTGCTTCAATGCTTGCAGACGCCGTTGTGCTACCGAAACGTAGGGCGCCCAGTCATCATAATACTGCATTGACAAATATCCTTCTGTGTAATGGGCTTTAACCGGCTACCGGAACAGGCTTATAAGTTTACTCTTTCTACGTCGAGAGAGACAAGTTGTATCAGTTCGGTATCGGTCATTTCAGTCAGCATTTTTTCGCTGCCAGCTTCAAGTACATTGGTGGCCAGTTCATTTTTATCGGTGATGAGCGAATCAATTTTTTCTTCGATGGTACCTTGGCAGACAAATTTGTGAACCAAGACGTTGCGTTTCTGCCCGATACGAAAGGCTCGGTCGGTTGCCTGATTCTCGACGGCCGGATTCCACCAACGATCAAAGTGAATCACATGCGATGCGGCAGTCAGGTTCAACCCTGTTCCGCCTGCTTTGAGCGAGAGCACAAAAAACGGAGGGCCATCTTCCTGCTGAAACTGCTCGACCAGTTTCTTTCGCCGTTTAACAGGCGTTCCTCCATGCAGAATCAGGCCGCTGCGTCCAAACACGGTCGCCAAGTAATTTGATAAGGGCTCGGTCATCTCACGAAATTGGGTGAAGACCAGCACCTTCTCTTGACGCGATGCAATCTCTTCACAAATTTCGATGAGCCGCGTCACTTTGCCGCTTTCTTTCGCGGTGAAGTCTCCGTCTCCCAATAATTGGCTCGGATGGTTGCATAGCTGTTTAAAACGCATCAAGTAGGCCAGCACTAACCCGCGACGTTTGATCCCGCCTTCCCCTTTGAGTGCATTCTTCAGTTCGGCCACCATTTTGGTGTAAAGGGCTGCCTGTTTTTTACTCAAACCGCAATAGGCACGTACTTCGGTTTTTTCAGGCAAATCAGAAATCACCCGTTTGTCTGTTTTTAAGCGTCTGAGAATATAAGGGCCTACCAAACGGCGGAGTGGTGCGTAGCGGTCGTCCTCACGATTCTCCAATGATTTGACAAACTTCTTGAATTTCTGCTGCGAGCCAAGTAAGCCGGGGCAAATAAAGTCAAACAGTGACCAGAGATCAGAAAGCCGATTCTCGACAGGCGTACCAGTCAAGGCAATACGAGATTCGGCCTTAAGCTGCTTGATCGCTTTCGTTTGCCGAGCCCCTGGATTCTTAATCGCCTGGGCCTCGTCAAGCACGGCCAGTTTCCAGTTCACATCAAGTAACCACGATTGGCGCAATACCATGCCATAGGTTGTCAGAACCACATCGGTGTTCTTCAACATTTTGTCAGGATTGGCCGCCAGTTCGGCTAGTTGGTCTTTAGGGGTCTGAGACGGATGAACAAAACATGTTCGCAGCGATGGTGCAAATCGTTCGATCTCAGACTGCCAGTTCCCCAACAGCGATGCTGGCAAAACGAGCAGCGATGGCTTGCTTTGCTTCTGCTGCTTCTTCAGCATCAAAAGAAGTGCCAATACTTGAATTGTTTTGCCTAAACCCATGTCATCAGCCAAGCACCCGCCGAGCCCTAGACTGGAAAGAAAGCTGAGCCAGTTCACGCCGGTTTCTTGGTACTCACGCAAGGTTGCTTTCAGTTCGCTACCTGCTTTTTTCTGTTTGAGATTCTGAGGGCTTCGTAAATCGGTGAGAATCTGACCGAGCCAATTGCCTGCATTCACAAACGACCATTGTTGATCGTCTGATTCGTGCTGCGTGCTTTCGCTCAAATCCATCGGAGCGCCTGCCAGTAGTCGCATGCCGTCGATGAATGAGACCCCGTCCTCCATTTGACTTTCGACCAGCTTCCAATGTTCGAGTGCTTCGGTAAGTTTATCTCGGTCGACTTCAACCCATTGCCCGCGAAGCATCACCAGACCTTCTTCGCCTGCGATAAGCTCACGCCACTCTGCCTTACTCAGTTGTTGGTCTCCTAGTGCCAAGTGTACTTTGAAGTCTAGCAGATTCTTTGCATCGAAATTCTTTTTTTTGGTATCGCCAATCGTGACGCCGACCATCGGACGAGAACGTTTTTTCCACCAGTCAGGCACACGAACCAAAATTCCACTTTCTTCTAACAGTGGAACATCTTGCAGAAATTGATGTGCTTGCTTCGGAGACCAAGCCAGCGGCTGATAGATGTCGGATGATTCAACCATCTCTTGAACAAGCGAACTTGCTTCCGCTGCCAAATGAACGGGTGAGAGAAGTTTGATCAGAGTCTTTTTGTTCTTCGCACCAGCGTAATGTTGAAGTGCTTTACTCAAAGGCTGGTATTGCACACGACCACTCTGAGATACACTCGGAGAGTAAGTCGCCAAGAAAGCGAAGGGGTAATCAGGGTCGCCTCGGTTCTCTGCAAGATGAAAACAGACACGCCCAACTTGATGCCAAAGCGGGGCCCATTGCTGGAAAAAACCAGAGAGCCCTGTTTTATTCGCGGCCACTTTGGCATGAACCCACTCGTCGAGTTCTTGCCAAATGTCTTTCAGGCTGTCGGCCGAAATGTACTCGGCACCAGGCATCGGGGGCACGTTCAGTAACATCGTCGATAGTTCGGCAGCTTCCGGCGGCGGAATCTTCTCAAGATCATCTCCTGTGCCCTCTGGATTGTGACAGAGAAGCGTCAAGTAACGACCAGCAAAAGCACGCCAGTACGCGAACGAGGGTGCCAGCGAAGAATTCAAAGGATGCGTTGTCAGTGTTATGAGCCCTTCAGCCGGACACGACTCGAATGCTTTGATAATTTTGTTAGAATGGCTATCTGGCTTGCCTTCCGTTTGTTGTATCGTGATTCGTCCAGAAGGAGTGAATAACAAATCGATTGTCATGGCCTGCTTGCCTGATAGAATAGACTTAAAAATAAATACCATTGTGGTATCCCCATGAATCTAGGGCAAGGTAGCAATCAAAATACCGCCTATTTATCATGAATCGTGAATACAAAGTAATCACCGCACTAGAAAGAAAAAACTCTTGAACCACTATATGTATATTGTTGTGATGCTGTTTGCCGGTTCGTTGATCGCGTTGCAAAGTGTGTTCAATGGATTGTTGGGGAAATCTTTGGATCATCCTTTTCATGCCGCGATTGTTTCGTTTGTCATGGGATTGCTGGCGCTGCTAATCTTAACCACCGTCACCCAGGCCGGATTGCCCTCGCTTGCACAAGTGTCGGCAGTTCCTAAGGTGTTGTTATTGGGCGGAGTGATTGGAGCGGTGTTTGTGACAACCGTAATTTTCTGCATGCCGCATATCGGCGTCGCCAATGTTGTGATGGCATCGTTGTGTGGGCAGATTATCTTCTCACTCTTTCTTGACCACATCGGTGCCTTTGGTATCGACAAATATGAATTGGACGCCAGACGAGTGGTTGGAGCACTATTGATCATCGTTGGAGTTTTTATCATCAACTACCACAAAAGCTAGAGTTTGTTTTCTGCGAATACCACTTCCCTCCCTCACAGCCGGATCAGCATCATGAAATTCCTTTCCCAGATTGCGATTGCTTTTCTTTTTGTTGGATCTATTTCAGAGCAAAGTAGCAGCCATGCAGCCAATCGCCCGAATATCTTGCTGATCGTTTCCGACGACCAAGGCTATAACGACTTGGGCCTATTGGGAAACGGAATCATCACGCCCTCTCTCGATCGATTGGCCAGTGAAGGCACCCGGCTCACCAACTTTTATGTCTCGTGGCCAGCTTGCACTCCTTCGCGAGCCAGTTTGCTGACAGGCCGTTATCCACAGCGCAACGGCATCTACGACATGATCCGCAACGAGGCACCAGACTACGGCAAGAAATATACGCCAGAAGAATACGAGGTTACTTTTGAACGCATCGGCGGCATGGACTTACGCGAGATCATATTGCCGCAGATGCTCAAGTCGGCAGGCTACAAAAGCGGCATCTATGGCAAGTGGGATTTGGGAACGCTAAAACGCTATTTGCCGACTTCAAAGGGGTTCGACGACTTTTATGGCTTCGTCAACACCGGCGTCGACTACTTCACGCACGAGCGATACGGCGTGCCAAGTATGTATCGCAATCTGGAAAAAACCGAAGCCGACAAAGGCACCTATTGCACCTACCTGTTCGAGCGAGAAGCGATTCGGTTTTTAGAAACCTATGCAAACAAAGAACCGTTCTTCCTATACGTGCCGTTCAACGCTCCGCATAATTCCTCGGCTCTTGAGCCAGAGATTCGTTCGTCGGTGCAAGCGCCTGATAAATTCAAACAGATGTATCCTGAGATCAAAGAAGAATATCGCATCACTGAAAAATTCCGTTATGAATCGCCAGCCAAAGTGGTAACCTCGGAAGCCAGAGTCCGCGACTATCGGGCCGCGGTGACTTGCATGGACGCGAGTATCGGAAAAATGTTGGACCTGTTAGAAAAGAAAAACATCTTAGACGACACCATCGTGATTTTCTTTTCCGACAACGGCGGCAGCGGCGGGGCCGATAATGCTCCTTTGAGAGGACGCAAGGCCCAAACCTGGGAAGGCGGGATCCGCGTGCCTTGCATGATCCGCTGGCCCGGCGGCAACATCACCGCAGGCCAGGTGAATAATCAGTTTTTAACCACGCTAGAAATTTTCCCCAGCTTGGCGGCTGCCACCGGAGCCGACTTGCCGAAAGATGTGGTGCTCGATGGCTTCAACTGGTGGCCAGTGATCCGCGGCGAAAAGAAATCTCCACGGACCGAAATGTTTTGGAAACGCAAAGATTTACTCGGCGCCAGAGTCAACAACTGGAAATGGGTAGACATGGGCGGCAATAGTGGCGGCCTATTCGATCTTGCCACCGACATCGGCGAACAACACGATCTCTCAAAAGAGAAACCGGAAGTCCTAGCGATGGTCAAAGCCCGCTATCAAAACTGGCTAAACCAAATGCAGGCCGCCGAACCACGCGGGCCGTTTCGGGATTATTGATTAAGGGGACGATGATAAGCCAATCGGATAGGCTGCTGGTGTGCCCGTGGCTATCTTGGCAATGCTAGAGGATTTTTAAATTCCGTCTTCCGGCTAATTACGAAAAGCAGCCCATTGTGTCTAAGTTTCCTCAGTCCCGTTAGGGACGATATCATGTAGCCAGGGGATTCATCCCCTGGAGTAGATTTACTCCAATTCAAGACAGCCCCAGACGGGGCGATATCGGGCGAATCAAGGATATTTTGGCTTCAAATTGCCGATTCGTGGTAGAAATCTCTTTGATTTACAGCTTGAAAATGACGCATTGAATCGACGTCACCCATCCGGGGCTTTGAGATTTCGTGGCTCTTTTTCCAGGGGCTACATGATATCGTCCCTGCCGGGACTAAAAATTCAAACTCAAACTGAACCATACCATCACTGAGAATCAGAGAAAATTCTAGAAACTATGGCCGCAATTTGAGCCTATAAAAAATATTCGGCACAGCAACTTTTAAAGTAATCTACTCGCCTGCACCCTCCCCTTCGCCCATCAATTCATCGACTACTTTGTTCACATCTTCATACGTGAACGCTTCTTCTTCGGACATCGCAGATTCATTATCAAACCGTTTGGCCAGTTCGCCGCTGGCGGCATACACGAACACGGCAGGCGGAGAACCGAGTTTTAGTTTCGCAAGCATGGTGTCACTATCTTCGGCGGCAATGATGTTATCAAACTTCGCTTTGAATTTTTCGAGGTAAAGCATTATCTCCGGCTTGTAATCTTCGGGGCCCTTTTTCTTCAAGCCCAGGTAGTCAAGACTTACGCTGATGCAAACCAGTTTGTCGTCGGTATATTTTTCGTCGAGAGCGACCAAGTTAGGAAACTCGGCTATGCACGGCGGGCAAGAGGTACTCCAGTAATCAAGCACCACGACTTTGCCGCGATGACTTTCGACCAGCATCTCAATACCCTTTTGATCCAGCACTCGCAGTTCGATGGTATCGCCTTCGACTGGGGCAGCCGCAATGGGTGCGGTTGGAGTGCCAGGCGTTACCTTGACTTCATAGTCAGTCTCTTGCTTGTCCTGGCAGCCGGTGGTTCCCAGCAGAGTGACTCCAAGAACGAATAGTAAGCAGGTTGGTAATTTGATGCCGATGGCCATCTTCTTGTTCCCTTGAAATTCTAGGTTTTAGCAGTGCATGCTTTCTGTTGCAAATGCCTTGATCACGTTACTATAAAGGATGTGGCCCCACTACGCATCAGCAGAAAAGAATTTCATGAGCGATTTTATTCACGAACGACACAAACCAATCTCGGCCTTGGAAGAACCCCGCGAGTTAATCGTGGCCTGTTGTCCGCTGCGAAGCAATGTGAACTTGTCTCGCATAGTTAGGGCCGCTTCTTGTTGCAGGGTCAGCAAAATTGTGACCACCGGCAACGCCAAGATTGATCCGAAAATTGCCCGCGATGGAGCCGAGCATCTACCGTTTTCGAATCATCGTAGTTTGGCACCAGTCTTAAAACAACTAAAGGCCGATGGCTACCGCCTAGTAGGGCTCGAACAAACCACGAACTCGCAAGACCTTCACCAGTACCAATTCGTACGCAAAACGGTTTTGGTAATCGGCAACGAACGCCAGGGCATCTCCGACGAAATTTTGGCCCTGCTAGACGACGTAGTAGAAATCCCCGTCTACGGCATGCCCTACAGCTACAACGCCGCCACGGCAACGTGTATGGCGCTGTATGAATTCTGCCGTCAGTTTCCGCAGGGGTAGGCAGTGCAAATCACTTGCTCTGCTGAGGAATAAGGTGAATAATAGACCGAAGCCATTATATATGTTCTTATCGAAAAGATTGATTCCTATGAAACTCATTTCAACTAGTCTACTGCTTATTTGTATAGTCTTATGTGGATGTGAAGCGACTCGTGATGATACCACAGGTGCAATGCGACAACTCATCTCAACGCAGATGGGTATTCCCTATGAACAAGTTAAGCCTGAAGCCAGTTTGAAAGACTTGAACTTTGACGATTTGGATGCTATTGAACTTATACTAGAAATTGAAGACGCTTTCTCGATCACTATTACCGATGAAGAAATTGATTCTTTAGGTGAGAAGGGCAATTGGTTTTCTATCACTGTGCTGGACCTAGCTGATCTTGTTCGTGATAAACATCCAAAAAATGAATAATTTCACAGTGGAAAGAAAGACCCTAAGAAACATACTTTCGTAGAGAAGATCGATGGCAAAAAAGAAAACAACTAATAAGAAGGTTTCTTCCAAGAAGAAAACCAGTGATGCTTTGGCCATCATTGATAGCAAGCTCTACGATGGCAAGCCAGATCGACAGGATGAACTTGATAAAGCACGTGCCGATGATGCCGTTGCGAGAAAAATATATCAACTTCGTTCCGATGCCGGTTTGTCGCAAAGAGAATTTGCCAAGCGAGTTGGAACCACTGCTTCTGTGATTTGTCGCCTCGAAGATGCCGATTACGAAGGGCACTCCATGGCCATGCTTCGCAAGATAGCCAAAGCATTCAACAAACGAGTTGAAATTCGGTTTGTCTCGATTAAGAAAAGCGCTCTCGCTCAATCCGGGAATCAACCTGCCTAAGTTTTTCGTTGTTCTTGCCTGAACCTTTCTCCTCTCCTCGGTGTCTTGTCCTCATGGTTCATTTTTTTCATGAAAGGATATAGACGATGACGAAAACTATCGACTTCAGGCAATGCAGGCTCCGCAAGACGAACTCGCCCTCGTCTAGCACGGTCATGGTGTCGTACATTCCGGCCAAGTTTGCCCGAGTACAAAGCGTACTTCGGCTAAAACAAGAGGACGGAACTTGGATTGGCGGTTGGGTAGTAGAGCACGCCGGGGCCAAAATCAACGAGGCCCATTTGCCCAATGCCCATCAAGGCATCAAAGCCCACCGCAAAGCAACCGGCGACACCACGCCGAGAATTGTGAAAACAGGTTGATAGCAATAAGGCTCCTCCTTGGGTATGCTGAGGGGGAGTTTTAATTTCAGAATAGAATCCACCTCATTAAGTAAAAAATCAGGAGCAAGGATTAGAAAAGATGAACACTTCTCTAAAGATGTTGAAGGACTGTCGACTGAAGTCAGCTTCCTTACTAATACTACTACTTCTTTGTTCCTGTAACGCAAATAATAATTGGCCTGGTTCGTCAGGAAATGGAGGCATTCAAGTTTCAACTATTGATACTGATTTATCTCTTCTTAAGAAATTGATTAATGTTCCTGAAATTGTAAATAAATGTAAGTTCCAGACTTACTCACGAGAAAATGATTGGTCACTTATAGCAATAATTGAATCTCCTGAAAACATTGACATCCAGGGGAATGAGAAGGAAAACAATCTAATATCATTCGGATTGCCAGAAATTCCAAATTGGGTCGCAATAGAACTGGAAGACACTTTTACAAAAGATAGTAAAGGCTTATATAGATCATCCTCTACTATCTATGAACCGACTGGTTTTACAAAAGGATCACTCTTGCATGGAGTCATATTGCAAGACTCTGAAAATCGAATTTTATTATTTCTCTACACAACGTAGATCATTTCGACGGGTAACACCGATAAATTTAATACAACCAAGGCCAGGGTGCCATGCTTTTCGCCGGTTAGGCGTAAGTATGTTTTGCGGTGTGCCTTACATTTGTTTTGTAAATTGGACCAGAGTAGCGTTCATTTCTTAAATACAAAACGGAGTAATATCTGATGTGGCACCCTGGCTTTCAAAACTGGCAAACAGGCAATCGCGGTCAATTTCTACCAGGGGGAAAGCTTGTTCTTTTCGTGCATTCAAAACGGGTAATTTTCCGATTTATCCATGGACGAATATTTGTCCAATGGATAAATCTTGGGCGTATTGCCCTGCCCAAGATTTTGACTTTTCGTAAGTCGTTTGAGACTGGCAGTTACAGCAACACAAAAAACAGACCCGCAAATAATTATCCGAGGCAAAGCAACTTGACAATTTATCCATTGGATAAATTATCCGCACCAGAGGGGTTTTTTGAAAAAATTAGCCAGTGGGTAAATCCCAAAATACAGCAACAAATCAACCACTCCCTTTTCTCTTCCACGTAAATCAATTCCCGAATTGCCTCGAACCGGAATTTACCCACAGATTCTGGTGAGGAGGCGTTTTATCGAAGCAGTATTCGGCATGCTTTTGCGTTCTCGTTCCCTGTATGATAAAATGACCGATCTCAAATATCTTCCGGCTCACCTTTTGTTAGGACATCCATCCATGTTTTCGCGCAGATACGGTTCCATCATCACCGGTTCACTCTTCATTGCAGTTATGTTTGCTTCTGTTTCAGTGGCCGCTGATAAGAAACCGATCAAGGTCTTTATCTTGGCAGGGCAGTCGAACATGGAAGGGCACGCCAGAGTTGAGACGTTTGACTACATTGGCGATGATCAGAAGACCGCCCCGATTTTGAAAGAGATGCGTGGGCCTGATGGGAATCCGAAAGTGGCCGACAACGCTTGGATTTCGTATTACACCGGCCGAGGCGATAACAACGGCGAAGGTTTTGGCAAACTGACATCCGGCTATGGTTCACGACCTAACCCAACTGAAGATGGCGGCAAGATTGGGCCAGAGTTTACCTTTGGACTTTATATGGACAAAGCGATTGAAGAACCAATACTGATTATTAAAACAGCCTGGGGCGGCAAGTCGCTCTATTACGATTTCCGCTCGCCAAGTTCTGGTGTGTATCAGCAGTCTGAAAGCGACATCGAAAAAGGTCGAAACACGGCCGAACGAAACGGGCACTATTACCGCTTGATGATGGACCATGTCAAACATGTGCTTGGCGATATCAAACGAATTTATCCTGGTTACGATGCCAAACAAGGTTACGAAATCTCTGGCTTCATTTGGTTCCAAGGTTTCAACGACATGGTTAACCGTGGTGTGTACCCTGTGCTGCCAAAGGATAGTAAAGAGAATCGGTTCGAGAAATACAGCGGTTGGATGGGCCATTTTATCCGCGATGTGCGTAAAGACCTCGATACGCCGAAGCTGCCGTTTATCATCGGTGTGATGGGCGTCAGTGGAATGGACCCTGAAAAGATTAACGAAGGGAACCAGGCATTCCGCCAAGCGATGGCAGCCCCGGCATCCTATCCAGAATTCAAAGGCAATGTGGCCGCAATTTACACCGGCAAGTTTTGGGATGAACCTCTAGCTGATATTCAAGCCAAATATGAAAAAGTGAAGGGCAAACGATATCAACTCAAACGAAACGAAGTCGACAAAGGCAAAATGACCAAACAGGAAATGGATGCCGAAGTGAAAAAGTTTGAAGCAGAGTTGATCTCACCCGCAGAAGCCGCCATGCGAGCCCGCGGTGCCTCAAACGCTGGCTACCATTATCTTGGCTGCGGCAAGACATTTGCACTGATGGGTAAAGCGTATGCCGAGAAGATGTTGGAATTGATGGAAGACTAGAATTACTATTCTTTATTCTGAAACTGCGCATTAAAAGACCCCCGGCCTAATACCCTTAGACCGGGGGCGGTTTGCACTGGCACGTAACGCGACCTGCTAACTTTATCCGTTTAAGTCAAATTTTAGTTTGAAATTCGCAGCGCTTTTCGATTAAGCTATCCCCGCTAAGGACGCATTTAGTAAGAGCGGGGAGTCGGAGTTGAACCGGCATCTCAACGAAGGGTGGATTTGACTCTCGATTTAACAGGGGACGGTGCATAGTTAGTCTAGAGCGATAATCTTAATCTGAGCAGTAACTTGCCTCTGCCAGTTGGGCTACCTCGACAAAATTAAATAGGTATTGAAAGTTTTACTTGATACCTGAACATTTCGGATCAGTTATAGAGTAAAAGTGTCGAGGGCAGGAATCGAACCTGCACTGAAGGCTACTGTTGTTAATCTAAATCTAATACTAAGACTGTGCTCTAAAGACAAAGTCAAAGACTTTGTTTCCAGTTTTAATCTCCTCAATTTCCATGCTATTTGCTTTTTCGCGGGCAAATTTCACCGCTTCTTGTAATTTACGAATTCGCCCAAGAATTTCGTTCCTCTCTTGAGCCGGTAGGGCACTAGAGAACTTGGTTGTTCGCCATTCGCCTACTTTGACGTCTTCATGATACATTTCTGCTTGTGCTGGGTGATGCTCAGTCGGTTCGACTAGCACATGGCTACGTGGAACTTTTTTAGTTCGATTGCTAAAGGTTGTTTCCGAGGCAAAGCAGTCTGCATTTTCATCCCAATGCCATGATTCCGCAGGATCAAGTGTAGGAAGTTGACCAACAAATGTGTGCAAGTCAATAAGTTGTTTTTCTACGAACAACAAATAGGTGACTGGAACGCTTTCTAAAATGACTTGCCCTTCGACTTTTACATCGGCCTTTGCCTGACAGTTGGCCCAATCTTGCGTGGCTGTAACATCGAATAAATCTAGCAGTGCGGCCCGGGCTTCCTCCATCGCTTGATTTGCTTTGTACTGTATGTTTTTTGTTTCTGGCGGCTGGGTTTCACCTTCTTCATCAAGTGGTTGATAAGTGCGTGAAAGTCCATCGAATAGGGTTTGTTTTTGGAGCTTCTTATAGATTTCAGTCAGATCTTTTTGCCCTCGTGATTTCTTACCGTTGACTACAGCGATGATTTGATTCAGTTTTGACTTAGACATCGTCTTCCTTTATTAAGCAGCCAATCTGCTCTGAGATACTTATTTCTGTGTTTTGTACTAATCCAGTTTACCTAGAAACCCAATCAAAGTAAAGGTTCGCGGTAGAAGATGAATTTGAATCGAGAGAACTGAAAAAAGATGTATGACGCTCTATGATATTAGACAGTTTCAAGATTTAGCGTTCTTCCATAACGTGCAGCCAGGTCGATCAGTTTCGTTCGGTCAATCGGTTTGGTTGTGTAATCATTGCAGCCGGCATCGAGGCATTTCTGGCGGTCGCTGCTCATGGCATGGGCCGTCAGGGCGATGATGGGGCGGGTGTATCCAGAATCACGAAGTTGTCTGGTTGCCGAGTATCCGTCTAGTACCGGCATCTGCATGTCCATAAAGATGACATCGAAGGGGCAGTCTTCGTTGGCTGAAATGGTTGCCAAGTCAAACGCAAGTTGTCCGTTTTTAACCACCGTAACATCGGCCCCGGCTTTCTTTAAAATGAAGCGAATCAAGCGTTGATTGTCGTGTCCATCTTCCGCAAGTAGAATACGCAAACCGGTCAGTTCAGTTATTGCTTTTTCAGCGACCTCTTTCGTTTCTAAATCAGCAGTCGATTTCACGACGTCATCAATCAAGCGAACATTGTGCAGTGAACCAGTGGAAATTGTGACGGTGATGGTGGTGCCTTCCCCAACAGTGCTTGAAACAGCAATTTCTCCTCCAAGCAGTTCTACCATGCGTTTACTAATGGCTAATCCAAGTCCGGTTCCCCCGAACTTTCGTGTGGTTGAACTGTCGACTTGAGAGAACGGCAAGAACAGTTTTTCAAACTTGTCTTCCGGGATTCCAATGCCTGTATCAGAGATCTCGAATTGAAGCTTTTGGTCATTCACAGATTCATGCAGGAATCGAGTCACGATTTCGACTGATCCTGTTTCAGTAAATTTAATGGCATTGCCTACGATATTGATAAGCACTTGACGAAGTCGTGTGGGGTCACTGCAAATCGTTTCAGGAATAGGGCCGTCAAACTGAACATTAAGCGGCAAACCCTTTGCTGTGGCCCGTACTCTCATTAACGAGGCGACTTCGGAGACAATTCCTTGCGGAGAACAGTTGATCTGTTCAACTTCCAGTCTGCCGGATTCGATCTTTGATAAGTCGAGGATTTCGTTAATTAATTTAATGAGGAACTCGCCATTTTCTTTCACAGTTCGTGCCGCTTCGATACATTCAGGCTCATTCACATTTTCGAGTAGGATTTCATTGAAACCAAGAATCGCGGTCATGGGCGTGCGAATCTCATGGCTCATATTTGCGAGGAACTCGCTCTTGGCACGGTTCGCAGTATCAGCGGCGGCTGCCATGTAGTTCGCTTTAGCAGTTCGGTCAAGCTGTTTTTTCTGTTCTGTAAGATCACGAAGAATACCGGTGAACAAAATCGTGTTATCTTCGAGAGCGACTTGACTGACCGATAGAAGCACAGGAAATGTGGACTCGTCTTTTCGTTGCCCAACGACCTCTCGACTTATTCCAATAATGCTTGACTCGCCCGTGTTGGCAAAACGCTCTAAGTGCCCATTATGCCCATCACGGTAGTCTGGAGGCAGTAGCATTTTGACGTTCTCATGCAACACCTCAGCTTCTGAATACCCAAAGAGTCGTTCTGCAGCAGAGTTATAAGACTCAATAATACCTGTACCTGAAATAGTAATTATCGGATCGGTAGCAGTCTCAATGATTGCCGCCATCCGTGCGGTGCTTTCGGCTAAACGTGATGCCAAAGGTTTCACTACGACAATTCCAACAAGCCAAGACAGTAGAGCTACAACCACGAAGGAGATCAGCCCGGCCTTAATATATGGACGACGAATTTCGGCTAGATCGATTTTCGCCACGAGCCCGATCTTTAATTCTTCAACCGGTTTGTAGGCCGCCAATACAGTGGCCCCTCGATAATCAAGTCCGGTGATGGTTCCCGCTTTACCTCGCAATGCCAGTCGCATCGGTTCGGCCTCTGTGCCTGCCATGGGAACAATGTCTTGACGTTCTCTTGAATTATCTTTGATCTTATGACGATGACTCATTAAAAAATGAATAGATTCGCCTTGGAGTTCGGCCATGGCAAATTCACCGGTTTCGCCGAAACCGATATCCAGACGATGTGCATCGACAATTTGGCTAAGAGTTGCAGACCTTGAGTCAATATGTTCGTGATGAGTATGATTAAACCGAGTAACAGATGCGATTAGATTGGCATGGCTTTGTACCGTATCAGTCAACTGTCGTTGTGTTTGTTGATAAGCTGCGTTGTAACTTAAGCAGATAGTCACAAGCACCGCACCAAAAGACATGCAGGCAGTAAAAGCTATTGAAAAAGCGACAATTTTTACACGGTTCATGGTGCATCTCTGTTGTGAAGTCGATAGGAGTTGATGCTTTCAGAGAATTAGAGGGACTGATGGTAGACATGCCTAGTCTTGTTCGGACCTCAGAAGTGAGGACAGGATGAACTTTAAATAGGCAGTCGTAGGATCAAGGTGAATGTAGCGGGTGTACAGTCAACTCCAATTTCTCTTGATCGAATGCTCCCTTTCTTTGCACAGCAGAACATTCAGCACAGCGATCAAAGTATAGGACAGGAATACGGTATGTCTTAGAATGCCGCTTTTAACGAAAAGCTGCGTTCTAGAGCATTTCAAGAGTTGCCATTCCGGTTTTTAATGAATGAATGGCTCAAATTGAGTTAGTTTTTTTAGTCCCGAAAGGGACGAAGTCACCTAGCCTGGTGCTTTAGCACCAGGAAGATAAAAATCCAAATCCTCAAAGCCCCGGCTGGGGCGATATCGATACAAAACGCCATTTTCAAGCTGTAAAACAACAATAGTTCAACCACAAATCGGCAATGAGAAGCCAAAGCATCCTTGATTGGCCCAATGTCGCCCCGTCCGGGGCTTTCTTGAATCGGGGTAAATCTACTCCAGGGAATGAATTCCCTGGCTACATGATATCGTCCCTAACGGGACTGAGAACAAATGGAAACAAAGGGACGCTTTTCATAAGTACTCGGAACACGGAATATAAAATTGTTCTAAGAAAACAGAACAGCTAATTCCTACAATCAGAACCTTCGGTGTTTCCTGTTCGGTCTTTGCGCAAAGAGCGCCAAGGAATCACCTTGCGAAGGTGCAAAGATCATTACTTCAACTCATCGACTTGTTTTTTTATCACTTCCCAATCGGCGGTTCGGGTTTCTTTGGGGAACTTGTGAGGTAACAGATACCAAGTCTCGGTGAACGAAGCAGATTGGCCAGGTGCCAGACGCTGGGCAGGGCCAATCGGTTCGAGTTCGACCATCGGACGATCTGGATACCAGATGCTGAGCGTGAGTCCGGCCACTTCGTTATAGACGCGATTGGGATAGGTTGGGTAGCGTTTGACGAACATCAAATCATTCGGCATCAAATAGGCCAACCAGCCGGCATAGCTATCGAAACCAAGTTTGGGGAATTCCGGTACACCGGTGATTTCAACATAGTTGTCATGGACACGAATGTTTTTATCTTCAGGCAGATAGTTGATCAGCGGAGCAGGTGTGTACATCACATATTTGTTAGGGAACCGACTTGGCCCACTTAAGGGAACGACACAAATTCCGCCGCCGGGTGCAAACGTGCGGCTCCAATGACAGGTGTCGATATTGTGATCGGAAATGTTCTCAATCGTCTGTGTGCATTTCAGTTCTGTAGAATTGGCCGCTAGTTCAAAGTCTCGGATTAAGCGGACGCCGGTGGCTTCATCTTTTTGACTCGTGAGCCGGGCAGAATGCGTGCCGGTGATTTGTCCTTTCCAGACGCCTTGCCATAGTTTTGGATGTTTGGCGATAGTCACCTCGGGGCCGATATCAAATCGGCCAGCGTGCATCGAGCCCCGTTTCCCTTGGTTGCTGGGCGAATCAGTCCAGCCTTCGGAGCCTGGCGGTAGATACAGGGCCTCTTTTCCGTTCACCGAATACTGGAGAACCCGGCCACCAGCCGAGGGACAAAGTGTGACACTGGTTGTGCTGTTTTGCAGACGGATACAGTCGTCGTAGCCATAATAAGTTACGACAACAGAAGTAAAAACTTTGGGCGGTTTTGCCACACATTTGTGTTTGTATGACAAATTGAAACAACAGAGAGTGAGGACAACCAGAACAAATAAACGATTACGCATGAGAATTGCCTTTTGAAGTTGGTAGATGCAAGCTTTGATCTATTGTCGCTGAGGTGGCTTGGAAATGCAACTTGAGAGAAAGACTGATCACCTGCTGTAATTTAGAGCCTAGTGAGTAGAATAGAGGGTATGAATACTCGCAATCAAATCAAGCCGTTATTTTCTCTCCCCTTTTGGGCTTTCGTTCTATTGGCAAACTTGCCTGTACATGCTCAAGAGAAGCCGATCAATTTTAATCGCGACATTCGCCCAATTTTATCGGACAAATGTTTTTATTGCCATGGACCGGACCCTGAACATCGCGAGGCCGACTTGCGATTGGACACGCAAGAAGCAGCACATGATTATGCGATTGTGCCTGGCAACCCAAACGAAGGCGACCTGTTTGCTCGCATTACGAGTGCTGATGTCGATGAGCGAATGCCGCCGGTTGATTCGGGCAAAGAACTAAGTGCCACTGAAATCACGTTGTTCAAACGCTGGATTGAGCAAGGAGCCGAGTACGATCCCTTTTGGGCCTATGTTCCTCCGAAGCGACATCCGGCTCCCAAGGTTGAAAACAAAGATTGGTCGAAACAGTGGATCGATCAGTTTATCTATGACCGTTTGAAGCAAGAAGGGCTGACGCCTTCGCCAGAAGCTGATCGTGTGACGTTAATGCGGCGTGTTTATTTTGACATAACAGGTCTGCCCCCGAGTGCGGAAGAAGTCAAACAATTTGTCAAAAATAAAGATCCGCAAGCTTATTCCAAATTGGTTGATCGACTTCTGGCTTCCGATCAATATGGCGAACGCATGGCCACCTATTGGTTAGACTTAGTGAGATTTGCCGATACCGTGGGCTATCACGGCGACCAAGATCAGAATATTACGCCGTATCGAGATTGGGTCATCGATGCGTTTAACGACAACATGCGGTTTGATCAATTCACCGCCGAACAACTAGCGGGCGACTTGTTGCCCAATAGCGGCATCGATCAGAAAATCGCCACGGGTTACAATCGGCTGCTTCAAACTTCGCATGAAGGGGGAGTGCAACCGAAAGAGTATCTGGCGATCTACGCGGCGGATCGTGTGCGAAATTTCTCGAACGTATGGATGGGCGCGACTATCGGTTGTGCACAATGTCATGATCATAAATTTGACCCTTACACGGCAAAAGACTTTTACTCGATAGTCTCGTTTTTTGCGGATGTCGATGAAGCACAGCATTTCAAAAAGGGTTCGAATTCTTTGCCTACCGCGAGACCGCCTGAGTTAGTGGTGCATACTCGCCGAGAACGAGAAGCAATTGCTGGCTTAGAGGCCGAGATCGAAGCCTTGAAAGCAGACGAAGCCAGTGCAGAAGCCAACAAGAAAATGCTGGATGAAAAACAGGCCAAGTTGAACTCGCTGAAAAAAGCAGCGAGGAAGACAATGGTCACCGTTGCTATTGAGCCAAGAGTGATTCGCGTGTTACCACGAGGCAACTGGTTAGATGATACAGGGGAGATTGTCGAGCCAGCGATTCCTGAATTCATGGGCACAGTCAAGCAAGGTGATGATCGAGCAACGCGGTTAGATCTTGCCAAGTGGCTGACTGACACGAAAAACGGAACCGGTGGGTTAACGGCCCGTGTGTTTGCCAATCGATTTTGGTATCTGTTTTTCGGAGTCGGAATCTCCAAAACGATGGACGATTTGGGAGGGCAGGGCGAAGTACCCGTTCATCCTGAATTGTTGGATAACTTGGCCGTAGAGTTTTACGAAAGCGGTTGGGATATGAAGCACATGGTTAAATTGATTGTAATGAGCAAGGCGTATCGCCAGTCTTCGATAGCCAGTGATGAACTACAACAGCGAGATCCCTACAACCGGCTCTATGCCCGGCAGTCACGTTTTCGGCTTCCGGCAGAAATGATTCGTGATAACGCACTGTCAATCTCAGGTCTGTTAAATCTTGAATATGGTGGGTCGAGCGTAAAACCTTACCAGCCAGCCGGCTACTATCAGCACATGAACTTTCCCACACGAAAGTATTCGCACCACACCGATACCCGTCAATGGCGGCGTGGCGTGTATGTGCATTGGCAGCGTCAGTTCTTGCATCCGATGATGAAAGCATTTGATGCCCCGAGCCGAGAAGAGTGTACGGCCCAGCGTACACGATCCAATACCCCACTGGCCGCATTAGTCTCGTTGAACGACCCAACATTTGTTGAAGCGGCTCGCAGCTTTGCGGAGCGGATTTTATCGGAAGGTGGAATGAATGATCACGAGCGATTGCAATTTGGTTTTCTAAATGCTGTTTCGAGGACTGCGGATGCCACTGAACTAAAGTTGCTGAATCAACTACTGAAACAAGAGCGGACCATTTTTTCTGAACATCAGAAAGAAGCCGAAAAGTTAATTGCCATCGGGCAAGCAAAAGCCTCGCAAGAAGTGGAAGCAACCGAACTGGCCGCTTGGACGGCTGTGGCTCGTGCGTTGTTGAACTTGAACGAAACGAACACTCGAAATTAATCGTAAGCACCGACGTAGAGACTGAACCAACTCGTCGTATTGATAAATTGGACTTACCACTATGCAAAATAATTCATCCTTTGAGAATCAACTGAATCGCCGAGCTTTTCTGTCCCAATCAGGCGTAGGAATTGGCGCTGCCGCACTTGCCTCGTTGATGGGTGATGGTGCTTCTGCCGCAGAGATCTCTGCTGCGGGCGTGTCAGCGAGTCAATTCGGCGGACTGCCAGGCTTGCCGCATCATCTGCCCAAGGCCAAGCGGGTGATCTTTCTTTGCATGGCAGGCGGGCCATCGCATTTAGAGACCTTTGACTACAAACCGAAACTGGCGGAGATGGATGGCAAACCGATGCCGGAATCTTTCACCACCGGTCAACCGATTGCTCAACTTCAAGGTCAACAATTAAAGTGCCTTGGCCCTTTGACGAAGTTCAAGCAGTATGGCGAAAACGGGCAAACCATTAGTGACTATCTGCCTTGGCACGGCAAGATGGCCGATGATTTGTGCATTATCAAATCGATGGTTACCGAACAGATCAACCATGACCCGGCCCATACCTTTATGAATACCGGGTCTGCCGTTAGCGGACGACCTTCAATGGGTTCGTGGGTCAATTATGGCTTGGGTAGCGAAAGTGAAAACTTACCTGGCTTTGTCGTGATGTCCAGCGTCGGTGGCAGAAATCCTCAGCCGATTGCATCGCGGCAATGGTCGGCCGGATTCTTGCCGAGCCGGTTTCAAGGCGTTGAATTTAATTCGAGCGGAGACCCTGTCCATTATGTGAGGAACCCTCAAGGAGTTTCGCGGGCTCAACAGCAACATTTGATCGAAACCGTGCGTGGCTTAGATCAACACCGGAATCAAACCGTGCATAACCCAGAGATTGATACACGTATTGCCGCTTATGAGATGGCATTCAAAATGCAGATGTCGGTGCCAGAGTTGATGGATGTTTCAGATGAACCCCAGCATGTGTTAGACATGTATGGAGCCACGCCGGGTGATGGTTCGTATGCCTCGAACTGTTTGCTGGCTCGTCGCTTGGCCGAACGAGGTGTTCGCTTCATCCACCTTTATCACCGTGGTTGGGATCATCATGGTGGGCTCGAAAAGTACATGGACATCTGTTGCGGTTTGACCGACAAACCGACTTGGGCACTACTGACCGACTTAAAACAGCGGGGCATGCTGGAAGACACGCTGATCATCTGGGGCGGAGAGTTCGGACGTACGCCGATGTTTCAAGGCAAAGGCGGCGCCGGTCGTGATCATCACATCAAAGGCTTTTCGATGTGGATGGCCGGCGGCGGTATCAAAGGGGGCATTACTCACGGTAACACTGATGAACTTGGTTATAGCTCGGTCGAGAACGTGGTGCATGTGCGTGATTTACATGCAACGATGTTGCATCAACTGGGCATACGACATGATCGATTCCGCGTGAAGTTCCAAGGGTTAGATCTTGGGCTGACCGGCGTAGAAGAAACGCACGTGATAAAAGATATTATTGCTTGATGCCGATGGCTTTATAAATCAAATGCGATAACGCACCATTTTCACGCGCGGAAATGCTGCGTAAGTGAGCCACGCCTTGTTCTAAGGTTCGTTGATCCGCGTTTAGTTTTTCTACCATATCGGGAATCATCGGTTCGATGAATTCCAGCGTATATTCCACATGCGACCGGAGTTCTTCTGCCTGTGTACCGGCAATAAAATGAAGTGGGTAGACTTCATTGATGACTTGACTGAAACCAGCTTGATGCAGTAGGGCTCCAATTTCTCTGCCGATGACCGCGTTGCCTGAGAGATCAAATAGCTGGCAAAGTGATTGATTCAAGCAATCGTAATCCGCCGAACGAGGGGCAACTTGGTACGAACTGTAATCGGTTTCAATCAGCGAAATTGATCCGCCAGGTTTTAGCACGCGAGAAGCTTCGGCCAGCACGCCCAGTGGTTCATCTAGATGTTCAACAAACCACATGATGAAGATGTGATCGAACGATTCATCTTCCCAAGAGAGGTGATTCGCGTCTTCAATCCTCAGATCGGCACTAAGCCCCAGTTCGGTTAAATGTTGCGTGGCAAAATTGATTTGCTCCGCATTGAAATCAATTCCAGCAAGCTTTATCCCTGGAAATTGTTGCGCTAAGATTCCAAGTGTGGTGCCTGCGGCGCAGCCGATTTCTAGAACGGATTGGCCCGCTTGATAGTTTAAACCGTGTGGAATCAGTTCATTCCAACGCTCCGATTGCTCGACAAGCCGTTGCTGTTCTTCGGGCGAATAACCATGGACATAGTTGTCTGACATAGAAACAATATGATCTTAACAAAGAGAATGAAAGTTCAACCTATTCATTCAGATCATAATAAAACAAACACGCGATGCCTAGACTTCATCGTAACAGAATGTACTACTTGTTAGCCGCTTTATCGCGTCGAGCTTGTTTTTTCGCTTGTTTGATCTCTTCAACCTCTCGAAGTAGTTCCTCGATTTCACAAAGAACTTCCTCCTCTTCAAGCGGCCCTTCTTCTTGCTCCTTTTCAGCAACGGGTTCTTCAGCAGCCTCTTCCGCTGTATCGTCTTCAACCGCCTCAGAACTGGTTTCTGCGGATGGCTCAGTTTCAAGATCAGTGATCACGGGCTCAGTGGTAGTGGAGTCTTCGTTTCCAGATCCCTCTTCCTCCTCAGAAAGCGATTGAATCATGGAGTCAAATTCCGATTCGGAATTACTAGGAGGTTTAGCCGGAATAGACTCGCTCTCTTTTTCTTCCGAAGGCGTGGCATCCTCCTGAGTGAGCTCTTTAACAGGACTCTCTTTAACAGGACTCTCTTGAACGGTAGCCTCTTGAACAGAACTCTCTTGAACAGCAGGCTCGGTTGTCTCATTTTCTGTGCTTGGTTGTTCTGCTGACAAATCAGACGCTTCATCATCGCCATCAATGGCCGATATCTGAATGACTTTTTGTCCGGTAGACCCTACGGTAAACACCGCATGCCATGGACGAGGACCGAGCCCTAGATAGACAGCTAGCCCATACCCAAACGCAAGGTTAATCAGACAAATCAAACCGAAAACAATCACGATAGCCGAACCAATAAGACAAGGTCTAGTAAATTCAGAGTGCTAAAGCATACGTTGTTTATTAAGAAGTCTGAGTTCTCTATCGCATACAGTTTTTTTCGTGGGCAATTCTGATCGTTATAACTGGTCCAACCGGTTTGGCTGCCTGTATATTCATCACCGACGATTCCGGCGTTGGTCATGCTTCAGGAACAAATGCATTCGGAACGTCGTCGGTGTGGCCGCAGGCCATCAGAGGCCTACAGAGGCTACGAGGCCAAGATTCACCGAACTCAAATGAGGCTCTTCATTCGACTGAGTATCCCAATCACAAGCGAGAAGAAAATGGGAAATACTCTAACTTCTAAAGAATCAGTAAACGGATCAACTCTCGGCCATAGAGATCTGTCACTAGTGTTAAGCAGACCACACCAACCACGCTTGCCGATAAAATGATCAATATTTGGCATCCCAAGTTCATCGCGATTGTGAAACGTGAGCAGCCGATTTTCTTCATCATCGAAAGTTCAGCTTGTCGCAGTCGAATGGATAAGACAATCACCAAGGAAATCGTCAACAGAGTAACCATCGAGACCACGGCGATAATTGCAACTATATAGCTGCGAACCATGAACACTTTTTCTAACAGCGAGTCCATCACTTCTTGAGGACGCACAATCTGTGCTGGTTGATCGGCTGAAAAGTATTGACCTAACAGTAGGGTCTCATTCTTTTGGCTTGAAGGTACAACAAGAATTGACGTAATCGGGAAATCGGACTCGTCTCCATGGAAATGAAAACTGTTCACGTTTTCTTTGGTGATATCGGTATAATTTGCAGCATTAGCTGATCCATGTGGGGCTGACTTCACGTGCCCATGACCGAGGCCCTCCATGATCCATGTGGTTTTCAGATCAACCAAAATTGCATTGTCATCTGGTGTTTCCGTCTGAAATAAAATGCCGACTACTTTGAGGCGAAGTTTAGGGCTAGTCAACAGAAACGCGGGAGATGATGAGACTGGGAGTTTACTCCCAATGTGCAACTTAAGCTCTTTAGCGACATGGGAGCCAACAACACATTCGCCCATCATGTTGGCGTGAGAGCCTTGCGCGAGTTGCAGGTTCTGATGAATTGCGTAGTCCGAAGTTGTTCCAACCACAGTGAACTCATCTGTTTTGAATTTTGCATGAATCGGAATCGAAAGCCCCAGTTTTTGTTCTTCAATCTGCTGGAAATACTTCATGCTTAGCGTGTCGTCATAGACTCCATCGAAGTACAAACAAGATAGCACAAGTTCTAGTTGACTTCCTTTCGCACCGACCAATAGCGGCGTCGAACTGGCTCTGGCACGAAAATGTTCTTCCGCATTGTTGACGATGACTTCGAGCGCAGCTGGCAAGTAGGCGATCAGCGTAATCGAGCAAATCAGCGATAGTGTTGTGAAGCGATGATGGCAAACATAATGCCAAGCTAGATAGAGGCTGTCTCTCATTCGATTGCCCCCCCCTGCCCTGCTGGCTCAAGTCGTTCACTGAACGCCGAGACATCGACCTTGCGATTTAATCGGGCAATCACATCTTGATCGTGACTCACAACGATCAGCGTTGCTTGCTGCTCGTCAATATACTTCTGAAGTACATCGAGCACCCAAGATGAAGTCACTGGGTCAAGGTTGGCAGTCGGTTCGTCGGCCAGTATTAAGGTAGGGCTAGTGATTAGTGCCCTGCACACGGCCACTCGCTGGCGTTCTCCCTGCGAAAGTGTGGCCGGCTTTTGATTCAAGAAACGGTCTATTCCCAAGTCGGTTGCCAGTTGCTCAGCAGTTTTTATGACTGATGCGTCAAGTTTCAATGAGCGGTTGATACGGTAGGGCAGTAAGATGTTGTCGATCACATTCAAGTAATCAATCAGTGCAAAATCTTGAAGAACTAACCCTATGTTGGCAATGCGAAAGTTGCGGCGAGCAGCATCGCTTAGTGCGGTTAACTCGGTTTGATTGCTGAGGATTTGGCCTGAGTTGGGCAGAGTGATGCCTGCCATTAAATGCAAGAGTGTTGTTTTACCACATCCACTAGGGCCGACGATGGCCACTTGCTCGCCTTGCTTAACTGCAAGTTCATCGACACGAAGACGGAAGCCTTCTGCCTGGTAGGCAAATTGAAGATTGTGAATCTGGATCATACAGGCATTTATCTATCTTGCTGCGGTAGCATCGGTGGGTAAATCTAGCGGTTGTTCGTCTAGCATCTTCATCGCCACAATTTTCCACTGGCCATCAACCGGGGCAATCGTTATCTCGGCCAAGTGTTGATTCACGCGGCGATGAATGTGTCCCCAGTGTCCTATCCAGCCAGCCACTTTCCATTGACATTGAAAAGTAATTTGTTGTGACGTAGGTTGATTCAACTGCTTCAAATCATTGACGGCGACTTCTTTGACGGATATCTGAAGCCCACCCTGGTTCTTAACTTCCATGCTTTTGCGAGTCTCTAAGTAAACCTCGGAAAGCAAGTCTCCGGAGATACTTTTGGATAGTCGATCATAGATCCGCTTTTCATCATGGTGGTCAAACGCATGGTAGGTATTGTAGAGCAGGCCGGTCATGATCTCAGTTGAATCGTTATCAGTGAGAGTGACTGGCGCAGCAAATGGGTTGTCGATAGATACCTTCGCAAACGGCAGGCACGCAATCCCACCCACGAGAACGCCCAAGGTGGCAATGATTAAAATTCGTGAGTTCGCTTGCGTTCTGATGGTCATTCCTAGTAGCAAGAAAAATAAAACAGCCGCAATCACTGAGAGAATCGGCACATCAATCGAGCTCGGTACTGCTGGAAGAGGCACAGGTACCAGTTGTGGAACGGTAGGGTTCGTCAGGTAGTTTTTCCAGGTGAGTTCCGGGTATTCGGGTGTCAAGTTGGATGGTAGGCCACCCGCTTCATCTGAAGCAACCGCAGGCACTTCTTGGATCTTGGGGCTAAATAATTCCCATTTCGTTGTGACCTCATCAGGCAATTGATCTACCGGGTAAGTATAAATAACACCCAAGGTGGCGGATGCAACATCCAAGTCAACCGGCGGCTCAATGATGCCTGTTTTGCGAAGTGATCGATGGATAAAGTGAATTCGATCTAAGCGCCCTTCAACTATTTTTCCATCGATGATAACCGGCGATTGTTCCGCAAAAAACTGGGCCACTCGTTTTTTGATCATCTCTTGTTGGTCAACGGGAATGAATTTTTTATCAACCAGTCCAAGATCAATCCATTCTTGCAGATCGCTAGGGCGAACCACAATTTCCTTACGCACTTCGTACGGTTCAACATAGAAAAACACCGACATCGGGGCATTGAACTGTCGTTGATAATTGCGATGCCGGAATTGAGAATACCAAGCGTCAGACCAATATAAATCAAGTGTTACTTCGGTTGCCAAATATCGAAAATCATTCACCGGCAACCCATTGTGGTAGCACATAAACCCTATGGTCGCTGGTTGAGTTTCGTTCGCTGGTTTTAAAGGCGAACGAATCGAAATCGTTTTTGGCAAGTGATCTAAAGGGTAATGCAGCTTGATGCGAACCACGGTCTCGGCGTCTTCAGGTTGTTCGAGAAGAGGGTCACCAGAAATTTCATCCCGAACAATGCGCTTTTCAGAGACAATAGATCGGACAGATCCAGCCAGCGATTTGCCATCGGCTCGAATGATCCAATCCTTTTCAAAGAACAGCTTCCAGCGTTCTTTAAGCGGAGTCGTCTTGCCTGTGAACTTCTCATAAAATTCATCGGGAAGTAGATTCTGAAAGCTTGCAAGATCGGCCGTGCCAACTTCAAAATCAACTCGAATGCTCTCTTCGTCGATAAAGACTTCCGCAATCGTCGATGCCTTCATCGCCTTGGTGACGACCAGGGCATCGGCATACGTGTAAGTAGCCATCCAACTGGTGCTAAAAATTAGCATCAGCGATAGAGAGAGGCAAAGATAAGAGAACAAAGGTTTCATGAAGGTTTATTGTAGAGTCATCGAAGTTGAAAAGCGAGAAATCGAAATTATTCTGCCATTAATTCGATGGTAAATGCGATGTATTAAGTTTAAAAAAAGCATCCTACGAACCCAGATTTTGTATTGAATTAGAATTCTTGAATCCTATACTACCAGTCAGGAGATAGAATCTCAACGGAACCTCTCTTCCAAATTTATGAAAGGCTTGTCTCATGACTCGGTTTCAAAAAGCGGCTCCTTCTTTGCTGCTGGTGGCAGTTATCACTGGCGTAACGGGTTACATCATTGGCTGTACGCAAGAGCAGCAAGAACGCAAGGCGCAAGTTAGTGCTCAGGAGGCAAATGAGGAACCTGCTTCATCACAGCCAGCATCGGATGCCAAAGCTCCTACGAAGTATTCTCCCGTTCAAGCTAGGTCTCGTGATTTCTACACACCGAATAGTGAAGACCTGGGCCCTAACGAAATGCGATTACTGGCCTGCGGAACTGGCATGCCAACCGCTCGGCCTAAACAAGCGGCCTCGTGTTGGTTGCTGGAACTTGGAAACGGCGACAAGTTTATCTTTGATGTCGGCACCGGATCAGCCGAACGCATTGCCGCTTTTCAAATTCCGTACAATTATCTCGACAAAGTATTTCTCAGCCATTTGCATACCGATCACTTTGGTGACTTAGATGCACTGTTTGTCGGAGGGGCATTATCAGGTCGTCAGAAACCGCTACGCGTTTGGGGCCCTAGCGGTGACACGCCAGAACATGGTACGAAATACGCATTGGAACATTTGCGAAAAGCGTTGACCTGGGATCTTGATGGCCGAGCAGGACTTACCGATCCGCGTGGATACCATTTTGAAGTTCATGAGTTTGATTACATGGGCATGAACCAAATTATCTATCAGGAAAATGATGTCACGATTCGGTCTTGGCCAGCCATTCACTCTTTAGATGGCCCAGTCAGTTTCAGTCTGGAATGGAATGGATTCAAGTTCGTGTTCGGTGGAGACACTTATCCCAACAAGTGGTTTGACAAATATGCGAAAGATGCCGACTTTGCCATTCACGAGTGTTTTGTTACTGTGCCAGATATGATCGAAAAGTTTAAATTTTCGCCTCAGGGTGCTCTCTCTGTCGGAACCCAAATTCACACTGCGCCAGAGGCGTTTGGCAAAGTGATGTCACGCATCGAACCACGTATGGCAGTCGCTTATCACTTTTTCAATGACTTTGACACTTCAACTGGAATCTATGAACGTATCCGATCAACCTATGATGGAGAACTCAGCCTTGCCACCGATTACATGGTTTGGAATATCACGAAGGATGATATTCGAGTGCGAATGGCAGTGGTCGACGAAGATGTTTGGCCACCACCAGCTACCGATAAACCGCAACTACCAGACATGAGTCTGCGGATTCCTTATTCCAAAGAGATCTCCGGTGGAAGGCTTGACGTCAAAGACGTGATTCAACCGATATATGATGAGATCAACAAACAGTATGGTACTAATGAGAAACAGGAATGATTAATCAATGAGCTATTGATTTTATCTGAGCGAACAACTAACAAAGCATGCGTAGAACAAGGTTTTACGCATGCTTTGTAGTTTCTTGAGAGTGCTGCTCATGGCTCTTTCCGCTGAAGATAATAGACCGTTCCAATGCCAAAGCTAACGGTTCCTAGTATCCCACTGATGCAGACATAACACATTTGAAAGAACACTCGTAACTCCTCAGTTCGAGACTCCATATTTTCTACAATCAGAGTCAGTGTCATCGCAACGATGAGCGGGGCAACCAGTCCACCGCCGATCGCAAAGGTAGGGCTCGATTGAAACGATGAGATGAGCCAAGCTACTCCATAAAATGCAACTCCAGTCATGGCAATGATTAATAATGCCATGGGTTCTTTACGGTGCATCAGATTGGAGGAAAAATAAAGCAGAAGATTAACGCCCCAGGTTATTGCAAATACAATCAATGAAAGATAGAGCTTGCTGGCCAATAATTGAGAGCGTTTTAAAGGCAAAAAAGCAATATACTCTGCCGAACGATTCGCTCGCTCTCCGGCGAATGCATTACCTGCCAATAACACTACGGTTAGTTGAGAAAGTGCAAGGCTAAAGAGGGAACAATTATGCACCACAATTCCGGTGATAAAACCATACCCCATAATTACCCTTGTCACCTCCGCCACTACATAAGGAAGCAGCAACAGCACAAGACCCGTATACAAAATCATTTGATTCTGCCGAGCTTCTCTCCAGAGTAACCATTTCATGATTGAACCTTCTTTCCTCGAACCTGATCTTTGAATAAATCTTCCAGGCCAACGACGTTCCGAATACGTTTGATCCTGAAGCAATGTCAACTAGGGTTCTTTCCGCTGAAGATAATAGGCCGTTCCGAGACCGAAACCAACGGTTCCTAGTACCGCGCAGATGCACACATAACACGCGCCAATGAACATGCGCATTTCCTCAGTTCGAAACCACTCCACGTTCTGCATATTTTGTACAATCAGAGTCAGTGTCCCCCCTATGATGAACGGTACAACTAACCCGCCGCCGATCGCC
This sequence comes from Blastopirellula sp., assembly GCA_002733575.1. GTDB lineage: Bacteria > Planctomycetota > Planctomycetia > Pirellulales > Pirellulaceae. Next base: position 35,748 of record NVWB01000010.1, on the reverse strand, counting down.
AATGTTGGGCTCGATTGGATTGATGAGATTAGCCAACTGACGCCATAGATCACCAATCCTGTTACTGCTATAAAAAGTAATAATGTAGGTAGGTTTTTTTCCAGAACAATACCTGAGAGTTTTCCGCAGAATAAAACCAGAAGATTACTCGACCAGATTACCGTCAGTGTTATCAAAATGAGATACAGTTTACTTGCGAACAATTGCGTCCGTTTTAGTGGCAAGTACGCAATGAACTCGGCCGAACGGTCGGTCCTTTCTCCGGCGAACGCGTTGCCGCCCAACAACGCCATAGTCAACAGAGAGAGCACTAGGCTAAAGGTGGAGCAATCGACCATTGATTCCCAAAATCGAAAGGTATTATTTTTGACGATCTCGATTAGTATGATCAGTATTGCACTTGCATAGGGAAACACCAGTAGCACAATGCCAGTCATCAAGATCAATCGATTAAGTTTTTTTTCTCTCCAGAGTAGCCATTTCATGATACGACCTTCCTTCCTCGAACATAGTCTTTGAATAAATCTTCTAGGCCAAGATCAATCACTTCGACATGATCTACACCCTCTTCTGATTTAATTTGTTCTAGTGTTTCGTTCGAGAAGTCGCTAACCGTTAGCAGCCATTCGCGGCCCTGTACTTCTTGCCAAATAGTAGTCTCAGGCACTTGCTTTGGAGGTTGTCCATTGGCGAGTGTGGCTCGGATGCGTTTGGTCGTCGCCAACAGTTCATCCACTTTGCTGTTCACCAGCATGCGGCCACCGTAAAGAATGCCCACGGTATCGGCCAGACGCTGAACATCATCGAGCGAGTGTGTCGAAAAGATCACCGTTTGTTCGCGGTCACAGACATTTCTCAATACGCCATCCAGAAATTCTTCGCGTGCCAACGGATCGAGTCCTGCCATCGGTTCATCGAGCAGCAACACTTTTGGCTCGTGCGAGACTGCTAATACGAGAGAAAGCTTGACCAACATGCCTTTGGATAATTGCTTGACCTTCTTCTTGGGGTTGAGTTCAAAAAGTTCAAGCATGTTACTGCATAGTTCTTCATTCCAAACCGCGAAGGCATTGCGAGTGTAGCCAATCACCTCACTCACACTCATCCAGCGATCCATATAATGTGAATCTGGCACATACCCGACTCGTTGTTTCACTTGCAGTGGCTGAAGTTCAACATCATTTCCTAGAATTCGCATCGATCCGCTTGTCGGAGTCAGAATGCCCATCAGCATTTTGATCATCGTACTTTTGCCGGCACCATTGGGACCAATCAATCCAAACGTGCTGCCTCGTTCGATTGAAAGCGAGAGATTGTCGACAGCCAGTTCTTCTCCAAACAGTTTGGTTAAGCCGACGATCTCAATAGCGGGTTCGGTTGTATTCATCGGATTCATGCTTTCGTCTCCTGTTTAGTTGACTCATCCAGAGAGGCAGAGAATAGGCTGCGAAGCTGTTTCAGTGTCATGCCAGCGGCCCTGCCTGCGCGGATGCCTTCTTGAAATGCGTTTTGCACTGCTTGCTCGGCAATGGTTTGCTGGGCAACCGATTGGGCCGATTCTTCGCCTTGTTCGGCCACAAACAGCCCCCGGCCTCGCTTGGAGTAAATGAGACCTTCGCGTGCTAGTTCATCGTAGGCACGTTGCACTGTGTTTGGGTTGACTTGAATCTCTAATGCCAAAGCCCTGAGTGAAGGGAGCGGCTCATCGATCAAGTAAACCCCTGCCGCTACCGCCTCGCGAATGCCCTCGGCAATTTGCAGGTAGATAGGGATATGACTTCTTGGATTGATTTTCACCATTGTCTCCTTAGTGCATTAGTCATCTAATGCAGTAGTGAAGTATAGCGAGATTCCCAGGCAGGTCAAGACTTTTTTTAAAAATAAATTAAGCGGTAAAAGAATCCCCAATTTCTTCGCTAGTCTTCAGCTTAGAACAAAGCTGTCGGCAGTAGGAAAGGCACAAGCTTTGTAATTAATACAAACAGCCAAGATGTTTTCCTTTATCAATGGTATTCACAGACTTTTCTTGTAATGATTTGCTGCCCAATTACTCTAGAGAGAAGGCGAAGTTGATTCATCAAACTGGGCCATAAAATACGGAAAACCACTTGTTTTTAGGCTCAAGGATGAAACTTTGATAGCTGAATGGACCTGTCTGAATCCCATTGAATTCCCTGAACAAGATTGAGTATTTCAACATGAAATTGACCAACAAACTCATCGCATATCCTATGAAAATCGGTCGCAGGGTAATTACCAGAGGGCCAGTCGACACAGCCCGCTGGTTGATGTCTCATATTGAAGAAAACCGCCAAGAGTCGAAACTCAATGTTGCCACCTCATCCAAGGTTGAAGTCGATGAACTTGGTTTCGACTCTGAGTGTCATGGATACGAGCCAATCAGTTACACTTGTTTTAATCGCATTCTTGAAGAGCTTGAAATTCGCCCCGATCAAGAAGTGTTTTTAGATTACGGCTGCGGACGTGGTAGAGCGGTGGTGATTGCTGCGACTCGCCGATTCAAAAGAGTGCTTGGCCTGGAGCTTTCGCATGAATTATCGGAAAGTGCCAGAGAGAATATCGACCGAGCTCAAAAGCATTTGCAATGTTCTGACGTAGAAATCGTGACGGCCAATGCTTGTGATTACACCGTGCCTGATGATGTGAGTATGATCTTTCTCTGGAACTCTTTTCAGGGGAGTGTTCTAGAAAGTGTGATCGAGCGAATTCGTGAATCGGCTGCAAACGCACCGCGAAAGCTGCAAATAATTTATGTGTTGCCGCATGGCGAAGATAATGTAATGCAGCGAACCCCTTGGCTATCACATCAAAAACAAGTTCATACCAGTTTCTGGTCAGGCGTTGATATGAATATCTTTGAAGTTGACTGTGATATGGCTGCTGGTTCTAATTAGGTTTTCTCTCACACAGGGCTCATTTATCTCGCAAAAATCCCCTCCAGACCTCTAATCTTCCAGATTTTTCAACGAATCACTCAGAAAATAGGGTAGTAGCCGCATCTACGCTGGGTTTGACCTGGAATCAGACTGGCTGTTGGCTTAAAGTGTGGGATTACCCCGATTATTCTGAGAGAACCTAAACTTAGTATGTCTACTGACGAAAATCTAGAAAACGAGAGAACTGCCGAGGAAATTTTTGCCCCGGTGCCTGTCGATTTAAAGGTGCCTGAAATGGCACTGCTGCTCGCTTGGTTGATCCCAGGTGCAGGGCATTTGTATCAAGGCCGCACCGGCAAGGGCCTGTTGTTTATGATCTGCATTTTGTCGATCTACTTTTGGGGCCTTTCCATGGGCGGCGGCCATGTGGTCTACGCTCAATGGAACTCGACAGAAAAACGACTTCCCTATATATGCCAAGTTGCAGTTGGTGTACCAGCATTGCCTGCGATTGTGCAGTCGATGCGTTCCAAAGGCAAAGATTCTGAGCCATTTAAAATTTTCGGCAATAAGATCATGGCACCACCGCTAAAGATTGATGATCCAGCTCGGGGCATTGATATTGATGAACTTAGGGACTGGCACAATGAATATGGGTACCTCTTTGATATGGGCACCCTGTATACGATGATTGCCGGATTGCTGAATGTGCTTGTGATGTTCGATGCGTTTGCAGGCCCGGTGTTCATCTTGCCTGAGAAAGAAAAGAAGAAAGCGGCCAAAGCTGCGGCCCAAGAGGCTGACCCGGAGAAGACGTCTTCGAAAAAAGAAACATAATGATTTGTTTCGCCAGATAGATTCGTTATCAACCGACTTTCACAGACTATAATATTTGAGTAACTGCAATGTTTCCAGGTTCACTATTTTTGTATGCGATTCCTCTGATTCTAGTAATCAGCTTGGTTTACGCAGGCACTCGGCACGAGTTAAAAGAACCCATCTTGCACCACGCTTTTGACACCTTTAAATGGATCCTTGGGTTTATGATGATCGTGGGTTTGGTGATCGCTGGCGTCACAATGATGGTCTAGACGCGGATGGTCTAGACGGGCGATTTCTGAAGTTGCATATTTCGATCCACAGGGGTAACCGAGCGGAAAGCTGATCTATTGAGTCGCTCACCTATTGATACACATCGATTGACGATCATCGTCCTCACCTGCTTGGTTGTGGCATTGCTCGGGCTGTTGGCCGTTGGAGATAATCACAGCCTACGGTTGATGATGAATTCGTTACTGCTTGCTACGGCAGTTGGTGCGTTGGCAATTCCGACTGGCTACAGCTTGGCGGTGATGCTCAACCGGTATCAAGTGCCTGGCAGCGGCTATGCCAAGTTTTTTGTCCGCATGTTGATCTTTATACCCCTTTATCTTCAAGTCGCCTGCTGGCGAAGTTTGCTTGGCCCGCAAGGTTGGCTGCAAGCACAAGTGGGGGAGTATGCACATTGGGTGCTGCTCGATGGTTGGTTTGGGGCGATCATTCTCCATGCCTTGGCCGCGATTCCCTGGGTGTTTCTATTCACCGAATTAGCCTTGGCAAACATCCCGGCAGAGTTCGAAGAAGAGGGACTCTTAAATGCGTCCCCGCTGAGGGTCTTATTCGGCATCACATTACGACAATCCATCGGTGCGGTGTTTGTTTCTGCCCTGTGGATTCTTATTGTGTGTTATGGCGAAATGACCGTGACCAGTATCTGCAATATTCGCACGTATGCCGAAGTGTTGTTTACCGGAATCACACTGGGAGAACTCAACGGCGAAAAACAGCTAGGCATCCTCCCAGGTGTGATGCTGATTGCTGTGTTGATTTCGATAGCCATGCTATTGGGCAGCCAGTTGATGCCGCAAGCCACCCACGCCGAAACTGGCAGACGCACGCAGTTTCATAGCCTGAGTCAAAGTCGAATTGTCAGCAGCCTGGCATGGTGTTTAGTGCTGCTGTTGGTCGGTGTTCCGCTAATGGGTTTGCTCTACAAAGCAGGCGTGACCGTTGACCGCGTCGATCAAGGCTGGGAGCGAAGTTGGTCGCTACTGAAAGTCTTGGAAATCATCATTCAAGAATATCCTGCGAATCGACCGCAATTTATCTGGAGTTTATTGTTAGGCATTAGTTGTGCCATCGTGACTGTTTCGATAGCACTGCCACTTGCTTGGACCGCTCGTCTCGGAGGCAAAGCGGCCGCATGGAGTTTGGGGCTATGCGCGGGACTGTTTGCTTTGCCAGGGCCATTGATTGGGCTTTCGTTGATTCAAATCATGAATCAACGAAATTTATCCTGGCTGATTTACTTGTACGATCAAACGATATTTACGCCGCTGATTGCTGTGGTGATAGTTGCTTTGCCGATTTGTACTTTTTTTGCCTGGTATGGATTTCGGGGAGACTCTTCCGATTTGACGGACTCAGCCGCGACTGAAGGAGCCGGGTATCTTCAGACCTTTTTTCTAGCGGGAATTACCCGACACAAATCGCTGGTTGTCGCTACTTTTTTTGTAGCGTTTAGTATTGCAGTGGCCGATGTAGGTGCCAGTATCTTGGTGATTCCACCTGGTATCGATACCGTGGCTCGAAAAATTTTTGGCGAGTTACACACGGGATCAGAAGATAACGTGGCTAGTATCTGCTTAGTGAACTTGGCGTTTATGGCCAGCATGGCGGTGGTCGTTCAGCGGTTATTACGCGAAAGAAAATAGGTTCGCAAGCAAGTTTGGAAGTTGCAAATCTTTTATTAACTTCGGGTAACACCGCCGACGATTCCGGCGCTGGCCTTGCTTCAGGATCAACCGTATTCGGAACGTCGTCGGTGTGGCCGCTAGGCCATCCGAGGGTACAGGGGCCAAGGATGGAAGAAAAAAGGAAGAAGAGAGATTACCACCAAGGCACGAAAACACGAAGAAAGAAAAGGGTGTGAATTCAAATCCTTGGTGCCTTTGAGGCTTTGTGGTAATAAAAAATCGATGTGAGAAATTTTGTAGGGTGGCTGCCTTTTTAGGCCAGCCGCCTGTCTGTTGATTTTATTTCATTAAAGAGCGACAATCTAAAACACAACGTCAACCAACATCGTATGAAGTAGACGCCTAGTGATACTGACGAAATCTAACACCACCAAGAGACCTTTTGGGGGTGCCGCTGGCTATCTGCCAGTGAGAATTTCGTATCGATTCGTCCATTTGATTTCTTGAAGCACAACGGACCTACTTGTGTTAAAATCTACATGATCTCGGATCAAATGTTGCACACACTGGCAAATAGCCAGTGGCACTCGGCGAGAAACAGATCAAAAAGGGACAATCGGGTAGATAAACGGGGGATTACGGGCCTAGAATGCTGCCATCTTCAGACTTGCCTCAAAACTTCTCTAAATGCCCTGAAGTAATTTTCAAACAAAATTTGCATCTCAGCCACTCTAGCCTCTACAATGCAGGTCTTGCCTTTACTTCCACATTATCCATCGCGTCAGTCCACACCTACTCTTGAGAGAATCCGGTTCATGTTTTTTTCAAATCGAAATACCCTTTGTCTTGTACTCCTTCTCGTATTCCAGAATTGTGCCTCGATGGCGTTCGCTGCTCCGGCGAGTTTGTTTGAGATGGGGATTGCCGTGAAGGATGTTACGCCTCCGGTCAACTATCGAATGAGCGGCTACTTTCATGAACGGCTTTCGACGGGAACCGATAATCCTTTGCAAGCCAAAGCATTGGTGCTGCGACAAGGGCAAGAAACAATTGCACTCGTCTTCTGCGATCTGGTGGGTATCTCGCCTGATGTTTCACAGCAAGCCAGAAAGCAAATCGAAAAGGAACTCGGGATTCCGGCCCAACAGGTCATGATTGCTGCCACCCATTCGCATACTGGCCCGCTTTACTTCGGAGCATTACGCAAGCAATTTCATGATCAAGCGGTCGCCAAGCATGGAAATGATCCTTACGAAAAGTTTGACTACCCTCAGTTTCTCGTCGGTCAAATTGTGCATGCCGTCAAAGCGGCACAACAAAACTTGCAGCCGACAACTGTGCGACATGGCACGGGAAGTGAAACACGACTTTCATTCAATCGTCGATTTCACATGACCGTTGGCCCCGTTCGTTTTAACCCAGGTTATCAAAATCCTAATGTCGTGCGTGTGGCAGGGCCGATTGACCCCGAGATTGGCATGCTGATGTTTCATCCTGAAAACGATACAAAGTGGCAGCACCCTACAGTCGGTCTTTCGGTTTTTGCGTTGCATTTAGATACCGTCGGAGGAACCCAATACGCGGCCGATTATCCTTTTCATTTAGAAAACAAACTTCGTCAGAAATTGGGCAAGGACTTTGTTTCTCTGTTCGGAGCAGGCACCTGTGGCGATATTAATCATGTGGACACTACCAGTAAAGAACGCCGCAAGGCCGATCAGATTGGCAGCATGTTAGGAGATTCGATTCTAGCAGCCGAACCGAAATTACAACCCGTCAAGAATCTTCGTTTGGAATCGGCCAGTAGCATCGTCAAAGTCCCAGTCCAAAAATACGACCAGAAGCAGATCGACCAAGCCAAGATTGATATCTTACGTGTTGGCGATCGAGCCGTTCCATTTCTCGAACGTGTTGAAACCTATAAGATCATGGCCTTGCAATTGCGTGATTCGGATTCAATTGAACTTGAAACGCAAGTGTTTCGTCTGAGCGATGACATTGCCATTGTTGGACTGCCTGGCGAGATATTCGTCGATTTAGGCTTAGCCATCAAAGCGGCCTCTCCCTTTAAGACAACCTTGGTCGTAGAATTATGTAACGATGCCCCTGGCTACTTGCCAACACGCAAAGCGTTTGTCGAAGGCAGTTACGAAACGGTCAACTCGCGGATTGCTTCTGGCGGTGCCGAAGTGCTGATCAAAGAATCGATCCGTTTACTCAAATCACTCAAATCGTCTCATCCCTAAAATACCCCCTCGATTTCATCTCAAGGAAAGACTCGCATGTTACGCTATCAACTCACTTTTTTAAGCCTTGCCCTTATGAGCATGATTCCCATCGCAGCCGTGGCAGAAGATACGAAACTCATTCGCATCGGAATCATTGGCTTAGACACCTCACATGCCCCAGCGTTTGCCAAAGTGCTGAATGATCCCAATGCCCCTGATAACTTGAGCGGCTGCAAAGTCGTGGCCGCTTATCCGCATGGTAGCCCTGATATTGAATCAAGCTCTAGCCGCATTCCCAAATACACACAGCAATTTCGAGATATGGGCATCGAAATTGTTGACTCCATTGATGAACTTCTAAAAAAAGTCGATGCCGTATTACTGGAAACCAACGATGGTCGCCCTCATTTGGAACAAGTGATTCCGGTATTAAAAGCAGGCAAACCTTGCTTTATAGACAAGCCGATTGCCGCCAGTTTATCAGATGCCATTGCGATCTTTGCTGCTTCCGAAAAATATAACACTCCGTTATTTTCATCCTCCTCGTTACGCTACACACCAGGAGCTCAAGCCATTCGTAATGGTAGTGCTGGCGATGTGATTGGGGCCGATGCTTACAGCCCATGTTCATTAGAAACAACGCATCCAGATTTATACTGGTACGGTATTCATGGCGTCGAAACATTGTTCACCGTGATGGGGACCGGCTGCAAAACCGTTTCGCGTGCTTCCACCGAAGATACCGACTTTGTGCTCGGCACCTGGGAAGATGGCCGCATCGGCACGTTTCGTGGTTCAAGAACTGGCAAACGTGGTTATGGCGGCACCGTGTATGGCAGCAAGTCCATCGCAGAGATCGGCACTCACGCTGGCTACGCACCGCTGTTGGTAGAGATCATCAAGTTCTTCCGCACCGGAGAAGTACCAGTCTCAAAAGCCGAGACGCTTGAAATCTACGCGTTCATGTCGGCCGCTGACGAAAGCAAACGCCAAGGCGGTGCACCAGTTTCGATTGCTGAAGTCATGAAGAAAGCGACACAGAAAGCCAATAAAGAGAAACTATAAACTGAGCCGATGGGCAGATTAACCACGCAATGTGGTTGGGCTGCTTTGGTGCGGCTCTGGTAAGGATCGTGGATCGAACAAGTTGTTGTGTGCTAGCAATGCACGGTAGAGGTCACTGGAAACGGTGACCTCTTGTTCTGCGATCAACTCTGCCTGTTCGCTAGAATTCGTTGCTAAGTGCAATAGTTTATCGAGTGGAACTTGAATTTGCTCGCTGTTGTCGATTGGCATTTTCTGCTTCACAGGCGTCAAAGAAGGGGCCGATTCCACAGGAGGGTTTGTGTCTGATTTATTTTCAGTAGGTTCTTGATAAATTTTCAGAGATCTTTGCATCGTTCTGTCCTGCCAAAAAAATTCCAAGCCGGGAACCGATTCGCCCTCTCGGTCTAATTACAAGTCTCGGCTATCATAAAGATACAATCACCATTGAAATCAATGAGAAGCGGTAAATCTCGCTCGTGTTCTCCAATCAATTTACGGAGGCCGTACAGCTTGCCTGACCCTATCCGCATGGTTCTTTGAAGATTTCACGTTCTGTCTACTACGCAAGGCTTGCCGGTTATCCCGGTATTACCCATGAGTTAAACTGTTATTCCAGCCATTGTCGTTTCATCAAAATTCAGCAAGGTAAAAGCAGGTGAATCACTGTGCCTGAAGTCACCGCATATCATGAATCTGGACACGCCTTAATGGCGGTGGTCGTCGGTGCGCAGGTTGATACCTTGACCATTGAACCAGACTATGATGATTTGCCAGAACGATCCGGAGATACGAAAGTTCGTTGGGAGCTATCCCGTTTCACGCAACGTGAACTGTATGAGAAAATGATTCTGGTGGCCTTGGCCGGACCAGTGGCCGAGATGATCTATAGCGGCGACCCTTTTCATCCCGGCCAGCTTCCAGAATGGGCCGAAGATTGGTCAGAAGCTTGGACTCAAGCGGCCCATTTGATTTCTAATGAAGCAAAACGCATGGCCTACTTAGAGCAAACCACTGCCCAGCTACATCAGCTACTGAGCCGTGACGATTACTGGGCCGCATTAGCGGCAATCTCTGACGAACTGTTGGCCCACGAAACCATCGAAGGCGAACAGGTTGCAGAGATCACCGCAATTTGGTTAGCAAATTAAATAGCGAAGCTTCGATATCTGTTACAGGGCCGAGACATCGTAGTCATAGGAATCACTAGGCACGGTGACTTCTATCTTGGAGTTCTTCAAGGAAAATTTCCCTTTAAGTTTGTCATTATCTGGGTACGGGTCCCACTGACGAATTTCTACTTTGTATTTGCCAGGAGCCAAACCACCCCCAGATTCACCCTCGACACTGAACGAGCCATCCGCTTCAGCCGTGGCGAGCATCACTCTGGCTTCATCGGCAGTTCCCGTGTCGCTCAAAGGGTAGAAGCTAATTTCAACGTAAGCTGCTCCAGGAATATCCGAAGTGATCGTCAATGCTTCACCTCCGTTATGCACCCGGCCACGCACGGGATGTTCGTCCTTGCCGCTGCCGCCGCACCCAGAGAGAATTCCCACAATGAATAGAATGGGAACTAAATGTAAACACTTCATGAGACATTCAACCTTGAAGAGAGAAAAGATGGAAAAGGAAAATCAGAGTATTCAAACAGTATCCACGAACGCTTGGGGGTAATGCAAGCAACTTTCTCGTAATTTCTCGACAAAACGGCAAGAAAACAAGAACACCCCGCTGGTTCTATTACACCAGTTATGCAGGTTGGTTCAGGAAAACCGCCCCGCCACCAAGCAATTCGTAAGCTATCTTTTAGCTAAGCGTAATACTTATTAAATTACGCTGTCCAATCCAACCCATCGATTTTTTATGAGCACCACCATGTCGACCGTAACTGAACCAGAGACATCCTCGAAGCCTAGCGTCGTTCAACAAATTGTTGAAAGAGCCGGGCAACTCTATTCTCTGCCGGCGGTGGCTATGGAAGTGCTCGAACTGACCAACAATCCAGCGGTCGATGCCACGCAAATTAAACAATGCATTGAACATGATCCTGCTTTAACCACAAAAATTCTGAAAGTAGTAAACAGCCCTGTCTTTGGGTTGTCTGGTAAAGTTTCTGACCTAAATCAAGCACTCGCGTTACTCGGAATCAAGCCGCTGAAAATGCTGGTGCTAGGGTTCAGTCTACCGAAGAACTTGTACGCCGATGTCGATGAATACGCATTGAAATACTATTGGCAGCGTTCATTAACCAAAGCCGTGGCTGCACGCGAACTGGCCACGATACTAGAAATCAAAGTCGGAGACGAAGCCTTCATCGCCGGACTGTTGTCAGATTTAGGAATGATGGTGCTGCTCAAAGACTTAGGCGCACCCTATGCGGAGTTCATAAAGAAGGCAAGAACAGAAACCGTTGATCTATTAAACCTCGAACTAGAAACACTCGGCTTCGATCACATCGTATTAACCAGCCGCTTGCTGAAACAATGGGGATTGCCTGAATCAATTGTCCAGGCGATCAACGATTCGACCATTGCATCGAACTCACAGGTTGAAAAAAATAACCCAACAGGCGAACTACAACAACTGGTTTCACTAGCAGAGATCATCACAAAGATTTTAGTTGACCAGCAAGCAAGTTGCCTCACTCAACTGGTCGCTGATTTAAATCAACACCGTGCTTTATCTCAGGAAGAGATCGAAACGCTGACGCAGAAGATTGAGCATAAAGTTGCGCAACTGGCCGATGCCATGTCGGTTGACTTGCCAGAGAATATCGACTTCACCCAAATCATGCTACAAGCCTACACCGCTCTAGCAGCGATGACGGAAGATGTTGCCCTGGAACTCGCGTCACACGATCCAGTAACTCAAGGCTTGCACCGAAGTTGGAAAGAAGCGACTGAACTTTCTAGCTTGGTGCAAAATTATCAGCCCAAAATTGTTACGGCATCCCTCATTAATTCAGAGTCCAAATCCACATCGGCAACCCGGCCCCAACAACGGTCGACCGTAACTGCCGATGTTGCGCTGCTTGGCAAAATCAATGTGGCCGTTGACAATAGCCGTAATCAACGCCAGCCGCTCAGCCTGTTGAAACTTCAAGTCGATGGCTATGAAACTTTGATCCTACAACAGGGCTTGGAAGAAACCGAAAAGGTAATGCAACTGCTAGTTGCCGTGGTCAATGCCATGACCCAAGCCGAAGGCGAGTGCCTGGAAGTCAACGATGGCCAGCTCACTTTCTTGCTCGAAGATCATGATCGCACGCATGCTGTACGTGCCTCACGTCGCTTGGTTGAAGGGGTTCACCTGTGGTCGCAACAGCGGACTGCCAAAGGGCAATCGACAATCACTCTAAGTGCTGGCGTCTCAACTGTCGCGATGCCACCCAAAAACTTTGCTGCCGAACCCCTAGTCGAAGCCGCCCATCGCTGCATGCTGGCAGTTCAACAAGGGGGCGGAAACGGAGTGAAAAGCATCGAAATCCTCTGATGCTTTACCCGAAAGGGACTCAAACCGCACCTCCTACACACTCTGCCGGTATCGCCTATATGGCACTCTATGCTATCCTTATCTTATGAACGATGATCAACCGATAAACTCTGATGCCAGCGAAGAACTGCTATCGAACCCTGACGAGCAGGTGATCGATGCAGAACTTGTACACGTCGTTGATGCGTATGAACCGATGTACGCCAGCGGTGCGCAGATCATTGATCGTCTGCCTCCGCCCCGTAAACGGCGAGTTGTACTGCCTGTCTGTTTGCTGCTGGCAACTTGTGTCACTACATTTTGGATGGGCATCGTCCAGTGGCGATTACCGCCAGAGCTTGGAGCGTCTAACGAATCTCTAAGCTACTTTCGGGCATTCTTTGTGCCCAGTAATTGGGACAATGGCTTCACCTACATGGCCTGCATCTTGAGCATTTTGTTCGCGCACGAAATGGGTCACTTTCTGATGACCTTACGCCATCGAATTCCGGCCAGCTTGCCTTTCTTTATCCCGCTGCCCTTCATCTCGCCGATTGGAACGATGGGCGCCGTGATTGGCATGGACGGACTCAGGGCCGACCGCAAACAACTATTCGATATCGGCATCGCTGGCCCTATCGCCGGTTTGGTGGTTGCTGTGCCGATTATTATTATCGGTATCTTCAAACTAGATTTGACCCAAAACCAAACAGGACAATACGAATTAGACGTTCCCTTAATCATGGCCTGCATTATGTATTGCGTGGAAGTGCCTGGCTATGAATTCGGAATGCACATTTCGCAAGCACAACTCAATCCGTACTTCATGGCAGGCTGGGTCGGGCTGCTGGTCACCGGCCTCAATATGCTGCCCATGAGTCAATTAGATGGCGGGCATGTAACCTACACGCTCTTCGGAAAAAATGCCCACTGGATTGCTCGTGGCATAATTTTGGTCGCCATGCTCTTTGTCATTTTCGGCGGTGCCCATATTTGGATGCTGATGCTGGTGTTGATTTTTCTGATGGGAATCGACCATCCACCCACCAGCGACGACACAGTCGAGATCACCCCCTTCCGCCGCTACCTGGGCTACGCCTCCCTCTCAATCCCGCTGCTTTGTTTTCCGCCGTATGGGATTATTCTAGATTTTTAAGATGCCAGGGTGCCATGCTTTTTGCCGTTTAGGCATAAGCATGCTTCTCAATGATGAGCAAGATAATTCTGATTCGATCTGATCATCGAGATTCGTCTGTGTTAGAATGGATTGACGATCTTTTTTTCAATAGAATCCACTTCAGCATCCAGTTTTTTTAACTCACACATTCACAACAAGTCCGCTGTTTTGTTCACCAGGGCATTCGCCGAGTACAAGAGAAGGTTAAGAACTGAGCACCTCCTTCTTTATCAAACGTTTTTCGAGTTTTACGATGGGCAAAGTGCATCGGTTAAGTTTACCCTATTGGTAAATCAAAAACATGCTTATGCCTAACGGCAAAAAGCATGGCACCCTGGCTGACTAATAGTTTTTAAAACCAATGGTCATTCATATTTGATAAGAACTCTTTAGATATCTCATATCCTGATGCATCACCTATTACAGAATCAATGCCACACATAGGGCAAAATGCGGTACCTTCGCAAATCCACTCCACGATCATGTTTGGAGCGAAAATTTCCCTGCAATAGAAACACCCGCACATAGTACTTGCCTCAATTTCTCTTCTGTGGTCTGAAGAGTGAGAGTGAGCTTCAATTATGTTGCTGTTCATAGAGTCCATGATGATTTATCTTCAGCTATTATGCAGGTGTTAAGCTAGAACGCCCAAATCATCTACAACTTCTCAAACCGCAATTTCTCGCCCCAGGTCAACACCACCAAACGCTCTGCTTCCATCCATCGCTTATACTCGCCCCGGAAGTAATGCCCTAGTTTGCTGGTGCCGTACTTGGGTTTGTGCCCCATTTCGTACTCGTGAGCTGGGATGATCAGTGGGTCGGTCACGCTGGCAATTTCTTGAATCACGCCTTTGGGCCAGGCGAGAATTTTAAACCATACATCAGGCTTCCAACCTTGTAGAATGGCACTTTTCAACCAGGGCATAAAGTGAATCCCACGGTTATCGCCATTGTGCAAAAACGTGGTGCCGTCTTTTGTGCGAATCAGGTAGACGTTGTGGTCAGGGTCGGTATCAAGCACATAATACTTATTCTCCGCATTGCGTTGCATCGCTTGCACTGCATGAAACACCCGCACTTGCAACTGCCCGATTGTGTAGACGGGTTTTTCCCCAAGCACCGTAAGTTGTTCGTAAAATGGCTGCCGTTTCCAGGTTCGCTCTTTCAAATCTTCAGGCACAACGACCGTCTTCTCATGGGCAATCAGTTCTTTCACCAGGGCATACGAGGTATGATCGTAGTGCCGATGGGTAATGAATAGCGTGTCAACGGTTTCTGCAAATTGTGCCCGCATGGCTGGCGTCCACTTGAACAAATACTCCGCATCATCGGCCGGGCTACGATCAATTTTCTTGAACGGCCCTTCGACAACGTCAATCGCAAAAACCGTCTCCGGAGTTTTGACGATCAACCCAGAAGAGTAAAGCTTCCAAATCATCACGCCAGACTCGACCTTCTCCGCTTGGACTTCGTTCAATACTTTTTGAATCCGCCCAAGATAATACTGAAAGAATTCCCGATTGGCCCTCGTTGGCTCGTTATCCCAATAGACCGTATCTGGCCGATTGACCCAAGCATCTAAAGCATCAACCAACGGCTGTCGTTCCGATTGATCACCCAAATGAGGCGGATGACTGGCAAGCCCCGCTTCAAGGGCCGCCAACGAAAGCATCGGCTCTTCAGCAACCGCTTGCTCAGTTTGAAATAGCGGAATCGTGCTCGCAATAAGAATTACCACTGCCTGCCAATTGCCGAGAATCTTCACGTAAAACACCTCTGGGTAGAACGACCGCAATCGGATTGCGAATGAACAGCAATCGAAAACATAGGAACAGCTGTATTGTACTTGCCACGAATTCAACACTCAACAACTGCAAAGTAACTCTTTGCCTTTCGGGTGCCACTGGCTCCGCCAGTGCGAAGTGCAATTGGCTGGGAGATCAAGTCGGTTTTACTTCAATAACGCAGGTCTTCACTAGTCGCGGTTCACCGCCTCTGGCTGTACTTAGCCGGTGCAGTTCTCTGATGGCTGCCATCGGCCATTAGCTATCCTGCCTAATCGGAACTTTTCTCCTGTTGGGTCGTAGAACCTGATGAATTCTATCGAAAGCTTGGGCTCGATGTGCTGTGCTAGCCGATTGGTAATATCAGTAGCCGTATCACTTATGATTTATCTGCTAGCTATTCACCTTGAGGAATCGTCCTGCTTTATGCCTAATTTTTCAGACCAATTTCAAGAGACCGATGAACCTATATTTCACTTCCCGACATCGATGCTGGAAGTAGAACTAGAAATATGTCGTGGCCGCAGTGAAAAGAATATCCGCAAGTTTGAAGCACCTGTGTTTGTTATCGGGAGCGCCACTGACTGTGATTTAGTGCTGGGCGATCCACAATTCCCCGAGTGTTACACCTATATATATGTA
Source organism: Blastopirellula sp. (assembly GCA_002733575.1). Classification (GTDB taxonomy): domain Bacteria; phylum Planctomycetota; class Planctomycetia; order Pirellulales; family Pirellulaceae. Next base: position 19,768 of record NVWB01000010.1, on the reverse strand, counting down.
CAACACTCGGCTGTCAGTTTACGAAAGATGCCGGGAGGCCCCGATCTTTCGGTCAACGGAGTCGTGCTGGAGCAAACCTTGTTACACGATGGCGATTGGATCCGCTGCGGTCCGTTTGAGTTTCGGATCTCCATTGGGGTGAAGAACTCGCCCAACGATGATCGAACCAAGCGAATCGATCCCCAGCAACAGCAAGCCAAAGGGCCAACGATTCGTAATCAAGTAAAAAGTCGAGGTCACCAGCAGGTGGAAGCCTTGTTGGCCGATATTCGTAGTTTCGTTGAGTCGGGTAACAGCCCGAACCTTTCCCCGCAAAAGAAGTCTAATCTGGTGAAAGATTCATCCGATCATTTTATAGATCAAAATCGTCGTTGTGCCTAATTTTTAAATCCATGGAAGGATTATTTCGTCGATGTCTGTTCCGAGCAAAACAGTAGGCTGGATTGACCTCCAACTTGTTCGTAAATCTGTCACTAATCGCCTTGACGGTAATTTTAGTGATTTGGCTTCTCCTGCGAATGGAACAGCTGATATCGCGGCCGCCATTCTCCCTTTGGCAGTTGCCCAACAGAAAAAGTCCGAGAAAACGGTCTATTATTCAGCACGCTGCGAACTGCTACAGCAGGAACTACGTGAAGAATATCGCAAACTGCTCTCGGCTTAACAAATTCTGCTGGCCAATGACACAAAGTAATGGGCTACCGGTGCAGTTCATGTTATGATGCACAAGTAACTTGTTTTTCTCTCGCTCCACCTTGTTGGTTGTTTGTGTGAAGTCCAAAACGCAACTTTGGCTACCGGCTGTCTGTTTCCTTACCATCTTCCTTTGGTATTTCGGGCGTACGCTGGTTGGCCCGTCGAACTTTGTCTTTCGTGATGCGGCCCATTATTACTTTCCGCTGTTTCAATTGATCCAAGATCAATGGGCCTCGGGCACAGTTCCACTTTGGAGCCAGTACGATGGCCTCGGCACTCCGATCTTGGCCGATGCCACTTCCAGCGTGTTCTATCCAGGTAAGTTGATTTTTTGTTTGCCTATTTCCTTTGCGTTAGCCTATCGACTGTACATTGTGCTGCACTATCTGCTGGCGTTTGGGGCCGCTTATTACACGGCAAAAAATTGGCAGCGTAGTACCACCGCCAGCACTATTGCGGCGGTCAGCTATGCGTTTGGTGGCTATGTGTTATGCCAACATGCGAATGTAGTTTTCCTGATCGGTTGTGCCTGGTTGCCGCTGGCGTTGCTGACTGCCCAGCGAATGTTGAACTCCGGTTGTTGGAAATCTGCGATTGGGTTTGCCATGGTGTTGGCGATGATGGTACTCGGCGGCGATCCACAAATGGCCTATCACTGCGTGCTGTTGGCGGTGGTTTATGGAATGCTGATCACATTTCAGAAATCAAACGCCAATGAATCGGCAGAAGAAGAATCGAGTGCAACTCCATCTCCCAATTTGTTCAAGCGAGTTGGCCTGCTGGGGCTCTCTATCGTTTTGGCACTCGGTCTTTCGGCAATTCAAATCGGGCCATCACTAAGCTGGTCGCAACATTCCACGCGTTCGCATTTTGACCAACCTCGGAATGTGTACGAGTACCTTGGTGATTCGTCAGATAGAGATAATGAAGACCATTTAGCGACACTCGCCGGCAAACCGGCAGCCGGAACGCATGAACGACAGCTGTACGAATTCAGCGTTGGCCCCTGGCGCTGGGCCGAACTCATCTGGCCCAACTTCTATGGCCAAATGTATCCTGAGAATCAACGTTGGGCACAAGCGATTCCGGCCTCTGGTCGTGTCTGGTCGCCAACATTGTATGCCGGAATTATTCCGCTACTGCTCATCGCTTCGGCGTTGGGCTTCCGGAAAAAATACACCAGCAGCATTGCCCGTTGGCTCTCGTGGATCGTCGTTCTCGCACTGCTCGCTTCACTCGGTTGGTATGGTCTCGGCTGGCTCTACATCGAAATCGGCTACAGCACTGGGCTCTGGAACGTCGACGACCTATCAATCGGCCAACCATTTGGTGGCCTGTATTGGTTAATGACCGCGGCTTTGCCGAAGTATGTTCAGTTTCGGTATCCGGCCAAACTGTGGAGCCTGTTTGCACTCGCCGCCAGTTTATTGGCCGCGTATGGCTGGGACAAAGAAGCCGAAAACCAGTTTGTTCGCCTGCGCTGGTTAACTGCAATCACTTGCGTGGTGAGTGCCGTGATGTTGGCTGCCGTGTATCTGTTTCAAAACGCAATCGTAGAATCTTTCCCGGCTCAACCGGCAGACTCACTGTTCGGCCCTTGGTTACCCGAAGCTGGAATCACCACTGGCATGTGGGGCATACTGCAAACATTTTGCATTACTGGTGTCGCGTATGTTCTACTGAAGAAACACGAAGCACTTCAGAAGATGCTACCGACATTGATCATCGTAATTGTTACCATTGACTTGGTGATCGCCTCGGCTTGGGTTGTACAGTATCGCCCGAGAGAATTCCACGATATAGACCTTACCAGCAAAGTGAACCAACTGGCTCCGCGAGAAGAACACAGCCCACCTAGCCGCTGGTATCGAGATCTACGCAGCACTTCGTACCCACCGCAGTTTGCGAAGACCTCGTCTGCATCTCGCCAAATCGATGGCCAGCGGTGGGACCAAGCTACGTTGTTTCCGCGATATCACTTGCTACAAAAAGTTCGCAACATCCGCAGTGTGAATAGTATTGCCAATCTTGATCAGGAAACCCTGTGGCAGGCCGCTAACAGCAAAAGAAAAACCCGCGAGCTGATTCGTCTCTTGGGCGGTGAGTACTGGATTGTTGATGGTGCTAAACCACAGAGTGAACAGTATGAAGTTCTCGATTCGCAATCGCTCTTTGCGGACACAAAAATCAATTACCTGAGAGACAGCCAAGTCTTTCCGCCTGCCTGGATTGTTCATCAGGCAGACGTACTTCCAGCGGCCAACATGAATCATCGCCAAGACTATCAAGCTCGGGCCAAAGAAGTGTTGTTCACACCGGATGGCTTTCGAGACTTTCATCAGCAGGTAGTGCTAGAAACGGATGAGCTGATTACGCTACCGGAAGTTCCCCAAGGCACTATGACCCCGCAAGAGGAAGCGGTGATCGTTGGACGTGCGGCCGATGTGATTCAATTGGAGGCCACTTTGCAGTCGCCAGGCGTGCTGGTGATTCAAGAATTCTACGACCCAGCCTGGAAGGCCGAAATTGAGACTTTGAGCACGCGAGACAATATTGGAGCGATCCGACTTCAGTGGGAACCAGTCTCCAGCTACCGGGCCAACCGCATCATGCACGGCATCCCGCTACCCGCAGGCACGCATCGAGTTCGGTTGATCTATCATCCCCCGGAATTCTACACTGGCGGAGCGATCAGCCTTGGTTGCTGGTTCGCCCTGTGTTGCCTGGGGATTTGGGTCGGAATTCAGAAAAACATCCCCCAGAATCACAAAAATAGCTAGTAGAACTAGACTGGGTGACTCAGGCCGAATCCCCATGCTTGGTTCTTCATGTTAAAACACAGGCAGTCGATGGTCAGGACTCCTATCGGAACAGTCGCTATTAACGCAAGTCGTTTAATATAAATGCTTTACAGATTTTACTGCATCATTGATTCCGTTTCCAATTCGTATCTTTCAACAAGTTATCCACCACCCCAACGGCAGCTTTTGAGAAAATTAACATTCTTCGGCAGGCCCAAAACTACGGTATAATCAGCAGTTGTTGGCATTTGCACCTGTCTGCTGATAGAAATCTTTCCGAACCAGTCTCTAGGTCGTTTGACATCACTGCTAGCACGCGTAAAATCACGTCCTCAGAAACATTAAGTTTCTAACATCAGAACATTAAGTTAATTGGACATCTCGTCAGCCTGCGTTTGCCCCCTGTCCCTAGCAAACCACCCATGCTGATGAGTGATTTCGCTGAAAGAGTCAGCCCGTGGTCAAGGACGACATTGATATCCTATCTGCCTTACAATTGGCATTGATAGACAGAATCGGTCAGCAAAGATACGATCTTTGGTTTGAATCGAACACTTCGATGCGGTTGGTCAAAAACCAACTTTATGTCGAAGCGACCTCTCAAGTCACGCTTGACTTTCTACGCAAAAACTTCCGTGCTCAAATCGATGAAGCCGTAAGGGCCACCGTGAGTAATCCGGTCGTGATTCAGTTTCGCGTATCGGCCGAAATACCTAAAACTTCAGACGCTACTAATCGTACTGCTACCAAGCAAGCGGCACCAGCAAAACCACAACGAAGACCTGACTCAGGCATGGCCCCAAAGCGGCAGTTTGCCAAGTTCAGTACACTGGTAACTGGCCCTTGCAATAACATGGCCGTGACTGCTGCCAAGATGGTATTGAATCAGCCAGGTCAAATGTCTCCACTGTTTCTGTTCGGCCCGCAAGGCTGTGGCAAAACCCATTTGCTGGAAGCCATTTACTGTGAAGCCCGCCGCACTAAACGTACACAGCGTGTCGTTTATCTTTCGGCTGAACAGTTCACCACGTTTTTCCTTTCGGCCTTGCAAGGCACCGGTATCGCCAACTTCCGCCGCAAGTACCGTGATGCTGATCTATTGATCATCGACGACGTACAGTTCTTCGCCGGAAAGAAAGCTACCCGGACTGAACTGATTCATACAATTGACGCCATTGTTCGCCGTGGCGGTCAAATTGTTTTCAGTTCCGACAAACGCCCCACCGATTTAACCGCACTCGGCCCTGAATTAATCGCTCGGTTCTCAGGCGGATTAGTTTGCCAAGTCGAAGCATTAGACCGCGAGACCCGCAAGCAATACGCATTACAACTGGCCCAGCAACGCGGCATTGAAGTACAGGCCGATGTGCTCGACTGGTTGGCCGATAACTTATCCGGCGATGCCCGCGCGGTGTCTGGCGCACTCAATCGACTTTGGGCCAGCAGCGTTGCCACCGGCAAACGCATCACTCGCGTGTTGGCCGAACAATCGATGGCCGATTTAATCGAAAAACGAACCGCCATGGTTCGCTTGGCCGATGTCGAACAGGCCGTGTGCAAATCGTTCGGTATTGATGCCAAACTACTACAATGCAACAGCCGCACTCGCAAAGCAAGTCACCCACGCATGCTGGCCATGTGGCTGGCCCGCAAACATACCCGCGCCGCCCTGTCTGAAATCTGCACGTTCTTCAACCGCAAAAGCCACAGCACGGTGATCTCTGCCGAAAAGAAGATCAACCAGTTGAGCCAACAATCGCAAACAGTCCAACTCGCCGACCTCTCAATCAACATCAACGAAGCCATCCGCCAAGTCGAAGCCGAGTTGAAGCAGTTGTAGATGCTGCTGTGTTAAGAATCGATGTGTCAATCTCTCGTAGGGTCTTTTTAGGCCAGCCGCCTGATTATGCGGTTTGAATACTAGTTCTCGGTCTCTTTATTCAAACTCCGTTGCCTCATGAGTTCATTCACAACATTGGCTCCTTTTTCTACATCTCTTCTTTCCTCCCCTGAAAGTTTATCGAGAAAATTTGGATTAGCTACAGGAGTTTCTTTTGTTGTTTGCAATAGGTAGCTTATCATCATTGTGCCGCAGAATACTGTGATAAATATATAGGTTGAATTTCGGATTTCGTTTTTCGAGGCAAGCTCACCTGATCGTCGCTCGAGGTAGATATTAAATAAAATTGCTAGATAGATACATACCGTCATCAAAGGCCAAATAAATGGTTCAATAATCTCATTCCAGCCAAACAGATTCGCCAAAATAAAAACAGGAAGAAATAGAGCATAAAAGATATTATGCCCGATCAGATTTCTGAGAAATACTTTCATGTGGTCTCTGTTAGTGTTTATAGATGGTTAGATAGATTACTGGAATGCTCATATTTAATCCATATTATACCTCACTAGCGGTTCTCAATCTCTTTCTCAGTGGAACCCCAAGAGCATAAGTTTATGCGGTAGAGATTAGTATACCCAAAACGAGAATAATTCTAAACACAGAGATCACGAAGTATCCCTTCAAACTCTCTCCGTGACCTCTGTGTTTATTCTTTTCTTTAGTTGATTCGATATTCCACACCGTCTATGATCATACAGTCAAGCAATCGGAATTCACTCATTCTTGCTCTCTCAAAGGACTCGCATCTTGTCACCATTGGTTCGCCGGGGGCGTTGGATTTACTTGGTCTTAATGACAATCGTGGGGTTCAAATGCGGCTCTTCGATGGTTATCTCATTAATCGGTGAGCAGGAGAGCCTCGACTATATACTGAATCTTGTGATGCCATTGTTAACGATTTTCTTAATCATTTCAGTTTGGCAAGGAATCTACAGGCATCGCTGGACATTGGCAATCGTGTGTCTGTATCAAGGTGGAAAAACTCTGGCTCCTTTGATTTATGCGATGGTTCATCTGGCGATGATCACGCCGCCTGATCAATCGGACTTTTTCTTAAACTTTGTGATACAACTATTCTTACGGCCTTTGCTTTACTCATGCTTTTTCATCTTAGTCGGATTGCTCGTGTTATTACTCCCCAGTCTAAAGGCATTCATTAAGTATCAATCCGAATCAGAAAACCAAGGCTGGCTCGGGCGGTTTATTCGCCCAGAAGATAAAAATGCGAGGCATAAATTGATGGACTTAATCGACGCGTTACATGAAGCTAGAGAAGGTGGACCGCCGACAACTGTAGAAAACCACTTGGGTGACTTGCCTGTTCCTTCAGGCACACTGGTCCTAGGTGACCCTCAAGACCTGCCATCGATTGAAATTCCGAATATCAATTCCGATGTCGTATCTATTTTTGCCAAATTCTTGCAGTACCCTTCAGGCTTAAAAACGATGTCTGGACTTGTGATTGCCATCGGCACAGATGAGCCAACCAGCCCGAGAAAGAAAATTGGAAACCTTGCTATCGACTCCGCTAGAGTCGTTGTGGCAGATGAAGTGGATATTGAAGAGCACTGGTCTGATACCGATTTGGAACGGATTGGGGTGATCTCTACGGAAGAAGATGATTTACTTCTAAGGGAACTTGAACAGCGGTTCCATCTTGAAGCAGTGCAAGTTAATTCAACTCATGCGGAAGTACAGGGCCCTATTTCAGAAGCGATGGAAGCTGAAATTGAAGAATATCTATTATCCGAACCCAGATATGCCGAGTTCTCTTACAGGCATTTTCATGTTCAATCAGAAAACAGTTTTGATCGTGTTAATGACAGTGATCAAGGGTGGGAGTTCTTGCCGATCAGCAAAGTAGATTCACCCAAAATGTTCATCAGCAGCACGGGCCACGGCGATGGGTGCTATGATGTGTTCTGTGAATATAAGGATGATCGGCCCGTGAAAATAACGATTGATTTTATGGGCGAGGAATAAGTTGCGTAGACTGGCTGCCGAAAGGTCAGTCGCCGGAAGACACTGGTGAAACCCATAGCAACCAAGAGGCCTTCTGGTGTGGCACTGACATTTTGCCAGTGAGAATCTCACATCAACTTGTCCATTTAATTTATTGAAGCACAACGGATCAACTTGTGCTAAAATCTACATGACCTGGGAACAATTGCAGCACACGCTGGCAGATAGCCAGTGGTACCCGGCGTAAAAACAGCATATCGAGGACGCAATGTTAATCCTTCATGCTGGCCTGAGAGAGAAAGATACATTGAAGTCACATTTCCAGATGAACCAAATGGGATTCAGAAAAACATCTATCCTCCCCTTCAGTGACAACAGAGTGATACATGAATATAGAAGATAAATTCTGGGACTCAAAATTCGGAAATAGTCGAACTGCTGAAGATTGGAATGACCTATTTTATGTCCTCCATGACAGTTTGGAGAAACACCTTGGATTTCCAGTTCATGTTGAGCATTTAGAGATCGACGACGAGGTAGACGCAAAGCAGAGTTCAGTTGGAAGTTCAATTAGAATACCTGTCTCAAATTCGATTGACTTAACTTTCGTTGGATCTTTAACTCTTTCTGTAAACCACGGACAGAGCGTTTCAGCTGATGCTCTATTATTAATGTATTGTTGTGGGAAACGAATGAGTGAGCATAAGTACGCAAGTGAACTTCCGTCAGAGGCACTATTGCTTCAGTTCATTCCAAGGAAGAATTCTCTTGGTGAGTGGTCTCACCGACTGTGCTTAGACGAATCGGGAGAATGGGAAGAGTACATGACTTTGGATGATTGGAATGGGGGAGCTACATAACAGCTTGCTTCTTTTTTGATTTGTGATCTCTCTTCTTGCTGTTCACCTAGCTACAACCTAGATAGCTGTTTCATATTCTATTTGAAAAGTGCCTCATTTCCTCTTACAATGATCAGACCTATCTCCTTTTCTTATCCTCAGAGAAACCAATTTCCCATTCTGGATCAACCCATGAAATACCTCGCCACGTTTCTGCTTCTCGCTCTGGCCACGCAGCATGTATCTGCTGAGGTGCCGAATTTTATTCTTATTTATGCTGATGAATCTGCAACAGATGAAGTCTATGGTTATTGGAAATATAGAACAGATTACAACAATTAAAGTAAAGTAGCGACTGTGATAAAAGGTCTCACGCGAAGCCTCGAATCCGCTAAGAAGGTGTGAGATCAATTTCTTCGAGGCTTCGCGTGAGAAGCTTTCTTTATTCATCGACGCTACTTCACTTTATTGGACGTTATAAGAATGAATCTTGAACAAGAAATCAAACGATACTCAAAGATGAATGGGTATCTGATCGCAACTTACGAACCGATTAACTGTGCCTGCGGTGGCAAGGAATTTAATCTCCATTCTGACGACACCGAAGGCGGGGCGTATGCTGTTTGTCTTGAATGCAAGGCCGAACATGATCTTGAAAACAGTCGTCAGTATATTGAAGAAGCGATTTTCAATATCTGCCACTGCGATAATGATCGTTTCGAAATTGGAGTTGGCAAAGCATACTACGATGATTCCACTGACACTCAATGGGTCTACGTTGGCGCGTCTTGTAAAGCGTGTGAATTAGAAGGTGTCTATGTTGACTGGCAGGTGAGATAATAAAGATTCCATCCACCCTGCTCCGCTAAAGGGAAATTGATGTTCAATTACTCAAGATATAATCTGAAAACTCTTTTTTCCTTGGTTACTCTTCTCTGTCTAATGGTATGTTTTGGGAAGTGGTATTATTCTTGGCCAGCAATTGTTCAAGAGCTACAAGTACGAATTCCCAAGATTCCCATTGGAGCAAGTCCTGAGGAAGTACATGATATTCTTGATTTAAAGAGGAAACCGGACTTTGAGAATTTAAGCGATTTACCTGTGATGCATCAGAAAATCGCCGATCTTCCCAACAGGAGTCTAGAAAATGAGTTGATCATGATCCCTTCTGAAAGCTGGGAATTAACGCCCAACTATTGGCTGGACATATCCTACTTAGCTGACAAAAAACGAAAGCTGCATGTTCAATTTGTGGGTATCTATGACTCATCAGGAAACTCTGTTGGAAAATCCTTCAACCATATAATACTACATGATGACGATGAAGCTACGAAGCAGATTCTAAAGGAATGGTTTGATTAGAATCACTGAAATCGTTCGCATCTAGAGCGAGTTATCTTGCTCTGAGAACAACCCTACTTCACATCCCATCTTTCATAGAGATTCATATGAACAATTACTCACGCCTTTTATTATCAACCATTTTGATCATTTCTTGCCTCTTGGTTTTTGGTTGTCAGGAACAACAATCAGATACATTATTAGAAGTAAGAGAGGCGATGAAGGAATTTGCACCTCCGGGAGGAAGTGGAGTCAAGAGTTTCAACTATGAATCTGGTGAACTAAAAGTTCAGAATGTATGGAGCAATTATTCAATTCAGAAGATTATCTACTATGATCGCAGTGGAGCAACGATCTACGAATCAAAACTTGACGATGATCGTCAGGCTCTACTTATCACGTTAAATGAGGATGGCAAGATAGAAGAAATAATTCAAACTAAGGAGTTGCTAAAACATGGAGCATGCTTTGTCTTTGAAAATGGAGCACTTGTCAAAATTCAATCACACAGTGTAGAGGATGGAATGATTAGCGAGTATTTGATTCAACAAGACTCAAATTAATTGTGTGAAAGTATGCCTAGACTTTGTCTATCATGTTTACACACCCTGCTTTGTTCAGTGAATACAGAGAAAGTGACTTAATGGGGGGGAACTGAAGAGGCTTCGACTCTTGATATCGAAGGGAGTGGTGAAGCTAAAGTCTTTGCTCTGCTCACTTTAAGATAGTGCGCCCGGTAGGATTCGAACCTACAACCCCCGGTTTCGAAGACCGGTATTCTATCCAGTTGAACTACGGGCGCGTTTTGTGGTAGCCGTGAATATCGAAATTCAGCGACTTCGAGCATAGATTTATACCATTTTGGTCAATTCAAACAACGGGCATGGCTTGGTCTGGTGCCGATTGGAGCTGAAATAGTTCGGAATTATGTTGCTAGGACAACTTTTGTTTGTCAGATGACAGGTTTTTTTCCTTCGTTTCTCCCTGAATTCTGGAAAAAGGGCCTCTAGATCATAACTACTACTCACATGGTACTCGATTGTGGTGAATAAAAACGACATAATAAGGGATTGTGTGAACAGGAACAGGTTCGGTCTTCCAAATAGATTTTTATGGCTATAGTCACGTTGCGTATTATTGATGGTGCAGATCGAGGAACTATCTACGATAGCCTTGAGACCCCAATCACGATTGGTCGTGAAGAGGGCAATGTGCTGCAACTGAAAGACGAGCGAGTCAGCCGGTTTCATGTGAAGATCCAGGAAGATCAAGACAAAATTGTGTTGACCGACCTCGAAAGCACCAATGGCACGCGGGTTAATGGTGAGGATATTCATCTGCGAATTCTGCGGCATGGCGATCTACTGCAAATTGGGCGATCAGTGGTCTTGTACGGTTCTGAGAACGAAATTGCAGATCGATTGGCTTTGTTGCGTCAACGAAAGCAGGCTAAACTCGGGGATGGTGACCTGAAGAAAACGAGTGAACCTGGACCAGAAAGTGCTTCTTCGCTTGAATTTGAATTGAACTGGAACGAAGAAGAAGATCTTCAAGCGACCATCTATTCAATTTACCCGCCAGACTTGCCTGACCGCCTAAGCCCCGCTCAAGCGGCACAACTGGCAGAGATTTTAGAGTACATCCATATTCGTATTCGGCACTTGCTGTTGGCTGTCTCGGTGCATGATCATTCCGAAAAGGTGACGCTAGAAATGCGGGAATGGCAGAACTTGCTTGACTTACAGGCTCGTATCTCGACGTTATTGCGGAATATCTCTGAGCCTGAATAATTCTGATCTGTCAACCAGTTTACGGATTCATTTATCAGGCTAAAATTGAGCTTGAACTGGCCAACTTCTTTGATGCGTATCTGTTAGCGCAAGAATCTTGGGCCTTTGGCATCTTTGATCGGAGGGATACGATGAGCGCACGGCCATTTACCCATTTGCATTGTCATTCACACTATAGCTTACTCGATGGCGCCAGCGCAATTCCCAAGTTGGTAACGCGTGCCAAAGAGTATGGCATGAACGCCCTGGCACTAACCGATCACGGTAACCTACATGGTGCGTTGCAGTTCTATAAGCAATGCAAAAGCAACGACATCAATCCGATCATAGGGTACGAAGCCTATATCGCGCCACGCAGCCGCTTTGAAAAAAGTGGCAAGATGCGTGATTCGAACTATCACTTGACGTTGCTGGCAAAAAACAGAACCGGATTTAAAAATCTGATCAAACTGGCATCCGCCGCATCGCTGGAAGGGTTCTATTACAAGCCACGTATCGATAAAGAGATTCTAGAAAAACATAACGAAGGCATTATCTGTTTAAGCGGTTGTGTTTCCAGCGAGTTCTCGAAATCAATTTTACGCGGAGGAGTAGGCACCGAAGACGAACTCAAAGAAGCGATGGAAACCGCATCGTGGTTTCATAACGTGTTTAAAGATCGCTATTTCATTGAAGTGATGAACAATGGAATTGATATCCAGCGAATGCAGTTGGAAGGCGCCAAAGAGGTTGCGCAAAAAATGGGCTTGCCGATGGTCACCACTAGTGACACTCATTACGTGGATCAAAGCGATGCCGATGCGCAAGACGTGATGTTGTGCATCAACATGGGCAAGTTTCGCACCGATCCGTCTCGCATGAAAATGGAGAACGATCAATTCTACTTGCGAACCCCTGAAGAGATGTACGACAGTTTTCCTGGCATGGAAGACGCAGTTGCCAGAACGCAGGAAATTGCAGATACGGTCGATATCGACTTGGAGTTGGGCAAACGATTCTTCCCGACGATGGCAATCCCCGAAGGGAAAACACCCGATAGTTACTTGCGCGAGTTATGTGTCGAGGGCCTGTTAGATCGGTATTCCGATAACGAAGAAATGTGCAAAGACGGAGTCCTTTCTGATGTGGTCATTGCGCGATTGGATCGAGAACTTGGCGTGATTAGCAAGCTTGGCTTCCCGAACTACTTTTTGATAGTATGGGATTTTGTGCTTGAATCTCGCCGGCTGAACATTGAAAACACGGCTCGTGGATCAGGCGTGGGTGCGATTGTTTGTTACGCATTGTACATGAGCCACGTCTGTCCGCTTAAATATGACTTGCTGTTCGAGCGGTTTTTGGATGAGAACCGACTGGAAGCACCGGATATCGATATCGACTTCGATAAAGAACGCCGAGGGCAGGTGATTCAATATGTGAAGGATAAATATGGCGAAAAAAATGTGGCCCAGATTGGTACGTTCGGAACGATGGCGGCCCGGGCTGCCATTAAAGATGTCGGGCGTGCGCTCGGAATTCCACTTGATCGCGTGAACGCCATTACCGGCATGGTGCCAGATACACTGGGTATCAAGCTGCCCGCCGCACTTGAAGAAAGTGCGGAGATGAAGAAGGCCTATGACACCGACCCGGAAGTCAAGGAAATGCTTGACTTGGCCATGAAGCTCGAAGGGCTGGCACGCAATGTGGGTACTCATGCTGCGGCAGTGGTGATTGCCGACGAACCGCTTGATAATTATGTTCCTCTGTGCCGGGTGACTGGCAAGGACGACATCATTACCCAGTGGGCGATGAATGATGTGGAAGACTCGGGTCTGTTGAAGATGGACTTCCTAGGCCTGAAAAACCTGACCATTTTGCGCAATTCGGTTGATCTAATAAAGGAAGTGCGTGGCGAAGATATCGACATCCATAAGTTTCCGCTGGATGATAAGGAAACTTACCAGTTACTACAACGTGGCGAAACTAAAGGCATTTTCCAAATGGAAAGTGGTGGCATCCGTGATCTGCTCAAGAGGATGAAACCCGATTGTTTCGATGATATCATTGCGACTGCGGCCCTGTATCGACCTGGTCCTCTGGAAGGTGGCATGGTCGATGAATACGTCGAGGTCAAACTCGGCCGGAAGCAAGCCACGTACAAGCATCCGGTTCTTAAAGAAATTCTTGAGGAAACCAATGGTGTGATGGTTTACCAGGAACAAGTGATGCGGATCTTGAGTCGACTGGGCAAGATCGAATTGTCTTCGTCGTACACTTGTATCAAGGCGATTAGTAAAAAGAAAGAATCGTTAATCAACCAGAATTTGGAGCAGTTTCTCAAAGGCGCTCAAGAGAATGGGCTCTCGGCCAAAGATGCGCAAGAATTCTGGGACATGATTATTAAATTCGCCGGCTACGGATTTAATAAAAGCCATTCCACGGCTTACGCACTGCTGGCCTTTCAAACCGCCTATCTCAAAACACATTATCCGGTGGAATTTATGGCCGCCTTATTATCGGGTGATATCTCGGGTCGAAACTTTAAGTCAAAAGATTCATTGGTCGAGCACATGGAAGATGCCGAACGGATGGGCATTGATGTTTTACCGCCGAATGTAAATATCTCTGACGTTCAGTTTACTGTGACTGATGGATGTATCCCATTTGCACTCAGCGCCATCAAGGGATGTGGCGGAGGTGCAGCCGAAGCCATCGTTACCGCACGCAAAAAAGATGGGCCCTTCAAAGACATCTTTGACTTCTGCGAACGTGTTGATGTTTCGTCCTGCAATCGTGCAGCAACTGAAACACTGATCAAAGCTGGTGCGTTTGATTCCATGGGCGCATTGCGTGCTCAACAATCGGCCTTACTTGACAAAGCCTTACAGTCTGGTGCAGCGGCGATTGCAGATAGAAAATCGGGTCAAAAGAACCTCTTTGCTGCGATGGCCGAAGAAGAAGCTGAGGAGCAAGAGATCATCTTGCCCGATGTTGAGGAATGGCCAGAGCGTGAAAAGCTAATTAATGAAAAAGAAGTACTCGGATTCTATTGGTCGAGTCATCCACTGGCCGAGTATGAAAAACAATTCACGATGTACTGCACGCATACCATCAGTCGGATTCCGACCCTGAAAGATAAGCAAGAGATTATCTTGGGCGGCATGATTTCTTCGGTCAAGTTGGCCCATACTCGCAAGGCACGCGCAGGAAGTACGCATACGAAGTACGCGAACTTTGACTTAGAAGATATCGATGGTTCAATTCGCTGTATTTTATGGCCAGAAGATTATGCGAAGATGGAACAGTACGTCAAAGCTGACGCAGTGTTTGTGGTGCATGGGCGGATTGATCGTCGTGGTGGCGACGAAGCGAACTTGATTATCAACGAGTTAATTCCGATGGCCGATTTGGAGACTCGCTACACCCGAGGTATCGCGGTGCGTGTCCGAGAAAATGGACACGGCAGTGATTCTTTGACCATTTTGAACGAAATTGTGCGTGGATATCCGGGTAATTGCGAGTTTAAATTAGTCTTAGAATTGAACGATGGCCATCAGGTAATGCTCAAAACTTCGCGTCGAGTCGATGTTTCACCGGAGATGCAAGGGCGAATTGAAGACTTATTAGGCGAAGGAAATTTTAAACTGCAAACCAATCGCCCTAAGCCCAACGTCATCAAGGATGAGCGTAAACCCTATCAGAGCAACTAGATAGAGCGATTTTTGCGTGAAATTACCCTTTTAATTAGTCAACCCAGAGATTTTACGATCTTTTCGCGGATTGCTTGCCTTTCCTAGACTCTCAAATTAAGATCGGTATGAAAGGCTTTTGTTTGCACACAAGTGCGGGCTGTAAGCTAGTATTGATCGTACCTTCTTCTGTTTCTCTTAATTCATCTAGAGTTCAGGCGAAGAACATGTCTTCGATCTTCCATAATCTTGTCAATTGATTTCAAGGATTCGTCATGGGATTGTGTAAATTCCGGTTTGTTCACTACGTTGCGTTTGCCGCCATTCTAATTTTTGCTTCGGCAAATCTTCGAGCACAAGGGAATGTTGGTACTGGTTCCAACGCTGGTGCGGGTGTTGTCGTTGATGCACAGGGCGTGCTGCGAATGCAGCGTTATCAAGACCCTACAGGTGCATTGATGCGTCAGCGGCAACAGAATGCCTACGCTGGACTCAAGCCTGAGCTGAGAAAACCGAGCAAGCTGCGTAAGGTTTCATTAAACCGTCTAGAAAAAGCAGTGGCCGAAGCCGCAGCAACAGGCGGAAACATTAGTCATGAGATGAAATACTTGGCGGGCATGACTCGTATCGAGTATGTTTTCTTCTATCCAGAATCAAACGACATTGTGATCGCTGGTCCGGCTGAAGGTTACGTGAGTGATCTATCAGGCAGAGCCGTTGGAATAACCACAGGTCGTGCAGTTCTCGAACTGGAAGACTTGATTGTTGCCCTGCGTGCCTTTGCACCAGAGACCAAGGGAACCAACTATGTTGGCGTTTCCATTGATCCGACTCAGGAAGGACTGAAGCGTATGCAGCAGTTTCTCTCTTCGTTTGGTTCACGAGCCACCCCTGGCGACACGAACACAATTATTCGCAACCTGCGTGAAGCATTGGGGCAGCAAATTGTGACAGTCAAAGGTATTTCACCGAAGACTCACTTTGCCCAAGTCTTAGTCGAAGCCGATTATCGAATGAAGTTAATCGGAATTGGACTTGAACGCCCAACCGCAGAAATACCGAGCTATGTTGCCAACACCAGCCCAGGTTCAGTCTCTCGCAACGCCATGCAGCGATGGTACTTCACTCCTAACTATGACTGCGTGAAAGTAAGTGAAGATAGTTTGGCCATGCAGCTTATTGGTGATGGTGTTAAACTGGTTGGCGAAAACGAAATGGTCACACAAGCTGGTGGTCGTGTTCAAAGCAACACAACCAGCCGTGCCAGCCGCTTGTTCACTACCGCGTTTACGAAGAAGTACGGTGAGCTATCAAAGTACACACCTGTGTATGCTCAGATGCGTAACTTGATCGACATGTTGATCGTCAGTGCGTACATTCACGAACAAGACATGTATGCTCAATCGGATTGGGATCTTGGAATCTTCGCCGATGAAGAAGGTTACCCAGTCGAAAACTTTGTAGCACCTGAACGAGTCGAAACCGCAGTGAACGCTGTCTGGAAAGGCCGCACACTGATGACTCCAATCGGAGGCGGTGTTTCTATTCGACCGAAAGAAGCTTTGTCTTCAGATAACATCACAGTAGAAGAAGACGGCAAGTTGGCAGAAACTCATCAAGGGGTTTCGCTCGACAAACTGGCTCCTGGTCAGTGGTGGTGGGATTAACTCCAAAAACTTGTCTCTACCGAGACGTATTACTCAATAATCGAGAAAAGCTGGCCATTTAGGCCAGCTTTTTTCATTTCTACATGCTTTAAGCAACGCCAGGGCGGTTTCTCAGTAGCCACTTTCGGAATAGAATGCGTTTAGTCTGAATTTTCCCAGATTAACAATTTACGATTACTCAACATCTATTCAACAAGCTGGAAGACCCATGAAAACTGCGACAATTGAAACCAACAAAGGAATTATCAAGGTTCAACTGCACGAGGACAAAGTCCCCAAAACAGTGGCCAACTTTGAGAAGCTTGTAGCGGATGGTTTTTACGATGGTCTAAAATTTCATCGCGTGTTAGACAACTTCATGGTTCAAACAGGCTGCCCAGAGGGAACAGGAACCGGCGGGCCAGGCTACAAGTTTGAAGATGAATTTCACCCTGAACTCAAACATTCAGGCCCTGGTGTGTTGTCGATGGCCAACTCTGGCCCGAACACCAATGGCTCGCAATTCTTCATCACGCATGTTGAAACTTCGTGGTTAGATGGCAAACACTCGGTATTCGGCAATGTGCTCGAAGGTCAGGATATTGTCGATGCCATTGAGCAAGGTGACACCATGGAAAAAATCACCATAGAAGATGGTGAACAGAAAGATAGCGAATAGTTGACTGCTGCGAATCGTTTTCTGCGGAAGCGAGAGTTCCGATTCTTGACCTCAAACCACGGATGGTCGTAAATTGATTCGTCCATTGATCGAACGCCTGATTAGTCAGCGATGGCTCTTGCTATCGCTGGCTATCCTTATTGGGGGGCTGTCTGTCTACTTCGGGCAGCAACTTCAGTTTGATCGATCGATCGAGAATATGTTCTCGGCAGACGATCCTCTGATTGAGCCATACGCAAAGCTCAAAAAAACTTTTGGTGGCAACGAAGTCATCTTGGGCATCTACCGAGACGACAACTTCTTAAATCAAGACCGAACCGGCATTGACCGCTTGCACAAGGTGCGGACCGAAATCGAATCGCTTGAGGGAGTCAGCAGTGTTCTATCTTTGGATCAACTCGACAATGCGTTCCTAGACATCTTAGGTGATTCAAAACCAGCAGTTCAACTGCGTGAACTGTTTGTTGGATTTACGCATAGCCGAAGTGGAACCGTAGTTGCTCTGCCCTGTTTGTTGGTGCCTGAATCCGAGAGTGATGTGCCTCGGGCCGACCTGGTAAAACAAATACATGACATTGTTGTACAGCAAAACGGAGGGATGATTACCGGCGAGCCAGTGATGGTGGTCGATGGATTCCGCTATGTGGAAGAAGATGGATCCCGCTTGGGTTGGGCCACTTCTATTTTGTTGGGCATCGTGATTTTTGTTGCATTTCGTAGCATTCGCTGGGTTGTGATTTCGATCACAGTAGTGCAGTTTGCCTTATGGAGTACCAAGGCACTGTTAGTTGTTGTCAGTTTTGAATTGAGTATGGTCAGCTCGATGTTGACCGCGATAGTTACGGTCATCGGGATTGCGACCGTGGTTCATATTTTGATTCGTTTTCGTGAACACCGACTTCAAGGAAAAGACCCCCAACAAGCGTTGACCGAAACCTTGGTCTACTTGTCGGTTCCCATCTTTTGGGCCTGTGTGACCGATGCGGTCGGTTTCTGTTCTCTACTGGTAACTAGCGTAGGCCCAGTCCATGACTTCGGCATCATGATGGCGGTCGGTGCGTTGATGGTGATTGTCTCGGTGGCGTTGATCGTGCCTGCACTCGTACTCATCGGGCAAGGCTGGGACGATCCTGGTAAAGCCTGGGGCGAAGACCGAATTGATGCCCAACTGCAACGCATGGTCGATTGGATTCAACATCGACCTGTCCCTATTTCTGTGATCACCGTGGCGCTACTAATCACTGCCATTTATGGTTCTACGAAATTAGAGGTGGAAAGTGATTTCACGAAAAATTTTCGTGCTGATACAGACATCGTCAAAGCCTATCAAACGGTGGAAGAAGAACTTGGCGGCGCGGGCGTTTGGGATATCATGCTACCAGCACCCAAGTTTGAAGAATTAGATTGGGCTTATATTCAGGCTGTGCTTCAGTTTGAAGATCAATTGAGAACAGAAGTCCCGGAGTTGACCAAAGTATTGAGCTTGGCAGATGCCATGATCGCTAGCACAGACGGAACTATCTATGACTTGAATAATATCCCAGTTGAATCTTGGCGAGATAAAGCAGTTAGAACTGGGATGAGCATGTTTAAAGAAAAAATGCCCCCGATATTTAGTTCATTATATGCCAGCGACATTGAGCACAGCGAACAAGGTTGGTTCCGCGTGATGCTCAGGGCCGAAGAACGACAAAGTGCGAAAGAGAAAAAAGCGTTGATCAAAAAGGTGGAAGCTATTGCGGCTGGATTCAAGTCCGATTCGACTAAACGAGTCGGAGTGAAAACTGAAACAGCAAAAGTCACCGGGTTCTTCGTCTTGTTGACCAATTTGATCGATAGTTTAATCCGCGACCAGTGGACTTCCTTTATGGTGGCCATCGCTGGCATTGGTTTCACCATGCTGTTGGCATTTCGCTCGCCCGCGTATGCCGCAGTTGCACTTGTGCCCAATATTTTGCCTGTGCTAGTGGTGACCGGAATGATTGGCCTGACTGGCACGCCAATCAATATGGGCGCCGCGATGATCGCCGCAGTATCCATGGGTTTATCGGTCGACTCTTCGATTCACTATATCATTGGGTTCCAACGAGAACTCCGCACAGGTCTCACAGTACAACAGGCCCTATCCAACGTGCAACGCAACGTAGGCCGGGCGATTGTGTTCGCCACACTAGCATTGATCGTCGGCTTTAGCGTGCTTTGTATTTCTAGCTTTGTCCCGACAATCTACTTCGGCGTACTGGTAAGCCTGGCCATGCTTGGTGGGCTGGCTGGTAATTTGATAATTCTGCCGCTGTTGTTGAGATTGGTCACACGAGAAGCACCCCTTACTTCCGGGTAACACCGCCGACGATTCCGGTGTTGGCTTTGCTTCGGGATCAACCGTATTCGGAACGTCGTCGGTGTGGCAGCTATTAAATCGCGCGATACTAGAAAAGTA
>NVWB01000009.1 GCA_002733575.1 Blastopirellula sp. | reverse complement strand
GTCACAACCAAATTGTCAAAGATCAAATTTCCCTAGTGACACTCTCGCGTCACCAGGAAGAAAGGAATACTACCAAAACCACCGAGAGCGTCAATGGGCTCCTACCCTAGATCGAAAATTAAATTGACAACTCTCGTTTTACCTGCGTTTTAAAGGCATTTTCAATCAGAAATGTTCGTGAGATTCTTGTCGAATTGATTCGGTGATGGCTATCAGTTCAAAATGTTTAGTGATCAGATCGTCTATTTACTACCAACTTTAATTCAACATCAACATCCGACATGTGCAAACATTGTTATGTGTATCTTTGGGTATGGCATCATTCAATTCAATTACACAAATTAATTCTATTTTCTGATGATCATTGCATAAAAAAACACACTCCAATCCTGAGTGTGTTTTTCTATTGGATAAACTTTATCAGTTATTACTTCGCTTTTGCTGAACGCAGGCTGACATCGGATTTGCCAGGGAAGTCGGCTGGAATCTCTTGGGTGACTTTGCCGGTGGCGGCCCATTCTGTACCTCGCTGTAAAGTTGCGATGAATCCAACGCAATCCATCGAGTACTCTGCATGACCCATCGGTGTGTGGAAGACGCGGCCTTTGCCGTAATCAATTGTCATGAGCATCGGTTCGTGACGACCGCTTCCGCCCTTTTTGTCATCCGCAAAAGCCGTTGCTAACACGTTCATTTTTTCAGCAGGGCCTCGTAGTAAGTCGTAAAGTTCGTCCTTTTCGTGCATCCAGGATCTTGGCATGCCTTTGGTGATTGGATGATCGGCATCACGCACAATGATTTGAAACGGATGCTGAGCCCCATGATGACCGCCTTTGCCGGCGCTGGTATCACGGACTAACTTGTCATCTTTATAGTAGACATAAGGGCCAGATTTTTCGTTTCTTCCGCCCCAGCCACCTATGCCGATAATTCGATTGTAATCTTCCCATTTGCCAAAAGAGTTATTGGCTGCGTGAACTACTACGAACCCGCCACCACCTTTGATGTAATCAAGAAAAGCTTGATTGGTCTCTTCTGGCCAGGCTTCGCCGTTGTAGTTACTGATGACAACATCGTAGTTTGAGAACTTCGGAGCATAGCCAACGGTTCCCTTGCCTTTGGGCGGAGTTGTGGCGATATCGACCTTAAACAGGCCAGTTTCTTCAAGATAGCCTTTCATCATCTGTGTAGTCTTCGGCCAAACTCCGTGATTGTTTTGGCCGTCTACAATCAAGGCATTCATCTTTTCTGCGAAGAGACTTCCGGAGAAAAGGACTGCAAAAAGCAGAGCAGTCGAGGCAATTTTTAAACGCATGAGAGAATTCCTTCTTTAAGTTAGTAGTTATGTAAGTGTGTGGAAATTATTTGTAAACAAAGTTATTGATCAATTGAGTAACGCAGATCAAGAGTGGCTATTTTGACATAAACTTTTGCGAGTGGTCATTTGCTGGAATGGCAACCGTGTACGATTTGGAGTCGACATCAACAGAAAGCTCAATATGATGGCCTTTGCAATCTTTCGCTTGGTTGGCAATCCACTGCTCTTTCGTGTTGTTTGTAGCGCCGTCTTCACGTAGGTTTTTGTGTGCCTGATAAATGGCCTGAATCGAATCCGTGCCCTTTAAAGCGGCAAAGGTATCCGGCGAGCAACCTTTGGTGGTTCCATTGTTCATAATCGCCACTGTGGGTTTCAGGGCCATGAGAACCACTGGGTTATTGCTGCTGGCCAACCCATGATGGGCCACTTGATACACATCGACTTCGCCAACTAGGTTATACGGTGCGACGAGTTTAACCTCTTGATTCCAGGTTAAGTCGCCGCTGTGGAAGAATTCGAAGTCACCAAATTTTAGCAGCATGACAACGCTGTTGGCATTATCTGAACCATCCCGGTCTTTGGCCTTGTGTTTTTCTGCTAAGCCGGTCGGTTTTGCGTTTTTCGGTGGAGAGATAAAGGTACGACGTGTTCCGATGCAAGTTAGCGAAAGCTTGGGAGCCCCTTTGAGTTGTTTCAGCGGGATGGTATCTCCAGGATTTACTTGATGTCGTCCTTCGGCTTTGAATTCAAAGTATTCTCTGCCAGGATCGTTGGGCATGTCGTCAAAAGTTGCATTGTCGTAGACCTGACCAATCGGAATCATCTTGGCAACCATGCTGGCACCACCGAAGTGATCTCGGTGATAGTGGGTTGTGATTAAGTAGTCGATTTTTCGCAAACCGGCCCGTTTTACGGCCACTTGCACAATCCGGTCAGGGTCTCGTCTGCCAGGGTTACCGGTGTCGATTAATACCGACTCGCCTGCTGGCGTGACGATTAATGTCGCGGCACCCCCTTCGACATCGACCCAGTAGATATCGAGCTTGCCATCTTTTAAGCCCGCTTGAAGGCTACTGGCCGAAAAAACGATCAATAATAGACTGCTTAGTCGAAATAGTCGGTTTGAATTTGGGTTCATGATGAATCTCAATAATTTGTAGAAAGAATAAGACTGAGGATAAATTCTAGCTCGTATTGTTATCTAGTTTGCTTGAAAACCAGGGTTTTTGCGTGGTACTCTGGCCCCATTGGTTATCAATAAGTTCTCAAGTTGATCTAACATTTTCGCTTTAATTTTAGGGTACTGGGCCGCGAGGTCGGTTGTTTCGGATAGATCTTTCTCTAAATCGTACAGTTCCGACTTGCCTTCAAACCAATGAATTAGTTTGTACTTTCCATCTCGCACAATCGCATAAGGAGGAATTGTTTTGCTGCGGTAATGTGGAAAATGCCAGAAGAGGAGACGTGAATCGATTTTCTGCTTGCCGATCAACTCATCCAGAAGACTCACGCCATCGACCGAATGATTGCTCGGCAATGGTGGGTTGGTGATGTCGACCAAGGTTGGAAGGATATCGATACTGCAAACGGGCGAATCCGAAATTGAGCCTGGCTGAATGTGCCCTGGCCATTTGACGATAAACGGAACACGAATTCCGCCTTCGTAAGGATTACCCTTACCAGACCGCAAAGGAGCATTGTGCGTTGGCCCCAGCAGGCCGCCATTATCGGAAGTAAATAGTACCAAGGTGTTATCGGTCAGCTTATTACGTTCTAAGCAAGCGAGGATTGTGCCGACGCTGTCATCCACGCTTTCGACCATCGCGGCATACGCTGCATTTTTTTGATTGGTTTTCGGTTTGGCTTCGTATTTTGCAATAAGTTCTTTTTTTGCTTGAATCGGTGTGTGTACCGCATAATTGGCTACATACAGGAAGAATGGCTGATCTTTATGGCTCTCGATAAATCCAACGGCTTCGTCCGCTTCACGATCTGTTAGGTACTCGCCATCTTTCCGTGGTTTTAAAGTCGGAATGCCGGTGAGTTTGCCATTTTTATAAGGATCGAAATAACTAGGTGGTTGCCCATAATCACAGCCGCCGTAGTTGAAATCAAACCCTTGTGACTCGGGATACCATGGCTCCATACCGAGATGCCACTTTCCGATATAGCAGGTTTTGTAGCCTTTGGCCTTCATTAACTCGGCCAGGGTCACTTCTTCATGTTCCATCCATAAAGGATTGGGAGGGCACAATAACTTTCGACTATTGCCCCCGATATATTCCGTAGGGTTCTTTCCGCTGGCGGGCATTTTGCCACCTTGGAATTCGGCCCTGATCCAGTCGGTCACTCCGATTCGTGCAGGATACTTGCCGGTCATCACCGCCGCCCGGGTTGGCGAGCAAACCGCACAGGCCGCGTATCCATTGGTGAATCGAATTCCGTCTGCCGCTAGTTGATCGATATGGGGAGTCTCAAAATAGGTGCTGCCTTGGCAACCAAGATCGGTCCAGCCCATGTCGTCGATCAAAAAGATGACCACGTTGGGGCGTGCTTCTGCGGCATCGACAGAAGCAGGAAATGAATTACTGAAAACTAGGACGGTCAAGATCGCAAATAAATACGAAGAGCAACGGGGCAGACGGGTCATGATGTTTCTCAGTGGGGAATTGAGACAATGATATAGTGAGATGCAAACTGGTGGAAAGGGTCTTTGGTCGATTAAGGCCATCAAACCAGTATACTTGGCCAGAATGCGGCTGAGAACTTGCCTTAACCCACATTTCCCAGATAACTTTTCGCCCGTTTGCCTACGATACAGGACGGGAGTCACAAAGAGGGAGGAGTTTGACACGACAGGGGGTAATGTTAAACTGTGAGGCATTGAGAGCCTGAATTGGTTCTATTATCAATCCCAATAAAGGCCCAATCATGAAACCGTTTCTCGCTTTAGTGTTTTCGTTCGTTGTACTCTTCTGCGGGCCTGTGTCTACGCTTTCCGCCCAGGAAAAG
Source organism: Blastopirellula sp. (assembly GCA_002733575.1). Classification (GTDB taxonomy): domain Bacteria; phylum Planctomycetota; class Planctomycetia; order Pirellulales; family Pirellulaceae. The sequence goes on along the minus strand of NVWB01000009.1, from coordinate 62,970 downwards.
TTGCCAACATCAGAACTGGTTGACGCTATCGCGGAAATCGAAAAGTTAGGCGGCAAGGTCTCGCTCAACCCATCAGGTGAGGTGATTCATGTCATTCTCAAAGACACGCAGATCACGGATGCTGGGCTGGAACATCTCAAAGGCTTGACCAGTCTAAAAGACCTGCTCCTCAACGGCACGAAAATCACAGATACCGGACTGAAACACCTCAAAGGCCTGACTAGTCTGAACGGCCTGTATCTCAACGACACTCAGATCACGGATGCTGGATTGAAACACTTGAAAAGTCTGACCAGTCTGAATATCCTGGGCCTCAGCAACACGCAGATCACGCACGCCGGGCTGGTGCACCTGAAAGGCTTGACTAGTCTAAAAAACCTGGGCCTCAGTGACACTCAGGTCACGGATGCCGGGCTGAAATATCTGAAAGGCATGACCAGTCTGGAAAAACTGGTCCTCAAGGGCACTCAGATCACGGATGCTGGACTGGAGCACCTGAAAGGCCTGACCAGTCTGAAGGGCCTAAGTCTCAACGGCACGCAGATCACGGGTATTGGACTGGAATACCTGAAAGGCCTGACCAGTCTGATTGCCCTGGACCTCAAGGGCACTCAGCTCACGGATGCTGGACTGGAAGACCTGAAAGGCATGACCAGTCTGGAATTCTTGTTCCTCAACGGCACGCAGATCACGGATGCCGGCCTGAAACATCTGAAAGGATTGAGCAGTCTGAATGAACTGCACCTCAACGACACGCAGATCACGAACGCTGGACTGTCAAAACTTATAGCAGCTCTTTCCAATTGCAGAGTAATAAAAGAACTGGAAATTTCGCCAACAGCTCAACTCGCTGTCACAGAAATCAAAAAATTAGGCGGCAAGGTTGTGATCAACCAATTAGGTTCGGTAACTAAAGTCACTCTCTACGAAACACAGATCACGGATGCTGGACTAAAATATCTGCAAGCCTTGACCAGTCTAGAATACCTGAACCTCAGCGGCACGCAGATCACGGATGCTGGGCTGGAACATCTGAAAGGCCTCACCAGTCTGACAACCCTGGTCCTCGATAACACGCAGATCACGGATGCCGGGCTAGAACATCTGAAAGGCCTGACTAGTCTGGAAGCCGTAGTTCTCAAAGACACTCAGATCACGGATGCTGGACTGAAACATTTGAAAAGTCTGACCAGTCTAAAAGGCCTGATGCTCGAAGACACGCCGATCACGGATGCCGGGCTAGAACATCTGAAAGGCTTGACCAGTCTGGAAGCCGTATTTCTCAAAGACACTCAGATCACGGATGCTGGACTGAAGCACTTGAAAAGTCTGACCAGTCTAGAATACCTGATGCTCGAAGGCACACAGGTCACGGATACCGGGCTCAAGCATTTACTCGCGTTAGAGTCACTTAAAAACCTTGATATTTCAGGTACGTTTATCAGCAGAGACGGGGTTGCACAGTTGAAACGTGCATTGCCCAGTTGCCGCATTAGTGTAGAAAACGTGAAGACGAGCAAGGAAACATTGTCACCGTCACAACAGGTTGACGCAATCACGGAAATCAAAAAGTTAGGCGGCTTGGTCGTGCTCAACAAATCAGGTGAGGTGACTCTAGTCATGCTCGATGACAAGCAGATCACGGATGCCGGGCTTGAACATCTGAAAGGTTTGACCAGTCTGAATATCCTGACCCTTGGTGGCACGCAGGTCACGGGCGAGGGATTGGTGCACCTGAAAGGCATGACCAAACTGCATACACTGGGCCTCCACAACACGCAGATTACGGATGCCGGACTGGAACATCTGAAAGGCTTGACCAGTCTGAATAACCTGACCCTCAACGACACGAAGATCACGGGTGCCGGACTGGAACATCTGAAAGGCTTGACTCGTCTGACACACCTGGGCCTCTCCGAGACGCAGGTCACGGGCGAGGGATTGGTGCACCTGAAAGGCATGACCAAACTGAATACACTGGGCCTCCTTAGCACGCAGATCACGGATACCGGGCTGGTACATCTGAAAGGACTGACCAGCCTGACACACTTGGTCCTCGATAATACGCAGATCACTGATGCTGGGATCGAACATCTGAAAGGCCTGACTAGCCTGTCTAAGCTGTACCTCAGCGGCACGCAGATCACGGATGCTGGACTGGAACATTTGAAAGGACTCACCAGTCTGACACACCTGGACCTCAGCAACACGCAGATCACGGATGCCGGGCTGTCAGAACTCAAGACAGCTCTTCCCAAATGTAACGTAAACAAACAATAAGTCCCACTTCGCTACGGCAGAGGGAACTCATGGAAAATGCTGGATCAATGTCATCTTCAGAAATTCACCTGGGACCACACGGACGTCTTAGCTCTATTATCAATCCCAATAAAGGCCCAATCATGAAACCGTTTCTCGCTTTAGTGTTTCCAATCGTTCTACTCTTCTGCGGGTGCGTCCAGGAAACGTTGCCAACTTTAGAACAGGCTGCCGCTGTCACGGAAATCAAAAAGTTAGGCGGCTTGGTCACGCTCAACGAATTAGGTGAGGTGACTCAAGTCACTCTCTGGAGCACGCAGCTCACGGATGAGGGATTAGAACATCTAAAAGGTTTGACTAGTCTGACTTATCTTTACCTTGAAGACACAAAAATCACGGATGCTGGGTTGGAACATCTGAAAGGTTTAACCAGTCTGAATGCCCTGCACCTCAGCGGCTCGCAGATCACGGGCGTTGGACTGAAGCATCTGAAAGGCCTGAGCAAACTGAATACCCTGAATCTCCTCCGCACGAAAATCACGGATGCCGAGCTGGAACACCTGAAAGGCATGACCAGTCTGGATATTCTGTATCTCGGCGAGACGCAGATCACGGATACCGGACTGCAACATCTGAAAGGCCTGACTAGTCTGACACACCTGAGCCTCAACGGCACACAGGTCACGGATGCGGGGCTGGAACATTTGAAAGACGTGACCAGTCTCAATATCCTGCACCTCAGCGACACGCAGATCACGGACGCTGGACTGGAAAATCTGAAAGGCCTGACCAGTCTCAATCGCTTGCACCTCAGGAACACGCAGATCACGGATGCCGGGTTGGTACATCTGAAAGACTTGACTGGTCTGAGACACCTTTACCTCGAAGACACGCAGGTCACGGATGCCGGACTGGAACATCTGAAAGGTATGACCAGTCTGAAAACTCTATACCTCAACGACACACAGATCACGGACGCCGGGCTGTCAGAACTCAAGGCAGCTCTTCCCAATTGTGATGTGATAGAATAATAAGGTCCACTTCGCTACCGCAGAGGGAACCCATGGGAAATGCTGGACAAATGTCATCGCCGGAAATTCACATGGGACCACGCGAACGTCTTAGCTCTATTATCAATCCAAACCAAGGCTCAATCATGAAACCGTTTCTTGCTTTAGTGTTTATGCTCGTTCTACTCTTGTGTGGGTGCGGGACTGAGTCTACGCCAGTCGTTCAGGAAACGTTGCCAACATCAGAAGAGGCAGCCGCCATCGAGGAAATCGAAAAGTTAGGCGGCTTTGTCATTCTCGATAAAAAATCAGGTGAGGTGATTGAAGTCCATTTCAGCGACACGCAGGTCACGGATGCCGAGTTGGAGGACCTGAGAAGCCTGACCAGTTTGAATACTCTGTACTTCGATAATACGCAGATCACGGATGAGGGATTGGAGCATCTGAAAGGCTTGACAAGTCTGACAAGCCTGGGGCTCAAAGGCACAAAAATCACGGATGCGGGCTTGGAACACCTGAAAGGCTTGACCAGATTGAGTTACCTGTCCCTAAGCGAGACAATAATCACGGATGCCGGGTTGGTGCGTCTGAAAGCTCTGACCAGCCTTAATCAACTGTATCTTAACGGCACTCAGATCACGAATGAGGGATTGGAGCATCTGAAAGGATTTACCAGACTGACAAGCCTGAACCTCTCCGGCACAAAAATCACGGATGCCAGATTGGAACATCTGAAAGGCCTGACTAGTCTGGATTACCTATACCTCGTCAAAACGCAGATCACGAATGCCGGAGTGTTAGAACTCAAGATAGCTCTTCCCAATTGTAGAGTAGTAACAAAATATTAGTTCCACTTCGATACGGCAGAAGGAACCCATGGGGAATACTAGATAAACATCATCGCCGGAAATTCACCTGGGATTACACGAACGTCTTGCCTCGATTATCAATCCCAACTTCAAGAGTTTTTCGCGGTCGATTTAGTTCTTCCACAAAAGTAGCAAGGCGTAATTTAAGTCGTTACGCTGGCTATTATTAGGCGTGCTGTCATAGCGATTGACCAGACCTAATTTTAGGCTCAATGATTCATCGAGCATGATGTTATAGCCAAAGTCCGTGACATTTCGAAATTCTCCGAAACCGGTCCAGTCTGGAAAGTGATCCATTTTGAAGTCAATCGACTGACGTTCTGTCAGTTCATGATCAAACTCGATGGCAAACAGGCCTTCCGGGACGATGCTGTTATCGGAGGAGCCATATTCTCGTGAGATACCAGAGCCAAAACTGAATGTCAGGTCAGTGCGTTCTGTTTTAATCCACTTGTAACCCAAACCAGTACTGACCGAGACACGCAGGTCAAAATCTTTAAACTCGTCGTATTCCAACCCATTTTTCAAAAAGAAATGCCATTTTCGATCCATGAACGGCCATTCAATTTTCCCATTGAACAGCGCGTTGTTTTCATTTTGAATGCCCGATGAACTGGCCCTGGAGTGCTTGATATCGGCGAGGAAGTTGGTCCGCTTGCCTTCCCGTTTAATTTTCCCGCCGACTCTAAAGTTGACAGATTCGGCGTTGCCTGTCTGGCCGTTTAACCCAAACTCTAAGCTGTTTTTCCATTTCGCGCGACCAAACCAATAATCGGCATGCACCCATTCGTCGTAGGGGATGGATTCAAAATAACCATAGTCTGATGCATCGAGTTCTTCGATTTCAATTGACTCGGAAATCTCATTCACAATTTCAGGTAGTTCAATTTGCGTCTCAATTGCCTCGACCATCGGCAGAGGGTCGTAGCTGATGAGTTCATCGGCATTGGCTTGAGGGTAAGAATCTAGCATGGGTGCCAAATAGGGTAGTTCTTGTGTAATAGCAGGTTGAGTTGGATACTGAGAATCAGAATAAATCGAGAGTTGGATATCAGAAGGATTGTAAACAGGAGCCTGATTTAGTACGGGCAAATGCTGATAGAACTGCTGCGCAGCACTGTTGGAACAATTCAATGCAATCAGTAAGCCAGTTAAAAACAAGGTTGGCATAATTCGAATAGCAGTGAAAAACATGTACGTTGCTTGTCCTATTGGTGATAGACGCTTCAAACTCTGTAAACTGGCCGAGAATATATAGCGAAACCAGTTCAAACTGCCAAGACCAAATACCGCTGCTAGCAACGCAATCGGCGGAGAAACTGAACGAATCTGGAAGTACACAACTTTTCTTTGTTCATCAAAAATCTTTTTAAGCTTAGTTCAAACTGAACATCGATTGCCTTATAATCAGAGGGCCTTCCCACTCTCTTTCTAAGAGCGATGCCCTGATGAAACTGAACTCCTCGACTAAAATCTCACAAGATACCATTGCCCAATTGCGTAAGATCGTTGGCCACGAGGCAGTTCTGACTGCACGTAGCGAACTGATGGTCTACGAGTGCGATGGTTTTGTAATTGATAAGAATTCACCAGATGTGGTTGTCTTTCCAACGACAACGGAGCAAGTTTCTGAAATTGTCAAAGTCTGTAATAGGGCCGATATACCATTTTTGCCGCGTGGAGCAGGCACCAGTTTAGCAGGCGGTACTTTGCCAGTCGGCGGCGGCGTGATGATTGTTCTCACGCGTATGAAAGAGATTCTAGAGATCAATCTGCGAGATCGGTTTGCAGTGGTAGAGCCCGGCGTGGTCAATGTCTGGCTTACCAACGCGTTAAAGGGAAGCGGCTATCACTATGCACCTGATCCTTCGAGCCAAGGGGCTTGCACCATTGGTGGCAATGTGGCAACAAACTCCGGCGGCCCTCACACTTTAAAGTACGGAGTCACGGTCAATCATATTCTTGGCGTCGAAGCGGTTCTGGCAGACGGAAGAATTATTCAACTAGGCGGGCCAACAGAAGATGCTCCAGGATTAGACCTAGTCGGAGCAATCGTTGGCAGCGAAGGCACACTGGCAATTGTCACCAAGGCCTGGGTTCGATTGACCCGAGATCCTCAATCGTGGCGAACGATGCTCGGGGTGTTCGACACCGTAGAAGACGCCACGCAAACCATTAGCGAAATTATTGGTTCAGGAATTGTACCGGCCGCGTTAGAGCTGATGGATCACGATATCATTGTGGCGCTGGAAGAAGCGTTCCATTTTGGTTTCCCGCTAGATGCCGGCGCGGTTTTGCTGATTGAAATCGATGGATTAGAAGCGGGGCTCAACGAACAAAAACAACGCATCATAGAACTGTGCAATCAATATGGTGCAACGGAAGTACGCCAAGCCGAAACCGATCAAGAGCGAGCCGCTCTTTGGAAATGTCGCAAACAGGCATTCGGGGCAATTGGAAGGCTGAGCCCTAGCTATTGCACACAAGATGGAGTAGTGCCGCGGACTAAACTTCCCCAGATATTAAAACGGATTCGTGAAGTCAGTAAGAAATACGATATTCAGATTGTGAATGTATTTCATGCTGGCGATGGAAATATCCACCCGATTCTCTTGTTCGATGAGAGAGATGGTGCTCAAGTAAAACGAGTACTTGATGCTTCCTCCGAGATTCTACAAGAGTGCATCGACTGCGGTGGCAGCGTGACTGGCGAGCATGGAATTGGTGTTGAAAAGATTGACTTTATGCGGAAGTTATTTACGGAGGATGATCTAGATGCAATGACTCGGTTGCGAATTGCGTTTAACCCGACCAATCGACTCAGCCCCGGCAAAATGTTACCCACTGCTGGCGCTTGTGGACTAGAACACAAGCATCCTGGGCGTAGAGCAGCGATGTAAGTTCAATTCCAATCATTCGTGTGTACAACGACATTGTGTATTTGAAAACGAACTAGAGAAACGTGAGTAGTATTATCAACCAATTACCGATTCAAGAGACTCTTGAACCTAGCACAATAGAAGAGATTCAAGCTTCTATTCTGAATGCACGAGAACAAGAGACCGCAATTTATCCGCTCGGCGGACAAACGTCCTTAGATTATGGAATGCCTGCCAAACAATCAGGCACCGGTTTGTCTATGGCAAAGCTCAACCAGTTGGTTGATTTCCCTGCGCGAGACATGACAGTCACCGTGCAGGCCGGCATGACGATGGATCAATTGAAGACGATCTTAGCCGCAGAAAATCAAGAACTGCCGATTGACGTTCCATGTAGTGATCAAGCACAGATCGGCGGAGTGATTGCGACTGGCTGGAATGGTCCACGTCGATTGGGCATGGGCACGATCCGAGACTACGTGATTGGCATTGAAGCGGTTAGCGGACTAGGGAAAGTCTTTCACGGTGGCGGACGAGTGGTGAAAAATGTGGCAGGGTTCGATTTCTGCAAGCTGCTCACTGGATCACTAGGAACTCTAGGAATCATCACGCAAGTCACGCTAAAGGTTCGACCCAAGTCGACTGATCAAAAAATGATTGTCCTTGCCGATAATCGCCCCGAAAAGATTGAAGAAGTATTGGAATCACTGGCAAGTTCCGAGGTGACACCATCAGCGGTTGAACTTTTACAAGGTCCACAGATTGCCTCGATGGAATGCTTGAACTTATTGTCAATCAATGATCAGCAATCCGTGTTGGCAGTATTACTGTCGGGAACTTCCACTGAAGTTGACTGGATGGAGAGCACTCTTTCTGCTGAACTATCGCAGCTTCAGGCACAACAGGTTTCCAGTCTTGACCAACAACAGAGCGACCTACTATGGGAGAGGCTGGTTGAATTTCCGGCAAACCAGGCAAATGAGAATGTTTCACCGCTGGTTCTCAAAGCCAGCCTTAGAAGCAGTCAAGTCGTCTCGTTTTGTGAACTCGTTCGCCAGTTAGATCACAACGCTGATATCGTGTCGCATGCACTCAATGGCATTGTTCATATCCGCATGTCAGAAATTCCTGGTATTGGAATCGCCAATCTCTTGTCATCACATCTGCTACCAGCGGTTTCATCTAGTGGCGGCAATGTGTGTGTGATATCCAATCCTGGCAATCAAGAATGCACGCATCAATTGACTTGGGGAGGACTTGGCGTTCCTTATGATTTGATGAACGATGTGAAACAACAGTTTGATCCTGACAACGTACTAAACCCTGGTCGATTTGTTTATCGATAATAACCTATCTTCCTGAATTGAGAAAAATCGATGAGCGACACGCACGAGATTAAAAGCACAAATCCCGCCAGTAAAATTGACTATGGACTGTTTCTTGATTGCGTACACTGCGGGCTCTGCACTGCGTCATGCCCAACTTACGTTGAATTAGGCAACGAGAACGATAGCCCGCGTGGCCGCATTTACTTGATGCGAGCCGTTGCGGACGAACGTATTGAAGCGACAGCAGAAGTCAAACGCCATCTTGATTTATGTTTAGATTGCCGCGCTTGCGAAAGTGCGTGTCCTTCTGGCGTGCAATATGGAAATATCATTGAGCCGTTCCGTTTAGCCATGCAAGAACAAGCAGTCGCGGATGGCGATCCGCCTAGCTGGTTGATGCGCAAATTTCTGTTCGATACATTCCCATACCCCAAAAAATTACGTCGAGCATTGGCACCAGCTCGCTGGTTACAACGACTAGGGCTCGATTGGATCATCCGCACCAAGCTAGTCTCTTCGTTATTGCCCAAGCCTCTTGATCGCATGTCTCGCATGCTACCGAAGCTGAAACCAGAGGCACCCCCGTTGCCGGAATTCTTTGAAGCCAAGGGAACACGGCGGGCAAAAGTTGCTTTATTCACAGGGTGTATCGGTAGTGTGATGTTTGACCATACGCAATGGGCGACCGTGCGTGTGCTACAGGAAAACGGCTGCGATGTGGTGGTGCCTCGTAATCAAGTTTGTTGTGGAGCCATTCATTTTCATGCAGGCGAGAGTGAACCAGCCAAAGAGTTTGCCGATCAAAATGTAACGGCTTTTGATATTCCAGATATTGATGCAGTGATTGTCAATGTTGCCGGCTGCGGGGCCATGCTAAAAGAATACGGACACCACTGGCAAGATGAAGGCCAGCCTGCTCGAAAGCAATTGGAAGAGAAGATTCGTGATGTCAACGAGTTTCTCGATGAACTTGGGCTGATACCTCCCAAGGGAAAGATTTCTTTAACTGCCACTTATCACGATGCTTGTCATCTGGCCCATGCGCAGCAAATCCGTCAGCAACCGAGAAATCTGCTAGAGGCCATTCCTGGTTTGAAATTAATTCCGTTGCCTGAATCTGAACTCTGTTGCGGTGCGGCTGGTACTTATAATATGACGCAGCCAGAAATGTCGGATCGTTTGAGTCAACGAAAAATGGATAATATCATTAGCACTTCCGCCAGCGCGGCCATCACCGCCAACGCAGGCTGTGCGCTACAAATAGAGCAACAAGCACGCTCCCAAGGCGTAAAGCTCGATGTTTATCATCCCATGGACTTGCTTGATATGAGCTATCGAGAAGTTTCTCTTTAATGGATTCGCTTTTCTTTTCTAAACATGAACTTGAGATAAAATCCAATAGGTACAGTAGTTACGTCTGTCGCCGCAGTTATTTTCATGTTTATTCCCAGATTATCTAAAGTCAGATGTTTGACTCTGCCGGTACACGAACTAAGTTTCAAGTGTTCAGAGGGTCAATCACTGATAACTCTCTGGCAACGATTTAAAAAATCGTCTTGTCAAACTACCCGTCTTTTAAATTCTGATTTCTTAACATCATTTGATGTTTGAAGGTATCGGTGAAAGATGGGCCAAAGGCCTGTTCGCCTCTATGACCTCGAAAGGGCAAACCGTTTGTGAAAACGGGACGCAAAACCAAGGGCCACAATGAGTGGAAGCCTGGTTGCCGAAGGGATTGCTGAGATAGAAATTATCTATCGAAGCATTAGTTACTTTGGGCATGTTTCATGGGATTAGGGCACTTTTTAACCTTTTTATGATGTATTTCGATCTGCTATAGACAGGCCTGCGAGTCGACGATTCGCATAAGATCGAAGCACTATCAAAACATCCTTTTTTTATGCCGATTCCGGCACCCTTTGGAGGAACCCCATGAATAGTCTCGCATTGAAAGTACAACGTTTCCTCGTATCAGAAGATGGCCCAACAGCAGTGGAATATGCTGTAATGTTGGCGTTGATTGTGATTGTGTGTTTAACCGCTATCCAAGCGATTGGTACACAAGCAAACGCAACCTTCACCAAAATTGGAGCTGACATGTCTACTGCCAATGCGACTGGTGGAGCTTAATTTAAGCTGATCTAGTCGTATGCCATGACTTTTAGTTGGAGTCATCGCAAGGATGATAAAACCGAAAGCCCTTTGTCTCTACTTGTAGAGTCAAAGGGCTTTTTTTACGCCAGTCATTGGAATATTTGATCAACTGGTATCTCTTGACTATCCAAATTCAGAGGACTTTTTTGATAATTCGAGAAGAAATATGCAGATTACCTCGTTCTATAACCTAGATTTTCTCAGCAAATAACATTTTGCTCGCTGACAAAATAGTGTGCAAAACCAATCGTAAGAAACTTAGGAATTCCAGGTAAATCGGCCCCGAACAGGGGATCGCCGACTGAGGAGAGAGAGTCATGGGAATTATTTTTGATATGGGCCAGTCGATGATCGATAATTGGCCGGTTTGGGTCGTAACGATCACACTGATTTTAGCGGCTGTCATCGATGGCTTCGAATTGAAAGTGCCCAATTGGATCACCTTTCCTTTTGTGATTACTGGCTGGATTTACAGCGGAGTAGCATTTGGCTGGGAAGGTCTCGGTTGGAGCATGATGGGAACTATTGTTGGCCTAGCATTGCTCTTGCCTTTGTATTCTATCGGAGGCATGGGCGCTGGAGACGTCAAGTTGCTAGCAGGCGTTGGAGCTTGGATGCACGGAACTCATACCTTTTATGCCTTCTGTATCTCTGCTGTTGCCGGTGCAATTTGTGCCATGCTAATGGTCGGTTATCGCAATGGCTGGAAGAAACATACCAATCAGGCCAGAGTGATCCTGAACGAGATTATGACAATCAAAGACCCGAATCAGCTAGCAGCCATTGCGGCTGAGCGTAAACCTAGCATGTTACTGTTGCCTTATGGCATTCCAATTGCGATTGGAACCATTGGTTACTTCGCTTGGATCGGATTACTCCTCTGATCGATCACTTTTCAAAGACATTAAAATTATAGATCCTTACCACAACTTGTGAATATAGGCACTTTGAAAAACGTTTAACGAGCAAACTTTTCACCCTACATAAAGCTTGACGGTTATTCCGATCATAACGATGAGACACGGCAACAGATGTATATTACCTTTTTGCCATGTTTCCTGTATTTACGATAGTCGTTTGGCTGTGACGGTCAATTAGAACAGGGATGGAAGATTCCGATCAAAACGATGATGTCCAATGCAACCATTTTACCGGTTATTTGGCGTAACGATTAGTTTTTGCTCATTTGCAGCACCTGTTCCGATGAACAAGATATCAACCATTTTGCACGCTATCGTGTAACACTGCCAGCTAGACCAGTTCAGGTAGAGTTGGCAGAAAGGAAAGACAATGCGTCCTAAAGCAATCATACTAATTGTTATCGCGAGCGGATGTGGCCTAGTTGCATCAGTTGGGATCACACAAGTTCTTGATTCCAAGAATACCAAACAAGTTCCAGCCGTAGAGATGGTAAAGATATTTGTCGCGATCGAAGATATAGATATCAACGAATCACTGACAGCCGAAATGGTAAAACTAGAAGAGTGGCCGAAAGATCGTGTACCAGAAGGTGCGTTATCAAAGATCGAAGATGTTGAATTACATTTGGCACGTGATCGAATCTATACTGGAGCACCAATCTTTTCTCGAAATCTGTTCGGTTCAGACGAAGACCGCGGTGCCTCGAAACTGATCCCCACTGGATATCGCTCAATTGCTGTTCGTGTGACTGCCGAAAGCGCTGCCTCTGGATTAATCTTGCCTGGCGACCGCGTTGATGTCTTGATATATCTCAAGAGTCTTCCTGGAACCAAAAAAGCGATTACTCGAACCTTCCTAAAAAATGTTCGAGTCTTTGCAGTCAACGAGCAAGTGACACGTGATTCGGGTGATGGTGGAAATTCCATCGCTGCGAAAACAGTCTCACTCCTTGTCATACCATCTCAAGTTGAAGTGTTGACCTTGGCTTCGCAGATAGGCACTTTAAGCCTTTCATTACGTCCTCCGAATGATGAAGATCTCGGCGATACTGACGATGCGACACTTGAGGAAATTCTAGGGATACAAGAAAATGCAGACCCTGATACCACCGAAAAACAGGTGAAAGCAAACTCCGATGACCAAGGGTCATTCGGTGATTTTTTAGAAAACTTCGGTAAATCAAGTCCAGAAGTAGTAACTCAGCCAGTGATGACAGAATCCAAACCGGCTTGGACTATGGATTTGATCTCACCCGATGGTGTTAAACGATTTGAGTTCAATAAAGAAGGGGGACTTCCACAGGAAGTTCGCTCTGGCGGAAATTCATTCAACCAATTTCCGGTCAAACAGCAACGACCAACTGGTCAACAAACACCAATTTCCTCTGGGACGCCTGTGAAAGGTGACGCCTCTGAGGAGATTAGCTTTCCTACAAACACTGAAGCAGAAGAATAAAAAAATGTCAGAGCCCGATGGATTATGGGCTCTTTTACACGGATGACTGGGGCGCGTACCTATTTTACGCTAGGATATTCACGGATGATTATTAAACGAAGCTTGTTGCTCTCATTACTTTCAATTACTGCAACGTGCATGATCGTTTCTTCTGCCATACAGATAGCAGAAGCCCAAATACAGAACCCCACAAGCGTGAACTTTCATGTAAACGCACCCAATCAGCGGCTTGAAATTATGGTCAATTCAAGTCGTATCTTTACGTTGGACACCAATATCCCCAAAGCTCAGGTGAACAATCCAGATTTGTTGACCTTGACCCCGCTGGCTCAAAATCAAATTCAGGTCTCCGCAACCAAACCCGGCGTGACGCAGGTGAACCTTTGGTCAGAAGATGGCAGCATTCATACCATTGATGTCATTATTACCGGAGATGGCCGTGAACTACAAATGTTACTTGAATCGGAATTTCCGCATTCCTCGATTCGAGTACGCCCCCTATCAAGTAGCGTGATTCTCTCTGGCTATGTTGACCGCCCTGAAGCGGTGTCTCTCATCGTTGAGATGGCCGAAGACTACTATCCCAAAGTAATTAACAACATTACCGTTGGTGGTGTTCAACAAGTTATGTTGAAGGTGAAAGTCTATGAAATATCTCGGACGAAGCTGAGGAACTTAGGGATTAATTTTACTGCTGGTGATTTTATTTCAAGTGATTTGGCTATCGACCATAATGTATTTATTGGGTCCGTTACAAGCAATTTGTTTGTTGAACTCGAAGCTCTAAGAGAAAACAAAGTCGCTAAATTAATGTCAGAACCGAATTTACTGACGATCAGTGGTCGGCCAGCAGTGTTTCATTCAGGTGGCGAGGTTGCCTATTCACTTCCTACAGGAAATAATCAACCACCTGCTGTCGACTTTAAAAAGTTTGGGACTCAAGTTGACTTCGTACCTATCGTTCTCGGTAATGGAAACATTCGCTTAGAAATCCGACCTGAGATTAGCTCAATCGACGAGAGTCTTGGTTTTGGTACTGTCCCTGGCTTTAGAACTAGAAATATTGATACTGCCGTGGAATTAAGATCAGGCCAAACGATTGTATTAGCAGGGCTCATTGAAGAAAGAATAGTGACCACTAATGGCGGAATTCCTTACTTGGCTGACCTCCCTTACTTTGGTGTTCCTTTTCGCAGAGTTCATAATGAAATTGAAGAAGTCGAATTAATAATTATGGTAACACCTGAACTAGTGGGTGCGCTCGATGCTGTCGAAGTTCCTCTGGAATATCCTGGCTCATCGACCGGCATTCTAAACGATAAAGAACTCTATTGGCGAGGGTATGCCGAAGTGCCTAATTGCGAGCCCAACAATTATCAACCAGGTACTTCCGGCGGTGTACTTATTGAGCAGTACGAAGACGTTCCAACCGGTGCGATTGTTCCAGCCGGTCCGACTGTGCCTGAAGCGACGATTCAAATCGTTCCGACCAAACGAGATGCGAAACTGCTTCGTCGATTTGCCCCTGATCAGACGAGCATTCGACAACCAGTACAGCCTGACTCAAGCAATCTCACAGCACCAGTTCCTCAAGTTCCAGAGGTCACTTTATCGGCACAATCACTACCAGCGGAGCTTGGATTGATCGGCCCAATTGGGTTTGATGAACTTAATTTTTAAGCGGCAACTCTAACTACGGCCTATACTTGCCTATTGAAGTATTGCTGTGTCATTGAATTCAATTTTGAAACGAATGCTTAGAGTTAACCTGCCATGAACAATGTTTTGCGAGTCGCTGTTGTTGATCCACAAGATTCAACACGTGAATCATTGAAATCTATCTTGCTAGCCATGGATATCGTCTGGCTAGAAGCAGAGTGTTCTCGCTATGAATTCTTCGCTGATGTTGTCAGTCAAACCAACCCTGATGTTGGAATCGTCTCGCTTGACGCTGATCCAGAGAAGGGCTTAGATCTTGTTGCAGAACTAGCTGCGAAAGCACCTGAATGCAGTGTCTTAGTGCTTAGCAGTTCGACCGATGGCAATCTGATTCTACAAGCAATGCGTGCTGGCGCAAAAGAGTTTTTAACGCAACCGCTGACGATAGAAGAACTGGTGGCGGCTCTTGATCGAATCAGCAATCAAAAAAATGGGCGTGGTGAAACGAAATCTCGTGGTTGCAAAGTCATTACGATAGGCGGAGCAACTGGCGGAGTTGGTTCAACCAGTTTGGCAGTCAACCTGGGCTGTGCTTTGGCACAGAACAAAGATCACAATGTTGCCTTAATCGACTTAGACTTGGCTCTAGGCGATGCCGATGTGTGCTTAGACACCATTCCAGATTACACCTTAGTTGATGTCGCACAAAACATTGAGCGATTAGATTTCAATCTGTTAAAACGATCATTAACAGAACACTCGTCTGGCTTGTTTCTGTTACCACGACCAGTTCAATTGCATGAAGACAGCCTGATCAATCCTGCTGATTTTCAACGCGTTCTCGGTCTGATGAAGGCCACATTCACGCATCTCATTATCGATCTATCGAAAAGCTATAGCAAATTAGACATGGTTGCCTTGAAAGAAGCCAGTACAAGCCTGATCATGATTCAGTTGGATTTGCCTTGTCTACGAAATACGGTTCGTCTGATGATGTCGTTTGGCGAGATCGAGGGACTCAAAGAAAAGACCGAAATCGTAGTTAATCGCATTGGACTGGAAAGTGGGCAAATTAGCTTAAAGAAAGCTAAAGAGACAATCGACGTTGATAACTTCTGGCAAATCCCCAATGACTATCGAGTCATGAGTGAAGTCCGCAACAATGGTATTCCACTGATTGAACATGCTCCAAAGTCTTCAATCACTCAGTCGATCAAGCAAATGGCAAACCATTTTTCCAACGATCAGACGAAGTCTGACACTCCAGAATCCGAAAATGGAATTGGACGATGGTTCAGTTTTCTCTCAAGTAAAAGCAATGCAAGCCAATCTGAAGTGAATTCAGTTGATTAGTCATCAACTGAATAATGACAGACTGTAATCACTCGCATTTCCTTTCTACCCATGCGACAAAAGAATCTGCTTATTTGATGTAATCGTAATGACCGTCAATTCTTTTGTTAATTGTTGCCTTTCACTCCTGCGACCATTGATTGCATAAGCTATCCTTCAGCAGGATGCCATTGTTTCTCCTAAATCTAGACGTAACTCCAGGCAATTGGCTTCCGCTCCCAACAAGGCCCCTGCGAGTCAGGTAAGGAATCAAAAGTGAGAACATTACAATCCGATGAAAAAAATGTGGACTCCAAGAATGTTGAGTTTGAAAATCTCAAACGACGGATTCATGGAAAGCTTGTAGACAAGCTTGATTTGTCCAAAGTCGGTGAACTTGAAGGCGAAACCTTACGACGCGAAATCAGATTAGTTGTCGAACATCTGTGCGATACCGAAGAAACCTTACTCAACCGAAACGAACGAGATCGCTTGATTGAGGAAGTTCTGGATGAAACTTTTGGACTCGGACCACTTGAGTTATTGCTCAAAGACCCTTTGATCAGTGATATCATGATCAATGGTCCTCACCAAATTTACTGCGAAAAAGGGGGCAAGATCGAAAAAAGCAGTGTCACATTTCGTGACAACGATCATCTGTTACAAATAATCGACCGTATTGTGTCTAAGGTTGGCAGACGTGTTGATGAAACCTGCCCGATGGTTGATGCACGCTTGCCTGATGGCTCGCGTTTCAATGCAATCATTCCCCCTTTGGCACTCGACGGTGCTTCCGTTTCCATTCGCCGCTTTGGGTCAAACCCTCTGAAGTTAGAAGATCTTCTGAACTTCAAGGCATTCACTCCAGAAATGGTCATGCTACTCGAAGGGGCCATGAAGGCGCGTTTGAATATCATTATTTCCGGCGGTACAGGCTCTGGAAAAACTACCTTACTGAACACCTTATCTAGCTTTATCTCAGATAGTGAACGAATCATTACTATTGAAGACGCTGCGGAACTTCAGTTGCAACAAGAACATGTTGTGCGGCTAGAGACTCGACCTCCCAACGTCGAAGGAAAAGGGGCAATTACTGCGACCGATTTAGTGCGAAATGCACTGCGTATGCGACCAGAAAGAATCATTATTGGTGAGTGTCGTGGAGCCGAGACTCTCGACATGCTACAAGCCATGAACACAGGCCATGAAGGCTCCATGACCACGGTGCATGCGAATACTCCACGAGATGCGATTGCTCGGATTGAAACATTAATTTCCATGGGTGGATTTGACCTGCCAATCAAGGCAATGCGTCAGCAAATTGCAAGTGCGGTAGATTTGGTCATTCAAGTCAATCGATTACAAGGAGGTGGCAGGCGTGTCACACACATTACTGAAATCATCGGCATGGAACAAGACACGGTTGTGATGCAAGACATTTATAAATATGAACAATCAGGCATTGATGAAACTGGCCGGGCTCGTGGACAATTTATTTCGACAGGCGTTCGCCCCAATTTCATGACCCGACTTGAATCCGCAGGCGTGCATCTACCGGCCAGTGCGTTCCGTCAACGAGTGATGATGCAAGATTAATCGAACTCACAAACATTGGAGCAAAGGAAAAACTTACTATGTTATCAATCTTAATTCCAATTGCTGCATTTGTCGGTGTCGCTGCTCTTGTAGGTGGACTCGCCATGCTACTGCGTGGAGATGTGAATGAACAAGTTGAGAGCCGATTAGATTCAATGACTGGCAGTTCAAACACGTCATCAATACCGGGCATCAGCAACCAAGGTGGCTTGCTAAACGCCGACCTATTAGGGGAAACGAACCAAATAGAAGACTTTGTTGCAAAGTACTTCAATCTCAAACTCTTCTTAGAGCAGGCACAAAGCAATATGTCTGTTTCTAAATTTGTCCTGGTCACTCTAGGGTTGGCTGGCGCAGGGCTTGTACTTCCGACAATCATTGGTGCTCCAGTTTATGTTGGACCTATCGTTGCAGTGATGCTTGCGATTTGTCCAATTACTTGGGTGAAATTTAAACGCGGGCGTAGGCTCAATGCGTTCGGAAACCAAATGCCTGATGCGTTAGAATTAATCTCTCGTGCTTTACGCGCAGGACACAGCTTAGGGGCCGGTTTTCAACTGGTAGGGGATGAATTGAAAGAGCCTATCGGAAGTGAATTTCGCAAAGTATTTGAATCGCAAAACTTAGGAGTTCCCTTAGAGGATGCGATCGAACTAATGACGGAACGCATTCCGAATCTCGACTTGAAATTCTTTGGAACAGCGATTGTTTTACAAAGACAAACCGGGGGCGATCTGGCCGAAATTTTAGACAAGATCGGTAAACTTGTGAGGCAACGAATGGAACTGCGTGGCCAAATCCAGGCGTTGACAGGCGAAGGTCGCATCTCAGGAATCGTTCTACTAGCCATGCCTCCTGTATTGTTTATTGTGATGTGGAGACTTAATCCAACCTATGTGATGATGCTGTTCACCGATCCACTAGGAAACCAAATGCTTGCTGGTGCGGTCGTGGCACAATTATTAGGTGCTTATGTCATCAAAAAAATTATTGATATCAAGGTGTAATTCGCTATGAACTTAGAAAACATCAATATGATCTACGTTATTCCAGTGGCGGTATTCGGAATGATTGCCGTTGCTGCTTGGTGGTTGTTTGACATGTTCAGTCAAAAGAGCAGTCGCGCGGAAGATCGATTAGATGAATTCAAAGATCCGTTGCTACGAAAAAATAGAGAGAGTAGTGCTACAACCTCCGAAGCGATGGCGAAGATGCTGGAAAATGTCTCTCCTGCACTCGCTAAGCCTCTGCAACCTAGAAATGATAAAGATGCCAATAAACTAAAAAACAAACTCAGCCATGCCGGTTTTCGTAGCGAGAGTGCGCCGACTCTGTTTCTCGGAATTCAGTTTGCCTGTTTGATTTTAGGTTTAATGCTGGGTGGCGGAACCGTGGTATTGCTAGGGCAATTTAATCAGTCGGGGATTTTTAAAGCAGTCGCAATTGCAGGGCTCTTCTTTTATATTCCCGGACTTGGCCTCTGGTATTTAGGAAGAAAACGTAAAGAAAAGATCTTTCTCGCTTTGCCTGACGCACTCGATTTGATGGTCGTTTGTGTCGAAGCTGGATTAGGACTAGATCAGGCAATGCGTCGGGTCTCTGAAGAAATGAAGAAAACGTATCGCGTAATTGCAGAAGAATTTGGACTCTGTAATTTCCAACTTCAAGTTGGTCGCGCTCGTAGCGAAGTGCTACATGAATTAGGAGAACGAACTGGTGTGGATGATCTACATTCATTGGCCAGTATCTTAATTCAAGCAGACAAATTCGGATCAAGTATTGCTCAAGCATTGCGAGTTCAAAGTGATTCAATGAGAACTAAACGGCGTCAAATTGCTGAAGAAAAAGCGGCCAAAACCGCAGTGAAGATGATCTTTCCCTTGGTCTTCTTCATCTTTCCAGGCATCTTTGTTGTCCTGGTTGGGCCAGCAGCTATCACCGTGGTCAATGAAATGTTACCAATGATGGCCGGAACAAAGTAGGTTTAGGCAAACTGTATTGACGGAATAATCCGTAACATAGTTCTACACTGTCTGACCCGATAATCTTGAGACTAGACGATCTGTCGATTTCTGAATGAAATGAACAGACAGTCACGCTTATTCTGCATATTGTAACGGCGACTGCTATCTTCTTGACTCTCAATGGGTAGACACGTCGATAATCAAATAGGTCTAAAACAGACTAATTTGTGATTAAATCCTGTCAACAAAGAGCCAACTTGGGTCGATTTGGTCTCTTTAATCTAAATACTTGTGAAGCTTTTTGGATAGGAACTATTTCTATCCAATGAGAAGGGTAAACCCATGAAACGACTATTTTTACTATTTGCTATCGGTATTGCATCACTAACCATGAATCAATCTGCCAAAGCAGATTGGGAACAATTTTGGAACAGTGTTCGAGTTGATTATGTACGCAATAAATGCTGGCCTGCCCCATTCAACTACCAAGACAGAGCTGCTACCAATTCTCACCTAAATTTAATGGTGCAAAATGGTATTCGCCTTCAAAACACACTTGGCAGGTTTCATTTTGATAGTGTGACGCACCAGATTAACCATGCAGGTGAGATGAAAGCTCGACAGATCTTGAGAAATACGCCAGATCGACGGTCTGTGTTTGTTTTAGAAGGACTCACAACCTCTGTTACCGAAGCAAGAATGCAATCGACCAAAGATGCACTTGCTCGGATTGTTGGAGACGAACGATCTCTGGAAGTGTACCCAACCAGTAGAGAACCCAGTGGACGCTCAGCAGATTATATCAACGACATCTACAATGCCGAACGACAATCGATTCCTGCTCCACGACTACCCGCTGCAAGCAGTGACAGCGGCAGCTAGGAGGTTTCGATCATAAACGCAAATAGCAAAAGGTCAGAGTGAGCATTCTCACTCTGACCTTTTTTCATGTTGAATCAGCTAACCTTGATTGATAGCTTCTAAGAACCACTTTCACTACTCCGATATGTTATCTCTTTTAGCAATCGACCTGATTCTTTTTAGTTTCGATGCAGATTAGACGATGATAAAAAAGGGAAGCTTTTACGATTATTCGGAATGTTCATGTGGTAGATTGACATTACGTCCTTCATCACTTGGATTCATGCAGGGGCTCAAACTGTAGGAATTGCATGATTCCTCAAGGATTTTATCAAATGAGATGGATTTCACTGGTCATTGTCACAATGATTTTTACTAGTTCAACTGTTGTATCAACAGTGGTTGTAGCAGAAGGACCAGGCAATTCGACACCACAAAAGAAATCGACTTTGGGTGGGCTGTTAGGTCAGTTTTCGAAAACCAAAATCAAACTGGTTCAATTCACATCCAAAGACTCAAATGAAAATGGACAACAAGGCCCTCAGCTAGGGACACCGCAAGATCAGAATTCGCTCACCCCTTCAATATCCGCAACCGATTCAGCAACACAGCCAATAGCAACATTGAGCTCAGCCGATCAAGCTCAGTTAAATTCCTTTCTAAGAGCGGCTGCTGGCTACGAAAGATCGGGGAACTATGTTGCAGCAGAGCAACAATATCAACTCGCAGTAGATTTTCATCCTACCGACTTAAAAACACTACTGAGCTATGGAAGATTAATATTACGGCAGGGAAAACTGGAAGCAGCCATTATTCCGCTAAAAAAAGCGACAAGCATACATCCGCAAAATCCAATTCCCCATAATGACTTAGGGTTATTATACGCACGTAGTAATCAGTTCGATAAATCGCTGGCTTCCATCTACAAAGCAATAAAATTGGAACCTGATAATAAAAGATATCGGAATAACATGGCCAATGTGTTATTCGAGGCGAATCGTTTAAAAGAAGCCCACTCACAGTTTGCGTATGCACATGGAACCGCAGTCGCCCATTACAATATTGCATTTCTCTTACAAAGGCGAGGCGACCAAGAGTTAGCTAAATCGCATCTTCAAGAAGCCTTAAGTCAGAAAGTAGACTTCGAAGAGGCCGAAGCGTTATTGACACTTATTGAGAATAACCCAGCAGAATCTGCACGTGTAGCAACAAAACCAAGTGCCTCTATACCAAGTAGTAGTAAGCAGGGAAGACTTCCTCCTAGTCCAGACAACTTAACATCTCCAAAGTCTGAAATTAAGCTTCTGCCACCAACAGGCAAGACACCGCCCACTCCACAATCGATACGGTTATTACCACCGGTTCGTAATTGATAAAGATGGTTGGATTTTACTTACTGTCCATTAGCACATCAGCAAATGCCTCTTTAAGACAAGCGAGTGCGTCATCCGCTTTTGAGTTATCAACAATCACGTTGACCATTACCTCGGAAGTGTTGATCAAGTCGACATTGATGCCTGCTTTGCTCAATGCTTCAAACATACGAATTCCGACACTGGTATGACTACGAAGTCCGATACCAGAGACCGATAATTTGGCCGCGTCAGCTTTTGTGGTGACTTCCTCAGCACCCAGATCTTTTCCAATCGTCTCAGTCACTTTCTGAGCATCAGCCACCGATTCTCTTGGGATGGTGAAACTGATATTGGCAGAACCATCTCGACCGACATTCTGCACAATCATATCGACAAGAATCCCTGTTTCTGCAATCGCTTCAAACACTTTCGCAGCAATGCCTGGCGTATCCGGTATTTGACGAATTGTGACCAGGGCCTGAGAGTTATCGAGCGAGATGTCATCAATGGTCAAGTCTTCCATAAATCGAAGTTGGGCGACCACTTCAGCCGCGTCCAGTTCGCGTTCACGCTTCACCGCCTCGGCAGATTGCGGAGCGTCATCTGGCGCCACGTCCAATTGAAAACCATTATGCACAATTTGCAAAGCACGCTGTGCATCTTCCCGAGCGACCAAAACAGAAATTTTGATTTCACTGGTGGTAATCATCTGAATGTTAATATCTGCCTCCGAGAGCACTCGGAACATCTTGTCAGCCACACCAGGTTGATCGGCCATGCCGAGACCAACCACTGAGACTTTTGAGACCTGATTATCGTGTGAGATATTGGAATCATGAATTCCTTCATGAACCTCTTTGACCGCCTCCAAAGTTTGTTGAAGCTCTTCTTCAGGCACGGTAAACGAAACATTTGCTTTGCCATCGTTACCAACATTTTGCACAACCATATCAACGGCAATGGCGCGGGATGCAATACTTGCAAATAGTTGGTGTGAGATTCCAGGAATATCGGGAACACCTTCAACAGTAACCCGGGCCTCATTCTTTGTGATAGCGGCACCACTGACAGGTCGAGACTTCGATTCAACTTGGTCAACGATCATCGTGCCAGGCACATCAGTAAAACTACTGCGTACATGAATTGGCACGCCAAACTTTTTGGCAAATTCGATGGAGCGACTGTGCATCACGCCGGCACCTAAGCTGGCAAGTTCCAGCATTTCGTCGTAACTAATACGGCTTAGTTTTCTGGCATCAGGCAGCACTCGAGGATCGGTGGTGTAAACACCGTCGACATCGGTATTGATTTCACAAGCATCAGCATTCAGGACGGCGGCCAAGGCAACCGCTGTGGTATCACTTCCACCTCGACCGAGCGTGGTGATTTCAAAGTTTTCATCGATCCCCTGAAAACCAGCGGCAATCACAATGTTGCCTTCGTCAAGTAATCGTTGAACACGTGAAGTTTCAATCGAATGAATGCGGGCCTTGGTGTGCGTGCTGTCGGTTTTGATTCCAATTTGAGCACCTGTTAGGCTTACCGCTTTATAGCCCAGTGCATGAATTGCCATTGCCATCAGCGACACACTGACTTGTTCGCCAGTGGAAAGCAGCATGTCCATTTCTCGGGCCGATGGACGTTCGGTAATCTCTTTTGCCAACCCAACAAGCATGTCGGTATTCTTGCCCATGGCGCTCACGACCATCAACACTTGATGACCTTCTTTTTGAGCACGAATTGCTTTACGTGCAGCCGCTGTGATTTTCTCGCAATCAGCAACGCTGGTTCCGCCATATTTTTGAACAATAAGAGACATGATATTTCAGCAAGATACGAACAAAGGAAAATAAGTATGAAACTACAATACGCTTGCCTAGTCCATGGCTAATTCACACTAGGACTTGAGGAAGTAGTCCATCATGTCCCAACCTTGGTCAAAACTCAAGTCCGATTTTTCAGCATGGGGCTCATCATAAGACGAAAGTGAGTCAGCAGTGATTCCAGTTCCACAGATCGCAAGCGGAACAAATCCATGACTGTGCGTTTTTGTGCGGACTGGTGTGGGGTGATCTGGCAAGACAATAATTCGGTACTCGCCCTGATCTTTTAACGCCTGATGCAAAGGGCCAACGATTTTCGCATCAATCTCTTCCAGCCCTTTAATTTTTGCGGCTACATCGCCTTCGTGTGAAGCTTCATCCGTGGCTTCAACATGCACACAAATCAAATCGGTGTCAGGCAGTGCATCAATCGCGTATTGTCCTTTTGCGGCATAATCGGTATCGGTATAGCCAGTGGCACCTGGGACTTCGATGCGATCCCAACCGATCAGTGTGGCAATGCCCCGCAGCAAATCAACTGCGGTGATCATTTTGCCTTGAATGCCGTAGATATCTTTGAATGGTTTTAACGCTGGTCGTTTGCCAAGTCCCCAGAGCCAAAGGTTGGTGGCTGGCAACTTACCCTCGGCGATTCGTTTTTTATTGATAGGATGATCAGCAAATAGTTCGAGACTTTGGCCCATTAAATCAGATAACCAAGCACTTCCTGGCCCTCTTGGGAAATCGTCCAGCACACTCTTGTCGGTCAGATCATGTGGCGGTGTAGTGCGTGTGTCATCTGAAAATGGTGCAGCAACCTCTCCTTCACGAAAGAGCAACAGATTTCGGTAGCTTACGCCTGGCTTGAATTCCATTTGATCGGTGGCAAGTTTCTCTTGCGCGAACTTCAACAAATTGGCCGCTTCTTCACTAGAAATATGATCCGCCGTGAAGTCCTTCATTACCTGGTCTTGAACGGTTACCAGATTACAGCGGATAGCCCAATCTTCGGCACCCAGTTCAATTCCCTGAGCGGCCGCTTCTAGCGGTGCCCTGCCAGTGAAGTTTTCCAGTGGAGAGTAGCCCATCAAACTCATATTGGCCACGGCTGAGCCAGCCGGCAGATGATCGGGCACATTGTTGGCTCGTCCGACAACGCCTGCCGCGGCAATCGCATCCATGTTGGGCGTATGGGCCGCTTCGAGTGGAGTTTTTCCGCCGAGAGATTCTTGAGGTTCATCGGCACAGCCATCCGGTATGACAATCGCGTATTTCATAGTTTCTCTCGGGTTAGTTTAAAACTCGCATTTTTCGGCTACCAGGTCGAACATTAGGTAGATCATTAATTTCGGTCAAAGCAGATTCAGCTTCACCTTCACAGGCGGTGTGTGTCATAATGACCAACGGCACATAAACGCCTTCGGCTTGCGTTTCGTTCTCATCAGGCTCATGTTGAATCACCGATGCGATTGAGATATTATGCGTTCCGAAAATTCTTGTAATATCGGCCAACACCCCTGGCTCATCGGCTACCACAAAACGGAAGTAATAACGCCCAACGATTTTCTCAGAAGGACAAATCTGAACGCTAGGATTGTGTTCTGTAAATAACTTCAGCGTGCGGAAGGTGAGTGCCGTTCGACCAACAGCGGTATCAATCAAATCAGCAACCACAGCCGAAGCGGTCGGCTTTTGACCTGCCCCGAGTCCATGATAGAAGAGTCGACCGACTTGATCTCCTTCGACGCTAATTGCATTGTAAGCACTTCGGACTTCTGCCAGTGGCAAACCTGCTTTGACTAACGTCGGAGACACATGCAGCTCAAGGCCATCGTCTGACATTTGTGCGACGGCCAATAGTTTAATTTTATATCCAAGCTCTTCGGCATATTTCAAATCAACGGTATCGAGCGTATCGATTCCGGTTTTTGGTATTTTCTTCCAATCGATCTCTGCCCCGTAAGCAATGTGGGCCAAGATCGCCAGTTTTTGTGCGGCATCGGTGCCATCGACATCCATCGCTGGGTCAGCTTCGGCATATCCAAGCCGTTGGGCCTCAGCAACTGCTCCATCGTAATCGGCCCCTTGTTCCATTTGCGAAACAATAAAGTTGCTGGTACCGTTTAGAATTCCGCGTAGCGATGTGACTTGGTTGGCAGCCAAACATTGCGTGAGATTCGTGATGATCGGAATCCCACCAGCGACTGCGGCATCAAAAGCGATTGAGCGGCCAAGTTCTCTCGCCTTGGCGAATAGCTCAGGCCCATGCTCAGCAATCAACGCTTTATTGGCGGTAACGATGTCCTTGCCGCTTTCCAGAAGCTCAAGCATAATCGTTCGCGCGGCTTCGACTCCACCGATCAACTGAACGACGACTTTGATCTCATCGTTGTTGATTACGTCTTGAATATCATCGGTCAAAACGCCATCTGGCAAGTCGCAATCGCGGGGCTTAGCCAGATCTCGCACAACGGCGGTTTCGAGCCAGAGAGTTGTTCCGGCATTTTTCGCGGTGCGATCTCCATGATCAAGCAATATTCGGGCCACGCCTGCGCCAACAGTTCCTACGCCAACAATGGCCACCTTGGTTTTGTCCATCGGTGAATTACAATCCCAGAGAAAGAGGTAGACTTTCCGAGTCGAATCTACCATCGTAGAATGTGAGTTGCCAGATCGTCAAGCGGGCTAAAATGTTTTATGGTAAGGATTTCCGTGCTGAAACGGCAATTATATTCACAAGGTTCAGCTTTATGAAAAACGATCTACCCCAACCGCCCTATTATGCGGTGATATTTGGCTCGCAGTTATCGGGGATTGAGCCTGACAAGTACGCTCAAATGGCCAATCACATGGAAGCACTAGCCCAACAACAGCCTGGTTACCTGGGCATCGAATCAGCAAAAAATGAAGTGGGATTTGGAATCACAATCTCCTACTGGAAAGACCTAGAATCGATCAAAGCCTGGCGAGAACAGGCCGAACACCTAGAAGCCCAGCGATTGGGCAAAGAATGTTGGTATGCCAGCTATGAACTCAAGGTGGCAAGAGTGGAAGGAATAAAGGCGTTTGGAGAGTGACAGGCTGACCAACAAGATTTGTTAGCCCTTATACTTCTTCCCCTGCCAGGTATCTCGCCGCTCAAACTCGGCTTCGATCTTGCGTAGTGCCGCTTGTTTATCTAGGCACCACTCTGGGCCAACAAAGTAGTCACGTGGCGCATCGCCGATGGTTCGTTCTACTAACAAATGCGGAGGAATGCGTTCGAGGAAGTCGACTAGCGTAGGGGCATACTCATCAAGTTCCATGAGTTGAACTTTGCCAGATTCTACGTCGTCTGCCAGTGGCGTATTCTTGACACAGTAGAGATTGTGAATCTTGACCGAATCGATATTCAGTTCGCCAATCGCATCGGCAGTGGCCATGATGTCGTCATGGGTTTCGCCTGGCAAACCGATGATGGCATGCACACAGATTTCAAACCCCCTGCCCTTGCTTCTTTCCAAGGCATCTAACAGAGCATCGTGATGATGGCCCCGGTTCATCCAATCGAGCGAGCGGTTGTGGATAGTTTGCATTCCGTATTCAACAGAAAGAAATGTCTTGCCTGCCATTTCTTCAAGCAAGTCCATGACATCGTCTGCGACACAATCAGGCCGAGTTCCAATGGCCATGCCGACCACTTTTTCGTGATTGATGGCTTGTTCGTACAGCGGACGCAATCGTTCAACCGGAGCATATGTATTGGTTGCTGGCTGAAAATAGGAGATAAATCGATCGACTTTATACCGTGCTTTTAATCTCCGCATGCCATCTTCTAGCTGATCGGAGATGTCATAAATCGGAACCCGACGACTTGGGCTGAAGCTACGATTGTCGCAAAACGTGCATCCTCCCTTCGCCACAGTCCCATCAACATTGGGGCATGTAAATTTTGCATCTAAGCTGACTTTTTGGATACGTTGACCGAACTTCCTTCTGAGAAAGAAGTTATATGAATGATAACGCAGTCCAGCATCACGCCATTCCGTAGATTTAGGGGGGCTATTATTGGTCAAAACAAGTTGACTACTTCATAAAAGTTGGTACAGTGGCAAGTAGATATTTCATTTTCTTATTTTATCAAGATGGGTCTTCCTCAGACAGATGCCTTTGCGGCATTGAGAAAAACCCGAAGAGGCATCACCCAGAACAAGTCACCCAAACCAAGGGGAAATACATGGCAGGAAAATTCGGAGAACTCGTACCAGTTGGCGGAGGTGACCCAATTCCGTTGCTCAAAGATATTCTAATCATTGGGCGTCGAGAATCGTGTGATATCGCACTTCGGTTCAAAAATGTGTCTTCACACCATTGCACACTTTTTGTTAAGCATGGCTATTGGTTCATTAGAGATGAAAATAGTCGAAACGGTACCAAAGCCAATGGTAAGCGTCTCGAGTCAGAAAAGAGACTTGATCCGGGCGATATCCTTTCAATAGCAAAACATGAATATGAAGTCAGCTACGAGCCAGTGAACCTGGGCGCGGTTGGTCCACCTCCGGCGGAAGAGAGCGTTGTCGATGAAATTTTGAGCCAATCGTTATTAGAGCGAGCCGGAATCGGAGGCAGAACAACTCGAAGACATTAATAAGGCACACTCGATTTAGCAATCTTGCAAACACTATTTAAAGGCTTTGAGCATATTAGGCTCAAAGCCTTATTTCGTTCTACGGCACATTGTTGAGTGATGCGGTAATCGTTAAAGTATCTAATTACCCATACCGTTCCCTTTCACTCTATTACCTGCGGAAACTCAATATGTCTGATACGCCACGTGTTCACATTAACCACGATGTATTCTTCACACTCAAAGATAGCTCTAGCGAAGCAATCGACAAACTGGTTGCCGCTTGTCACGAGTACCTGACGGGACACCCTGGCTGTGTTTTCTTTTCCGCAGGTCATTTAACATCCGAGCTAACACGAGAAGTCAACGACCAAGAATTTCACGTTGCCCTGCATGTCGTGTTTGATTCGCTTGAGACACAAAATCAATATCAAGTAGCAGATCGCCACAATCAGTTTATTGCCGAGAACAAAGAAAGCTGGGCCAAAGTACGCGTCTTTGATTCTACGGTCAGTGTTGGTTAAGCTTCATTTGATCTGAAACCGAAAACGATCTTTAATCGTTGCTAAAAGAAAAAAGTCCTTCATGTATCGCATGAAGGACTTTTTTTGTGATTGCAGAAATGATTTTCTGTTAGTTGGTCCACTCTACATCAGGGGCCGATTTTTTAAGTTCTTCGATGCCTTCTTCACTGATGCCTGTGAACTTCGTGTTCAAGGTTTTAAGTTTTTTAAAATTCGACAGAACTTCAATGGAATCATCAGAAATCTCATTATTTTCGTTCAACGACAGGGTTTCGAGATTGACCAGCGGTGCCAAGTGAGCGATGCCAGCATCGGTTATACCAAGCTCATCAATGTTTAACATTTTGAGATTCGTCAGACCAGAAAGATTGGCGAGTCCATCATCCTCGACATAAGATTGCCAGAGGTTAAGTGAAGTCAGTGATTTAATTTTTCCAAGATGAACCATTCCTTTGTCACTGAGGTTTGTCTCACTCAGATCCAGGATTTCTAAGTTGGTAAGTCCAGTTAAATGCTCCAACCCAGGACCAAAAACGCCCGTCTGTCGAAGTTTTAAGTCCTTGAGTTTGGTTAGACCTTTGAGGTGGATGAGCCCTTCGTCACCAATTTGAGCTCGGAACAAGTGTAGTTTTTCTAGATTGGTCAGACCTGCCAAATGAGCCAGGCCATCGTTGGTGACCCCCACTCCGTTCGTCTCAAGGGTTTGCAGGTTTTTAAAGTTTTTGATGTAGCTAAAACCAACATCGGTGACTGATTTATCCCGTAAATTGAGGAATTTAATTTTGGTGAGCCCCTGAATATGCTCCAGTCCTTTATCGCCAACCGCGGTCCCTTCTAATCGTAATACTTCGATATTAACCATGGTGGCTACATGGGCCATGCCAGCATCTGTGATATTGCAGAACCTTAAATCAAGCGAACGCAACTTGGGAAACGCCTTCATGATCTCCAAGGCTTTGTCCGAGATATTGGTACGTCGCAATGAAATAACAGAAAGATTTTTGGCAGAGGTAAGGTGTTGTATTCCAGCATCTGTGATCGTTCCGTTAGTGAAGGAAACATCTTTAAGCTCTTGGTGATCTTTGAGTAGTTCGGCAGTTTTGTCTGTGATTTCAGCACCGTAGAGTTTCAGCACTTGAAGTCGTTTTAGTTTTTCGATCCCCACAATATCGGCATCGGAAACTACAGCAGATTCAAAATCGGCGCGAGTGACAACTCCGTTTGCATCAATCGTTAAGCGTCCACCTTTAGCTTCGAGCTCTGCAATGACATCTTTGTCATCTGGTTCAACAGAAACTGCCGGCGGCGCAACAGGTGCGTTTGGTGCTGGTGCTGGGGCAGGTGCGTTACTTGGACAACCAACCAACAACGGCAAACAGAATAGGGCAAGAGCAACGATTCTCATCTATGCTTTCCTTCAAGGATTAGGGTATAAGGAAATAAAGTGGCGTAAGATAGCCTAATAAAAATTGCGCAGTATCGCAATGAGCAGAAACCCACAATATGACATAACATGTTACAGGGCTATGTGTTATCCATTGAATAGAATCTAATTTGAACCAAGTAAATTTGTAAAATCATTCACTTGGCAGCGTTTGCAGCAATCCAATCGTAGCCCAAGCAGTCCCCCAATACGTTGCCGTTTCCTGCACGGTGGCTTTCTTTTTTTCTTTGGTCCCTTTCACTTTCCAAGAACCATCTGCTTGCTGCGTTGAGATCAGAAATTGAATCGCCTTGCTCATCGGAGTCTTGTCTTTTGTCATGCCTGCAACACTCATGGCATAGAGACTGATGCCTGTGGCCAATGCATCACTCTCTTCGTTCGCCAGCCAACCCCAGCCACCATCTTCTTTTTGGAGAGACCGTAGTTCTTCAAGTGCCGTCGAGATTTTGGCTTGATCTTGGGTTCCATTCGCCAGTAATAGTTGCAAGGCATACCATTCTGTGCTGAGACCTGGATCGGCATTTTTTAAATAAGCGTTCGCTTTATCTTGGATCGGTGATAATTTTTTTTGTGGGATCGAATTGGATTGAAGTGCGAACAGATTCCACATCGTCGAAACTTGGGTCGTCTCTTCGATTGGTCGTTTTTGCCCTGGCAATTGGCCATTCGGTTTCCAGGAGCCATCCTCTTGCTGCGAATCAATGATTAAGTTCGCTAGGCTGGTGATCGATTTGTTTTTTACTTCGCTTTGTTGCAATCCGAATAGGATTTTTGAAACCCCATCAATATTTTTGCTGCCTGTTGAAATCCCCTCGTCATCCTTTACTCCCATTTTATTGAGGGACCAGTCGATCCACTCATCTAGCTTCTCGTAATCATATTGAATTCCTCGTTTTTTTGCTTCGGCGAAACTCCAGACCATGACATCCACACGGTGGCAAGAGACACATTTTTTTTCGTCAATCCAATACTGGCCTTTCGCTTCGAGATACGGCAAACTTTTCTCAATCACCGCAACCACATTCTCGTCTGTTGGTTGAACATCTTCTGCCATTGCGATTCTCGTAGTCGTAATAGACCATGAGATCAAAAGAAAAGCTGAAATGGAGAAAGAACGATGCATTGTATTTTTTCCACAAAGACTGAAAGCTGAGAGACGAATAACTTACTGATCGCATTATAGCAAATATTTTGTGCCAAAAGGGGCGATTCTCATTAACTGCAAGTGTGAAGCTGGGTTTTTAGTCGCTTTTCCGGATGAATCGAATGATGTTCAAGCATGGGTTGTTCTGCTTATAATTGATCAATCACAATTTTTGATGCACGCTTTGGGGATTGCTTTCTCGTGTCCACGCATTCAACCAATGAACTTGAAACCTTGGCAACCGAGGATCAAGGTGAACGTGTTAGTCTCACGCAAGAGAGAGACCGGCCTGCCCTCTGGCAACAACTGTTTGCTTCTGTCTTTACGCCCACTTGGACAAGCGGGATTTTGCTTTTCTGTTGTTTGTTATTACCTGCGTACAAAGGGTGTAGCAACAACACCATCTATTTGGGCGAAGTGATCATTGCTGAAGGCATCACAACGGATAATGCCTTTCTGAAATTCTATATCGCGTGGCCTTTTATTTTAGGATTGGTCATCTCGATAGGCACCTTGGTTTTGGTCTGGACGAATGACCCTGAAAAATCGCGTATCTTATGGTGGAGCTATGCGAGTTTAATCGTTGTCAACACCTGCTTTGTGTTATTCGCAATTGTGTTAGCGTTGTTAAGCCTTGAACCTAGCGGCTCTGAATCAGAGGTGACAGAGTCCGATTGGAACGCAATCTTTTTTATTGGCGGTGCATTAACGATCTCAGCGATTTTATTAGCGCTGATTCCACTAACTCTTCGCTACTGCAAATCGTGGTATACCGCAACCATGTGGCTGCAACTTGCGCTGACGATCACCGCCGCGATATGCCTTACGTTTATAGTGCCTGGGATCTTATTAGCCAACGAAATCCTTATCGGCGGCAAGGTGGCAATCGCTTGTGCGGTCTTATTAATCGTGACGACGCTGATTCAACAGTTCGACGGACACCGGGCCTTAACTCGCGGAAGACATGATAGCCGAGTTCAACTCAGTCTGGGCACAATGCTGCTATTAATGCACGTCTGCGGATTAGCGTGTGCTTGGGTGGGTACGGTGTTTCTGTTTCCGAATTAAGCTGTGAGAATTCCACACACAGCAGGTCTAAAGCTTGAACCCTGTCTAAAAACCAACGATTGTAGGCGATTTCCAATAACATTTCGTATCTGATTAACCCATTCATCGCTCGATTTCGCGTTCATGGGAGATGGAGGAGTCAATCTTGCTTCTTTTTTGCAACAACTGTTTAAAGGCTCGCTTGCTCACCCATTATGGATTATCGTTTAGTTCGTAATAGAAATAACGACATCATAAGTGAATCAGTAAGATGGAACAATTAATTACCATACTTTGCATTTTAGGTTTCCTAGTCTTATTTATCACTTTAGTCGGGCATGGCCTGTGGTTGCTATTTGCGGCCATGATTGGAGCCATGAGTGGAAAGGCCACGATTACTTCTTCTCAAAACAGAATAAATCCTTCTCAATCAGCTTCACAACAAACAACATCTCAAGCTACTTCAAGACAGGAAGACACTCAGGCCGTCATCCGAGAATATCGACGCATGCTTCAGCGTGGTCAGATATCGCAGGCCGAACATGCTCGGCTGATCAAGATGCTGCATGACCCAAATTGTAAACTCAACACTGATCTGATTTCTGAGAATCTTCAACCACTTCCGCTAAGTGGAGAATCACAGCCGAAGACGGACAAGCCCGTTGTTCCTGAAAAATCGACTCTTGAACCAATTCCTTTGGAGACGATGCCAAAACCACAGAGCATTGAAGCAACGCCCAGTGTTGCTTCTCAAACGCCAACCGTTAATTCGGACGTGGAAGATGAAGAACTGGTAGTGGCTTCGTTGGTGGAAGAAGTATCGCCGCCGCCAGCAAATGAAGAACAGAGAAGAAAATCGGCCCTTCAGCGTTTGCAGCGACCTGCGGAACCGGTGCATCCTTTAGATCAAGAACCGGAGCCGCCACGTCCACCGGTGGTTCGGCAAAAGATGGCCGACTTGCTGCAAGCGTTCATGGCCGAAAAGAATATCCGTTGGGGCGAACTGCTAAGTGGGCTACTGATCGTAGGTAGCGCAGTTGGGCTGGTAATCAGTTTACGCACGGCACTCAGCGATACCATTCCGTATTTTGCGGCCTTGCTTTTCATGCTGATCACGTTGGCAATCTACGGCGCAGGCATGTACACGCTGAAGCGTTGGAATTTGAAGACTACCAGCCGTGGTGTACTGATCATTGCGATGCTCTTAATTCCGCTCAACTTTTTAGCCGCAATCTTTCTTTCCGACTCGCAACCACGCGAGGTGACCGATCCACTTTATTTGCTGGCCGTAGCTGTAGGTCTGGGTTGTTTCGGCTGGATAACCTACTCCGCAGGTAAGTCACTGGTAGGAGAAGGTTGGAAGCGTTTAGCAATTGTCATCTTTAGCACCTCAATTGGTCAACTGATCATAGACCGAATGGCGCTACCGGTGAATGATTTAAAAACTACCACGCTTCTACTAGCACTGCCGGTGACCGGTTTTCTCATTGGGATGTTCCTTCAATTGAATCGCTCGATCAAGTGGAAACAGATTTCGTTTAAGCGTGCAGAAGAAATATTTATCGTGCTGGGGCTGTCTGTATTCTCTCTGTTGGCACCGCTTGGGATCTTTCTGTCTCACAATGAATCTATCTTGGATGCCTTGGCCAACATGACTCCGTTTCTCAGTATGTCATCTGCCGTTTTACTAGGCACTGGATTACTGGTTCACCGTCGCTCGACTGCGAAAACGATGACAACTTGGCGAACCACAGGAACCGCGATTGCACTAATTGGCGGAGTCATGATGGGCGGGGCCGTTCTGCTGGCATGGCCTGAGCCGCCGTTATTGCTTGCGGTCGGAATCGTCAACTTCATCATCCTAACTCTGTTGGCGGTGATAAGCAAACTGCCGAGACTTCACATCGTGGCAATTGGCTGTTTAGCATTGTCGTATCTAGTAAGCTTTCATCTGTTTCAAGATCATTTCACCGGGCATGGCGATGAACTTTCATGGCGATTGTGGGAAGTCTTCACCTTGGGAAGTAGCAGCGTGGCGCTGACTTTCTTCGCTGCTTTGATTGGAACTCTCGGCGTTGTGATTTTCAAGCAACGCTATCAGGAAGAAGGTCGAAGTTATTTTTGGAGCACCGCCGGATTGGCGGCAATCAGTATTGTGATTGCACTTTACTCTGGCTTCGGACCTGGTGGCGATACTTGGCTGGCCACCCCAATCTTGGCGTTCTACACTTTGGGAGCTTTCATTATCGCGTGCCTGAGCTTCTCGGCACCTAACAATACAAAACAAATATGCACGTATGTTGGGTCAGGGCTCTTGCTCTCAACTTTAGTGCATGGGCTCTGGATGAATGACCCGCTTGTTGAATGGCTAACGTATCGCGGTCTTGCTTTCGAGAGACCTGTGTTAGTGGCATTTTTAATTCATGCAATCGTTTGTGCGGTTGCCGCATTGGTCGCCTCATGGAAAAACATTTCAATTCCACCAAGCCAGCGAAAGTCACATATTTGGCATGAGGTTGCTACGCCACTCAGCATCGCTTCGCTGGTAACAGCATTGCTAACTGCTCCGTTTGCTATTTGGATCTTACATGCTCAGTTTTCACTGCATGCTCTTTATCTGTTGGGTATTTCAATTGTCTGGTTGATCTTTGCAGTCTTGCATCGAAGGTCGGATGCACTCATGGCATTTCAATGTTTTGCCACTTTGACGATTTGCTTTTTCATCACCAGTTACAGTCAGCAGAAAAATTGGGGCCAATACTGGTATTCAGACCTTCGACACTGGCAGCTTCAATTAGGCGTACTGGCCCTCTGGTGTATGGCCTGGAGTCTCTTGCGTTGCTATGCCAAACGATGGAAGTCTATCAGCCAAGTCTTGCGCAGCACGCTGTACACAGTAGACGAAGTAATCCTGCATTCAATCGTACTCGTCATGTTTGGACTAGGCGTCTGGGCTTGTTGGCCTGGGATGCTCCACGAATTAGGGATTCTATCTATAAAGAACTTGCAATCACCTGAAATATATGGCCTGAAAGCCTGGGGCGTGTGGGCACTTGTCTCATTGGCCCTGCTTTCAGGCATGCGAGAACGACTAACGCGCGAACTTATCCTCACGTTGATTATTGCAACCGCGGCTGTTCCCTTGTTGCTTGCAGCCCCTTGGGAAAGCGTAACTGCAACGGCATCGGCCCTGCGATGGTTCTTTGCAAGCTATGTGTTGTTGAGTGCAGCGGTAGTGTGGTTCCGCCAACCGTTAGGCAACAAACTGAATGCTTGGTTTGACTGTGAGACACAATCAGACGCTACCGTGTTAATTCGAGATTCAGCTTTATTACTCGGCAGTTTTCCTGTTGTGGCACTGACAACGATCACCGCAGTTCGTGTCGCTTCGGACTTACCAATAGGGCAGCCGTCGCCCGATTGTTGGTTTGGAAGTCTAAGCCACACCGTCTCTTTCATTGTTCCACTGATATTTTTAGTGGCAACATTCCTGGGTCACGCAATCCGCGAACGCCGCTCGGTCTTCGCACTTGCCGGGTCACTACTCACGCAGTATATCGTTACGTTGGCTTATACGATGGAAGGGACCAGTAACTCGCCTGAGTTTTGGGCCGAGTTGCTTCAATGGAATGCCGTGGCCTTGGGTGTTTACAGCATTGTGTGGTTGGCACTTGAACACTGGATTGGACCCAAGGAGTCTACGGAGTCGACCGAGCCTACGGAGTCAGATCTGTACCTTGAAATACAGCTTAAAACCACATTAGGCACAGTCGGAGCTCTAGCAGTTTGGGCCGCTTTCGCAGTCGTATTAGTGCCAGACAGAATACCGCAACTACATGCACAGCCGTTAGGTGGTTGGGCAAGTTTCTTAGCTTGGGGAATGGCCTTGGGCGGAAGTTGCTGGACTTTGCGGCACAAAAAAGTGGAAGAACAAATTTCGTGGCTAAGTAGATTTGCACTGGCGTTCACAGCCATTCTGGCGATGTACTTTGATTTAAGCGATGTTACCACTCCCCGAAGTTGGTTGGCATATCATGTGTTGACTGCTGGCTGGCTAATCACCGCTGGTTGTTTAACGGCAGCGGCCATCAAATGGCCACAATTATGGCGAGATGCAACCGCTGTTAGTGCTTTATGTATCTTGTTAGCGGTTCGTGGTTCTCTGTTTGATCCACAAATGCCTTGGTGGTCGGTCGGCACGTTCGTGGTTCTGGCAATAATGTCAGGCGTGACTGCCTGGAGTCGGCGAAGTCAGTTGTATGCGTATGTTTCTACTTTGCTTACAATGTCTGCCGCTTCGGTTTATGGAATTGTTGCAATCTCTCAAGCGGTACCTTCATCCATGGCAGTACAAAAGTTTGTTCTGTTGGTCGAGTTGAATTTACTGGCGTTGATCATCACGGCCGGAGTTTGGTTGATGATAGAAATCTTTTATCAACGTCGAAATCAGACAGGGCTCGAACTACAGTTTAAGCTTCCGCGAATCCATGTACTTTCGGCCATCGGAGCCACCGCTGGTGCAATGCTGTTCTATGGTGCCGGTTTTTGTCTGAATTGTTTATCGAGGAAATTACTCATCGATACCGCTGATCCGTTTAGCGTTTTGCTGCTGATTGGATTAGGTGCGTTGCTACTGGGCATTCTTTGGGATAATCGAAGTTCATTTTCAATTCCGGCACTGTATGCCTGGGGACTCATTGTTGCAGTTTTCGCGTTGGACCACGCTCAATTGGTATTAAACCCGCTGCAAATCACTGCTTTCCGTGGTCATTTGAACGTGCCACAAGCATTTTTTGCAATTGGCATGGTGATCACTGGATATGCTCTGCTGACGAGCACACTCTGGCGACAGGGTGTCTTTCTCTCGAAGCTGGGACAATCTCTCAGCATCGCAGACCCGGTTCAAGGTTTAAAGCGAACCGCAAGGTGGTTGCCAGTCGTCAATATGATTTTGGCGATTGCCTCGGTGTTAATCGCTTTGGTCGTTGTCCTAAGCTATGAAGAGCGTTGGATGAGAATCAGCAGCGGATTTAGTCCTGCGTTTTTAGCCGTGGCTCTGGCCGCATTGGCTCAGCAACATCGTCGCGTGATGTTGCAATATGCCACACTGCTGATGACCGCCTTGTCTGCCATTTATCTCAGTTGGGCAGACATCGACCCTCATTGGATTGGCGAAGATATCCTTGAACGGTTGATCCGATTTCAAATGGTGCTGTCTGGATTGACTTTTATTTACGGAGCGGTGATAGCGAGACAGGTGCCTGAAGAAAGTGACTGGCGAACTCCGATTCAATCGATCACCAAATTATTCGCTTCTTTGGCAGGCGTGTCGTTGCTTGCCGTGCTGGCGGTGGAAGGATTGTATTACGAGACCGGCGAGGGATCACCTGTTGGGGCAGTGCAGGCCGCTGCGATCGCTGTCATTATGGGTCTATTTATTGTCGGATTGATCGTGATGGCATTATCGAAAGCCAAAGGAACATCCGAAGAACAACGCATGTGGTATGTGTATGGTGCGGAAGCTGTTGGAGCGTTAATCTTCGCACATCTTATGATGACACTGCCCGAGTGGTTCCAAAACTTCCGACCTTACTGGCCCTATGTGGTTATGGGAATTGCATTTGTTGGCGTCGGCATTGGCGAACTGTTTCAACGCAAAGGCGTTCGAGTGCTCGGTGAGCCGTTACAACGAACTGGTGCATTCTTACCACTATTGCCCGTGTTAGGAATTTGGATGTATTCAGCCGATAGCACGCATTACCCATCGCTGCTGTTTGGAGTAGGGATATTGTATACCGTTTTGAGTTTTGCTCGCAAATCGGCCCTCAGTTCTGTTGCGGCTATTGTTGCAGCCAATGCAGCTTTCTGGGCATTGCTATCAGAAAACGATTTCTCGTTTCTCGGGCAGCCTCAATTCTGGTTGATTCCGCCAGCGGCATCTGTGCTGGTGGCCGCGCATCTTAATCGCCATCAGTTAAATGAAAAACAATTAACCGCAATTCGTTATGCTTGCGTGATGCTGATCTATGTCAGTTCGAGTGGCGAGATGTTTATGCGTGGTGTAGGTGAAAGCATTTGGGGGCCAATTGTACTGCTCAGTTTATCTGTGTTGGGTGTGTTTGCTGGCATGATCTTTCAGGTAAGAGCCTTTTTATATTTAGGTTCGAGTTTTGTTTTACTTTCAATCGTCAGCATGGTCTGGCATGCAACCAAAGCAATTGATCATACTTGGCCATGGTGGGCGTTTGGTATTGGACTGGGGATTTGCATCTTAGTTCTGTTCGGAGTATTTGAGAAAAACCGACCTGCCATGATGAAATGGGTCGAAAAATTACGCAGTTGGGAGCAGTAAGGATTTCGGCGGTTGCTTGTGTCAAAGTCTTTTTGTGATTAACATTACTTAATTACCTTCCCTGAGGTTGGAATTTAATTTAGTTCAGAATTCCAACCCACTCAACTCGCCTCGCTATAAATACTCTCCCGGAGATCAAGATGACAAAAAGCCTGTCTGCGCTTTTAGTATTCGGACTGACCCTACTAATTTCACTTCCAGCTTTAGCCCAACAAGTTAGTTCTAAGGCACCCCCTTTATCTCCCGAAGATTCGATCAAAACTATGGTCGTGCAAGATGGGTACAAAGTGATACCTGTTTTGACCGAGCCGCAGATTCATGAACCCTCGGCAATTGCCTGGGACGGGAACGGCCGTTTGTATGTGGTTGAGATGAGAACCTACATGCAGGAGATCGACGGGAAAGATCAATTGCAATCAACGAGCCGAGTATCGCGTCATGAAGACACCAATGGAGATGGGATTTACGATAAACATACCGTGTTTGCCGATAACTTATCGCTGCCACGCATGGTTTTGCCCCTGTTAGATCGGGTCATTATTCGTGAGACCAACACGCTCGACTTAAAAAGCTACCAAGACACCAACGGCGATGGCGTGGCCGACAAGATTGAACTTTGGCATGAAGGTGGCAATCGGGGTGGTAATTTGGAACATCAGCCCAGTGGATTGATTTGGAATATCGATAATTGGCTATACACAACGTATTCGAATCATAGATATCGATTCACCACCGGCGAAGTTGTTCGTGAATCGATGCCACTGGGAGCAGGCCAATGGGGATTAACTCACGATGATGTTGGACGAATCTTTTATTCCAGCGCTGGTGGCGAAAACCCGGCCATTAACTTTCAGCGGCCCATTATCTACGGCAACATCTCACTGCCAGGCGAACAAGCCGATGGATTCCGTGAAGTCTTTCCCTTAGACGATATTCCAGACACACAAGGGGGTCGTGCTCGTTTGCGAGACGACAACTCTCTCAATCGCTTTACCGCTAGTTGCGGACAATCAATCTTCCGTGGCGACCGAATGCCGGGTGACTTGTATGGCGATCTGATTATCTGTGAGCCAGTCGGCCGCTTGATTCGCAGAGCCAAAGTCACGAATGACAATGGCCGCATCGTCGTCTCGAATGCTTATGACCAAAAAGAATTTATCGCGTCGACTGATCCCAACTTTCGACCAGTCAATAGTGCCACAGGCCCTGATGGGTGTCTCTATCTAGTCGACATGTATCGAGGCATTATTCAAGAAGGCAATTGGGTTCGTGAAGGATCGTATTTACGCGGCATTGTTCAAGAATATGAACTCGATAAAAATATCGGTCGAGGTCGGATTTTCCGGGTTGAACACGAAACATCCAAACGTGAATCACAACAACCTCGGATGCTTGATGAAACACCTGCCCAGTTGGTCGCCCATCTATCGCACCCTAACGGATGGTGGCGAAGTGAGGCACAAAAGTTAATTATTCTTCATAGTGATAAAAGCGTTGTGCCAGCGTTGCAAAAGCTTGCACGTTCAGGCAAAAGTGCGTTAGGCAGACTTCACGCTTTATGGACTTTGGAAGGACTTGATGCAGTGGATACAAGCCTGTTGCAGCAGGGATTCGCTGACGCAGATGCTCGCGTTCGTGCAGCCGCAGTAAGAATTGCCGAGTCAACTTTGGCCGATGATCGCTCTTTAGATGAAGGCATCAGGAACCTTGCTGATGACAGTGACCCTAACGTGGTGATTCAAGTGTTGCTTTCAATCAGTCGTGGAGCGCATCCGAACGCAGAATCGATCACAGACGCGATTCTAAAGGCTCATGAGAGTAACAGTCCTGTAGCTAGTATCGCCAATCGGATTCGTTCGCAAATTGAAGCCCTGGCAGCAGAACGCCGTAAGTTAGAAGAACTAAGACGCCGAAACAAACTGTTGGCCGAGTCGGTCGTTCGCGGCAAACTGACGTATACCACGCTTTGTACTACGTGTCATGGTGCCGATGGAAAAGGGATGCCGACTCCTGACAATAAAGATCTGCTGTTGGCGCCTCCACTTGCCGGGTCAAATCGAGTGCGTGGTCACAAAGAACGACTGACCCGGATTCTACTCAACGGGTTGATTGGGCCTGTGGAAGAAAAAACCTATGCTGCTGGTTTAATGTTACCAATGGGCGCCAACGATGATCGTTGGATTGCCGATGTGGCAACCTATATTCGGAACAGTTGGGAAAATCGAGCACCGCTGGTCGAAGAGGCTGACGTGGCACGAATTCGAGCCGCATCTTCCAATCGAGTTGGCCCTTGGACTTTGAAGGAATTGAAACCGTTTGATCCGCCTTCGCTCGAAAGCCGACGCAATTGGAAACTGACCGCCAGTCATGGTTCTGATAAAGTGAGTGCCTCGGTAGACGGAGAGATCAAGAGTCGCTGGGACACCGGGGCCACACAAAAACCGGGGATGTGGTTTTCAATCGAAATGCCTGAACCTACCCGAGTTCTGTCGTTGACACTCGACACACGGGGATCGAACGACGATTATCCACGCGGATACTTGGTTCATATTTCGATGGATGGTAAAAACTGGGGAGATCCGGTTGCTCAAGGCAAAGGCTCACAGCCAGTCGAGGTGATTGAATTAAACTCCACAGAGCCGAGCAAACATATTCGCATTACTCAAACCGGGTATTCACCAAATAAGTACTGGTCAATTCACGAACTAGCTCTGAAAGGACTTCCGGCTGACACCGATTTATCAGGCAAATCTTTGGCCCAACTTCTGGCTGAAGAGAACCCTGAAGTTTTGGCCCGAGACGCTAAAGCAACCGGCAATGCGGCCCGCGGTGCGGCACTTTTCTACACTCAAGCTTTATCGTGTGTGAAGTGTCACGATCCAGCGGTCGGAGATCGCCTAGGGCCAGACTTATCCTCGAAACGAGATGGAGTCACCGATACTTTTCTTGTTGAATCTGTGCTGACACCCTCCAAAGTCATTCGCAAAGGTTTTGAACCGATTATCGTTCAAACCGAAAACGGCTTGGTGATAACCGGGTTTCATGTGCGAGAAGACGAAGAGACCCTCGTTCTACGAGAGCCTGCGAGTGGCAAAGAAATCGAAATTGATAAGGAAGAACTGCTCGGCATGAAGCAAGGAAAAGTATCTGCGATGCCGCCTGGGCTCGTCAATTTACTCACCGAAAGAGAACAGTTCCTCGACTTGGTTAAGTTCCTCATGGAAGTCAATCAAGGCGGACCAGCGAAGCAGAACGAACTGAAAAGTCAGTTACCCAAGTAATAATCGCCAACTCACAGTAATCTTGGATCAATCAACCGAACGCAATAAGCCGTAAGTCACTTGTGACTAACGGCTTATTGTATAAATAGCCATAAGTTTTAGAGCATAACTGGCCCAAAGCGACTCCGAAATGTGGCCCTCTCTTTTATGATTCTTCTTAAATTCGGCCTAGAATAGGCCGTTTCTTGTACTTAACATAAATTAGGCCAGCGGTTTTTAGCTCCCCAGTTGGT
This sequence comes from Blastopirellula sp., assembly GCA_002733575.1. Lineage (GTDB taxonomy): Bacteria > Planctomycetota > Planctomycetia > Pirellulales > Pirellulaceae. Next base: position 20,874 of record NVWB01000009.1, on the reverse strand, counting down.
TAAAAACCGCCAATCAACAGGTGCAATTAGGAGGTTTGGGTATTATTTTACGATATTTCCTATTTTACCTATTTTTACTATTGCTCCAGGCCTGCGTGGTGTGATAAATTAACAATAGACAAGTTGTGACAACAAATAGATTCTCGGAAATCAAGAGAAAATTCGAGACTAGATATGCAAATGAGAAGCAACATGATACGACTACTTCAACGAACAGCAATGTGCATAGCAGCCTTGGGAGCTTTAGCAACTCAGGTGCAGGCAGCGACTCTAAATGTAGCAGATCTGCTGCAAGGTGTGGGTAACATTACCACAGAGATAGATTCCCCTAATCCACTTGCAGTCAATAATTCACTAGCGAATGCTCAAGACATTAATGGTGCGTTTTCTTTGGATTTTGTTGCTAGTGGAATTATTGCTGACATCTATAATACAAACACCTCTGGTACGATTCCTCATGCCACAATCGTTGCGACAGGCAATGGTACTTTCGACTACTTCTCATTTGATGTCATACTCAACCCTATCAGCAATCCATTAGGTATCTTCGATATTGATTATGGAAACACTTCTGAGAAAGCAGGAGGTCAGATTGATACGGTCCTTGCACTCTTCGATTCTGAAGGCAAAGTCCTTGCTTACAATGACGACCGGATAAGAAATGCTGCACAGTATTTTGATACTGGCTATGCCATACTAAATCCAGCTGACTACGCCCCGCCTACAGCTGGTTATTTTCCTCAGGAACATGATGCCTCCCCCTCCTCTGTCTATGCTCCATTTTTTGATCCATTTATTCAATATCGATTTACTAAATCGGGCACCTATTACATCGGTGTAGGCAAAGTGGACGGCAACAGAGACACAGATGTTGGAGATGGTAACTACTTTAATCATACTGGAGGTTTGACAGGACTTGCATTACCAGAATGTACGGACTACGTCCTACACGTCTCCATCGAAAACCATTCAACGATTCCTGAACCCACTTCGATGGCCATCTTTGGCATCGGTGCATGCTGCATGGGAATAGGGGCACTTCGCAGACGACGAAAAGAAAAACAAGCCGGCACAGTCTGATCGATTCAGTCAGAGACGCCAACTGGCGATACACTTGATCTGTAGATTAAGGGCTCCTGATAGTCTCTTCTCTACAGACACCGTATCAGGTTCAAATAAATTATGCCCTGCCAGTGAACTCTAATCCAACATCTATAAAACCTGCAAGAGCCTTGCGGATGCGGACAACATTGGCATGCAACCAAGTCCACTGGTTGGGTTCAATCTGCAAGCCCAAGGCGATTTGATCTTTCACAGAAATACATTTGCTCAGTTGCAATTGATTGATGTTTGAGCTAAAGCTGCCTATCGGTCGCAACTCGTCTGAGCAAAGAAAGGCTGCCCCGTTGGTCGAAATATCTTTTGCGAATACTTCGATACAAACTAGTTCTTCTAATTTGGTATCGTTCACAAGACCTAAGGTGGTAAACGTCACGACTGGTAAACCATGATAGTGATACCGTTCACCTATCCGTTTTTCGTTGTGATGCCCTTCGTTGATTTTTGACCACTTCTCAAAAGCTTGAAATGCCCGCTCTTTATCGGATTGCTTTTGTAATGGGACATGAGTCAATAGGTTATCCCGATTGCTATTAGGCAGTGTTTCAAACAGATTGACATGGGTATCAGACCAAGATGTAGATTCGAGAGACATGGTATTACCGTTTAAGTAATGGAAGATTTATCGGTTGGAATTATCGTTACTTACTGCCGCCCCAAAAGCTTGACACCGAAGTCATTTAACTGATTTCGTGTTTTGCGGATACGACGGATTTCCGATTGCATCAGAATCCAACTGCTATCAGGTTGAAGAATCCCTAAAACGATATTATCTGAAATAGATAAATTATGATCTAACTTTATGATTTCGGTAAGGTCATCATTATCCATTGGCATAAACTCATTCGGGCAAAGAAATCTTGCCCCTTTGGTAGAGAGATCAATGCCGAAGGCTTCGATACGGATTAGTTCTGGACAATTTGTGTCTTCAGAGAATTGAGTTGACAAAAAAGCGAGTGTAAAAGTTCCGCGATACTGATATCTGTTTCCTAAACGCTTTTCATTGTGATGCCCATCATTTATCTCTGACCATTTGGTGATCGTTTGAAGATCATTTTCATAGTCAATACGGTGTTGAACTGCTTGATGTGTCAATCTGTCAAAGCTGTCACATGCACAGAAGGCCAAAAGAGTATTTAAATCAACTACAGATGTAAGAGACATTATTTCCCCGATTTTCAATTGATCTTGGTTCTGTTGTAAGCCTACAATTCAAACAAGATGAAATCGACTAATAGGGTTTTTCTCATATGGTATTTATGTAAAAGTTAATCGTATGTAGGTCAATCGCTACAACTGATTTAACCCTCGATAATTTTGTCACTCAAATCTGACACTCTTAAACAGGCTCTACCTTCACAATCACACATTTATAAGCAGGTGTTCTCGATTGTGGATCGATCTGTCGAGAGACCAGTTCGTTAGCTTCTGGGAAATACATCAAAGCATTGCCTGCCAGGATTTCGTCAAATTCACGTACTAAAAACCCTTTGATTGTGCCTGTATCTGAAGTGATGTTGACCTTTTGATCTTGGGCCACTCCTAGCTTTTTACAGTCGGCAGGGTTCATGGCAATCACATCTCTGCGATCAATTCCCCGATAAATGTCCTCTTCTTCATAGACCACCGTGTTGAACTGTCCTTCACTGCGAACAGTCATCACACGCAGTTCGCCTTCTTCACCCTGTAGATCAGGGATATCGTGCGAGAAGAGTTTGAGCTTGCCAGTGTCAGTAGGAAATTTGGGCTGATGGAAAGTACGGCCATCAATTTGAAATTCTTCCTTCGTCTTTTCTATCTCTTTGATTTTTTCATAGCCTGGAACCACCTTGCCAATGGCTTGGCGAATTTGTCCGGTGTCTTCCATCAATCCCCAATCGATGGCTCCTTCGGTTCCCAATGTGCGTTTGGCGATTGAAGAAATCACTTCCACTTCGCTCTTTGGCCCTTCAAACCGAGCCTCGCCCCCATCCGAGAGGCGGACCAAATTGAACATCGATTCTTGCGTGGTGACCTGAGGTTCTTCGTCGCGTGCTAATACAGGGAGAATGATCGTTTCTTTCGCCAAGCCGGTGGCGTGTCCTGTGTTGAGCGTAGTGCTCATAAATACCAACATGTCAAGATTCTCAAGCGCCGCTTGCGCGTATTCGGAGTCAGGATTCGATCCATACAAGTTGCCCCCAAGACAGAATCCAAATTTCACTTGCCCAGACTTTGCTTGGTCCATACAGGCCAACGTGTCTAAGCCTTTAGTCGTCGGAAGCTTGATATCGTATTCACTTTCAAGCTGATCAAAGATCGCTTTTTTTAGCGTAGGCGTAACACCCACGGAACCAATTCCCTGAACATTGGAATGCCCACGAATTGGCATTAACCCTGCGTGTGGCTTACCGACCATGCCACGCATGGCAGCCAAAGCGGCAATGGCTTGGACGTTTTGTACTCCATGGGCGTGATGCGTAATGCCCATCGTCCAACTGAACACCGCATTTTTCGACTTGGCGTACTTCTCTGCAATTTCATCAATTTGTGGACGCGCCACGCCAGACTTGGCTTCTATTTCTTCCCAGCTTAACTCACGAATACTGGCCAACCACTCTTCATGATTGTCACAATGGTTTTGTAAGAAGTCTTCATCGGCTGCACCCATCTCATCGATGCGTTTGGCAATGCCTTTCAGTAGAGCCAGATCTCCACCGATATGTGGTTGAACATACGTGGACGCGATCTTTGTGCCGAACAATAAGCTGATTGGGTCACTCGGCACTTTGAAATTGACTAAGCCAGTTTCAATCACGGGGTTGATGACGATCACCTCGCCACCTTTGCGGCGAATGTGCTTCAAGGTCGACATCAACCGGGGGTGATTACTGGCCGGGTTACCACCTATCACAAACACCAAGTCGGCATGATCAACATCGTCAAGCACGATGGTCGCGGTGCCGTTGCCGATTGTGCTGGTAAGCCCTACGCCACTTGCTTGATGACAGTAATAACTGCAATTGTTGACGTTATTGGTGCCATAAATTCTGGCAAACAATTGCAATAGGAAACCGGCCTCGTTCGAGCTTCTGCCGCTGAAATACCAAAAGGTTTCATCCGCAGTGAGTGCTTTGAGTTTACTTGTGATTCGCTCGAACGCATCTTCCCAGGTGATCGGTTGGTAATGATCAGAATCTCGCGTATACAACACCGGCTGCGAAAGCCGCCCGCTATGTTCCATTTGATACGGAGTGAACTTGGCCAATTGTGCGATGCTATAGGTTTTCCAAAAATCGGGTTGAATGGCACCTTGCATATCGGCCGCCATGGCTTGCATTGATTTCTTGCAAACTTCCGGGAAGCTACCGGCCTCGTTGACCATGCCCCCTTTTTGTCCACCCATACCGAGTGCGCACGTCTTGCAGGCATTTTTGGATCGCATGGCTTTCCAGAATTTATACAGGCCACCAGATTCCCGTGCTTTTTTAAACGTGTATCGGATTGCTTGCCAGCCGCCGCCGCTTTTTAACTTTCGCATCAGATTTATGAATCATCAAGAGAGGTTTATTTGTAATTAATGAGAGTAAAATACTCTACCAGCATTCTACCATAATTGGCTTAGTTGAACATCAAGAAACAAAAGCAGACCCAGTAATTTACGGGGTCTGCTAGAAAGAAATTCTGTTATGTCGCTAATACTTATTCGTCTGCTACATTCATATAAACTTTGAGGGCCGATTTCTCTTCGACCAGCAAGCGAATAAGTTCCTGATAATTATCCAGCCCATCGACAGGGTTGGTCAAAATCTTCTGAATCACATTCGGAAACATCACATCGCCTAAAGCCAAATCTTTGATGCCGGCCTCAAAATGTTCGCTATTTGCGTTCACTGAACCCAGTAGCAACTTGTTACCCAAAACCCATTCGATGTTTATTTTGTCAGTTGGCAGTTCGTGCTTTGTGTCAGAACCGGTAATGCTGGTCAAAACTAGCACACCATTGAGACCTAGATACTTCATACTCTCAAAGGCTATTACACTACTGCCGGTCGCTTCAACAATTATGTCAGGCTTACCAGTTTCGGCCACCAAGTCCTCTAGGCTACGTTCCTTCGTGCTAATGTAAGTGGCTTCCATCCCTTCGGTGATCTCGGCTTTTAAACTGGGGGCAGGCGAACGTGCGATGGTGTAAACCTGCAATCCGCGAAGCTTCAACGTCAAAGTGCTTAGCAAGCCAATCTGTCCGGCTCCCATCACCCAAGCTACTTTCGGACGCCAAACTTTCATACGGCGTTGAACTTCAAAAGCTTGCTGTACTGCCTTGGCCGCACAACTCATAGGCTCCATCAACACGTGAAGATGTTTTAGTCCCGGTGGAATTTTAACGATGTAATCTTCTTCATCGACAAAATACTCCGTCATGTATCCGTGAAGCAGATTGATACCACGTTCGTAGTAGGTCTCTTCCGAAGTCATGTCGTACGTGCCGATTTGATCGTAGATCGAACCGCCAGGTCTTCGAACTGTGGCGGTTACATAGTCGCCCTTTTTCACTTTAGTGACGTTAGGGCCAACTTCTTCAACAATGCCGAATGACTCATGACCCAATACCAGGTGGTCATCTCCAGGAGGTGAGTTGCCGTAAAGAGCGTCATTGATCTCTTTATCAGTAGCATCTACGCCCACTTTTAGCACTTTGACCAATACACCCTTGCCATTGGGATATTTATCCAATGATGGCATGGGGATATCTTTTAGGTGAACACTATTTGGAGTACCGGGTGTGACCGCAACTGCCTTCATCTTCGTTGACTCTCGTGCTAAATCGATATTAATAGGGCAAATAAGGAAGTGATTGTTCTAGAATCGACTTCGCAAAGTGAATCCTAGCAGCCTATCGTATCAACCAAAGCAATAGATGACGAGACGGGGAAATCCGTGATTCTCTGGTTGGCAAGAAATAGATCAAGAATAGCCAGAATACCGGCTATTTCTTGATCTTTGGTGCAGTCAAGTTGATGCAATTGTGCAGAGTTTATCCTTCTAAACTCCAGCCTTTGCGATACTCACGTCCAAGAAACTGTTCCGCTTCAGGGGCGTTCGGGAACTTCATGTTTTTGCTGTCCCAGACCAATTTCTTGCCAGCCCGATACGCCACATTGCCCAGATGGTTGGCTTCGGTCAAAGGACCAGCGTAACCGAAGTGACAAGTCGTAGGTTCGCCAGTTTTACATGCATGAATCCACTCGGCATGATGGCCTATCGATTTGGGAATCGTCGGCTCTGGTTTCTGGAAATCAGCAAAGTCTTCAGTGGGAAGCAGTACGTGTTTCCCGTAATCGGAAAGTAGCATTCCCTTGTCGCCAATAAATACGACACCACTGCCCCATTGAGGAATTTTGCCTTCGGTCCAAATATCAGGTTTCGATGTCCCCTGATGCCAAGTCAAAGATAAGGGCCCCCGTGTACCACGTGCCGGATATTCATATTTTGCTGACATCGAAGCAGGTGCAATTTCAGCATGTGCAGGTGGCCCAGAAGCTTCGATTGATGTGGGGGCATCTAAGTCGAGCGCCCAAAATGGGAGATCAATCCAGTGACTTCCCAAATCGCTCATGGTGCCGTTACCAAAATCCCACCATCTGTACCATTTGGGTCCAGGGAAATAAACTTCATGATACGGTCGCATCGGGGCAGGCCCAATCCACAGATCCCAATCAAGTTGCGAAGGAATCGGCATTGATTGCTTAGGACGATCTTGTACAGAAACAATATCACGATGCTTCTTGGCGTCTTCCGGTGATTGCAATCCCCAGGCCCGAGAAACCCAAACGTGGGCTTCGGTTACATTGCCAATCGCCCCACCTTGAATCAATTCAACCACGCGTCGGTAATTGTTACCCGCGTGAATTTGTGTTCCCATTTGCGTCGCTACGCCAGCTTGCTTGGCAGCCTCGGTAATTTTTCGAGCCTCATGAACACTGTGCGTCAGCGGTTTCTCGCAGTAGACATGTTTCTTGTTTCGCAGAGCAGGCATGGTTGCAAACGCATGGGTATGTTCGGTAGTACTCACAACAACTGCATCATACTTGGAGGGTGAGAACTTTTCATACAGCTCGCGGTAGTCTTTGAATTTCTGTGCCCTTGGTACACGTTTGGCTGCTTTGTTCAAGTTTTGTTCGTTGACATCACACAGGGCAACAACCGATTCGCCCATCACATTACCTAAATTACTACCACCCCGTCCTCCGCATCCGATGACCACGATATTCAGTTTTTCGTTTGGAGATTGTGCTGAAATAAAAGCCGGTGCCGTGACTGTGGCACCAATCGCTGCCGCCGAAGAGGTTTTTAGAAAGTTTCGTCGAGTATATTTTGATGTATTAGGTTGAGGCATGTCTCTATTTCCGTTGATAAAAAGGAGAGATCAAGGAGAAGGGGTTTTCGCATTGTACATGATTCTCTGCCACATAGCAAAAAAGCATTGCCCAATGAGCAATGCTTTTTTGAAAGAACAGATGTTTTCGTGTATGAGCGTTGATTACGTTAAATCATTCAGCGGGCCATCTCCACAGAAATTGGAATTTCCGAATGTTTCGAGATTATGTCCAAAGCTGTGGGCCATCGACATCAAGAATCGATTATGGGGAACTCCGCTATATTTCAAGGATCGACCCATTTTATAGTCGAGCCCATTGCCGACTACAACAAATGGTACGTTATCGAGCGTGTGCGAGTTGCCTTTGCCTAGTTCATTGGTCCAAATCACCGTGGTGTTGTCGAGCATGGTTCCAGTGCCGTTTGGCTCTTTGGTCTCATCCAGTTTTTTGACCAAGTAATGTAATTGCTCGCAGAACCAAGTGTTGATTTTCACTAGTTTTTCTTGAGCTTCTTCGTCATTATCTGGCTTGTGCGAAAGCCCGTGATGATCATCTTTCACACCAATCCAAGACATACGTGCTTGACCAACACTGCGTGTATATTGCAGCGTGGCAATGCGTGCCATGTCGTTGGCCAGACTATTGACCAATAAGTCAATTTGCATCTTGCTATGAAGCGGCATGTTTTCGTCGGCCTCTTTGATGCCAGGCTCTTGGATAGGTGCCTCGAAAGAGAGTTTCTGCTCAGCCGCAACTTTGAGTTCCTCTTCCATCTGACGAACAAACGCTTCATGCTCTTCTAATAGATGACGATCTTCTGTGCTGACCTGAGAGCGAATTTTCTTTAAATCTTGTCGTACACTGTCGAGAATGCTGTGTAAACTCTCGCGGTCTTGAACTTGTCCGTACAGTTTTTCAAACATCAAGTAAGGGTCATCAATCGGTGCAATCGGTTTGTTGCTGCCAGCGTAAACCATGCGAGTCCAAGGGTCGGCACGTTCTGGAACATTCACGCCAAACTCTAAAGTACCAAAGCGTGTTCGTGTTGCTTCGTTTGCTTGAAGGAAATGCTTGAGTTCTTGATCGATTGACATTCCACTGGCCCAGCCTGCTGGCGTGTGGGAACCACCTTGAATGTTGCCCGGTAGCAGTTCGACGCCTGTCAGTAAGCAGCTCATGCCGCGCATGTGGCTATCGCCATCTCCGCGAACTTTGTCTGAGATGCCATTTAGAACCAACATTCGATCTTGATAATCGGCCAGCGGAGCCATGATTCGTTTGAGCTTAAAGTCAGCCCCTTCTTCATCGGGCCAGTAATCTTTAGGCACAATTCCATTCGGGCTGAACATGATAATCATGCGTTGTTTACGAACGGGTTTTTGTGTTTCTGAAAACCCAAGGCTCGGCAATCCTGAGACTAGCGGTAACGCAGCTGCCGAAATTCCTAAATCACGGAAGAACGCTCGTCTATTTTTTCGTAGCATCTTGCTCACCCTCTAGTTCGTAATTGTGAAGTGCAACCACAGTTGCACAGTCAACTAATAGTTGTTTGATGTTGAAATTGTTTTTTTGGAAGGAATCTATCAGCGAATCACGTGTTGATTCGCCGTAGGCGTTGATGGGTTGTTTAGCGATATGATGGAATAGTTGATCTACGAATGCTCCGTGGGCCTGTCGGCTGCTAGCAATATAATTAGCCAAGTCTTGAGCACCCTTGAATTGTACTATAATCCCGTCAACTGTCGAATAGTCAGAAGCGGCGTTAATCATTTGGCCTTCTTCCTTATCACGATATCGACCAATCGCATCGAAATGCTCCAAACTAAATCCCAACGGGTTGATGATTGCATGGCAACCTCGGCAGGCGGCTGGTTCAGTAATCATGGCCACTTTATCGCGGGTGGTCATGCCTGGGGTAAAACTATCGTGTTTGAATTCGGTTGCCTGCGGAGGCGGCTTGAGTGATCGTCCCAATAAGTGACGCGTGACAAACACTCCACGATGAATGGGTGAACTCAGATTATGGTAAGCAAAATTTGACATCAGGTAAGGATGGGTAATAACTCCTGCGCGATGATCTTTTTCAAACGCAACCTTACGAAAGCCTGTGCCTTCGGGTAGTTCGATGTCGTAGATGGTCGATAAATGGTCGTTCATATAAATATAATCGGCATCCATTAATCTGCGGAAATCAGCGTCTCCTTCCCAAACGACTTCGTCTAAAAACAAGTCAAGCGAAGTTCGCAATGCGGCCACCGTTTGCTCGTCGTAGTTGGGGAATAAGGATTGGTCTTTATTCAGACTTTCTTTTTCATCGAGCAAGAGCCAGTGATGAAAGAAATCTCGCAACTTGGCCTTGGTACGCGGATCGTTCAACATTCGCTTGGCCTGTTGAGCAACAAGTTTCGGCGTGTTTAGCTTCTGTGACTTCGCGTAACCCAATGCTTGATCGTTGGGTAGCGAGTCCCAAAGTGCCAATGCCAAACGATTGGCGACATCATAGTCATCGAGTTGTTTCTGCTTGACATTAGGGTACAAAAACCGTGGTGATTTCAAGACCAGAATCGTTGACCGTTTGACTGAATCGACCACTTTTGTTTTATCATTAAAGTGAGCATCAACGAAGAAATCCTTTTGAGCGTCTGTCAGGGGCCGACGAAATGCTTTTTCTGTTAGCTGATAACAAAACTCTTTCGCTTTCTCTGCACGATTGCTGTCGCCTGGCTTGGTGCGGGTGACCTTGTCTAACTTTGTGACAACGTAATTGGCCACTTCAATTGCAGCCTTCGTGCTGGCGGCATCCCAAGCTTGAGAAACCGCATTGCCTCGCACGTAGCCTGATACCATTTCATCGGCGGGAAAAGCGACCGAACTGACAAAAAAGGGTGGCACTTGTTTAGGGTTAAGATTGCGGGCCGGAATCACTTCACGAGGCCGATGCGGTGGATCCCATTCGAGTTTGATCGAACAATTTTTCTCTTTGTATTTGAACGCCTCCAATCGTATGCGATAAGGACGCCCGCCCAATAAACGAATGCTTACCTTGTACTCTGTTTTTTTGTTCTCGGAACTGACCCAGGCGTCAATTAAGTTATCATCGGAATCGTTAATCCAAAGCCGGGCCCCATTGGCTGTTGTTAGAATGATATCGTACACACCTGTTTCTTCTGCAATGATTGATCCTTGCCAACGCATTGCGAACTCATTATCTTTTTCGATCTTTTCATAAGGTTTCTTTTCACCAAAGTCAAAATTGATCTGCGGATCAATTTTGGATTCGATCAGACCTTTGCTACTCAGACTTCGATCCTTAAAGTATTCCGCTTTTAAACCTTGTTGCTCGTCGACATTGGAATTCTGAACAAGCAGGTCGGTAGTCGTATTCAGATACTGCATTGTTGTGAGCCGAGATAGTTCAATCCGAGATCCCGGTAAAGCTGCACGTGAAGTTGGTGTGTAAAAGGCATCGTAGATATATTCGGCAACCAGTTTCGCATCCTGTTCTTCGCAGTGACTCGGTTCCTCTTCAGGCATGGTTTCATGAATCACCTTAATTAAGTCAAGCAGAGTTCGTTCGCCATGTAGTGGGTTCTCATTGACTTCATCCACTCCTCCCCCTTGGGCACCATGACATTCGGCACACATTTTCTGGTAGATCAACTTGCCAGAAAGAGGTTTGGTCTGCGGCTTTTCCGCCGCAACTGTGAAGACTGCATTACTGAGAATTAGCAATGCGAGCAAAAGGGATTGTTGAATTTGATTTATATTCATGATGATGTAATGGCGTGTTGAACTAAGTCGATGTCTACCAGAGGATATGATTCTGATATCAACGATTGTTCAGACAGTATTAATAACGGACTAAAAGGAAGGACGAACAAAGTCGTAAAATCCGTCAAGGGGTGTAAAAATACAGTCGCTGCAAATACCTTGAAGGTTATTAATTCATGCAACTCTTATTTCTAAGCCTATTATAGCTGAATCCTCCTGTTTTCGTCAAATCTGATTTGTTTAAAAATTAGAAGGTAGTAGGTCACGTTATCACATCGCGTTTCTCACGCAGTTTTCCATTAGGGCTACTCACTGCTATAGTAATGAAATCTGATTCCATTTAATTCTTGCAAAGTGAATTACAATAATCATGAGAAAACATCAAGTTCTTTCTTTACTAACTGTTCTATTAGTTGTGCCGTGCTCTTTTCTGATTGCCGAGAGTGCGGAGAAAGTTCCACGAGTCGAGATTGTTCTGTTTACGCCGTCAGATATTGAGCCTCCGGTCGATGCTGAGCTGCGACTCAAACAATTAGGTTCTTTCACAGAACAGTTTTTTGTTAAGTGGCTCAAGAAAGCAGGGTACCCACCGGTTCGGGAACAGTTTTTCACACGTGACGATATGAATGAAATTGTCGTCCGAAGAATTAAAGGGGATAAAACGGCGGCCAGCGGAGCGTATGACAAGTGGGGATTTGCGAGAAGTGTTCGCCTTAAAACCGAGGAACAGTATTCTTTGCCAGATCATGGCAACATGTATTGGATCTTTGTGTGGCTGGGTGAGGACCGGGAATATAAAGACTGGCGAGGGCTAGGCACACCAAAGGGCGGTGGGGTTTGTATGGTTCGATACCCTAAAGTACCAGACCCCTTGGTGACAAAAACTTATATTCATGAGCTTGGTCACGTTTTTAGCCTGCCACATATAGGGCCGCTTAAGAAGCAAAGAGAAGATGTCTCGTTGATGGGCCCAAATCTGATTAACTATCGAAAGTTAATAAAGAAACCTTACCGTACCTATTATATGACCCCAGCGGCATCTGCCATGATCTGGAAGCACCCTGTTTTCACTGGCACAGTCGAGCAGCGTGGATCAATGCCCAAGCAGCTTGAACTTTCAGCCTACCAAGCCAAGTTTGATTTGCGTAAAAAAGAAATCACGATCACTGGGAAAATCAGAAGCGATATGCCTTGCCATAGTGTCGTGCTTGTCGATCAATCTCAGGGGGCCCCTGGACCTTACTGGTATAAAAGTTATGTCTCACGAGTAGCAAGTGATGGGTCGTTTAAGATTACCGTGAGCGAACCAATTCCCAGAAGTGGAATATTTAAGCTACTGCCATGTTTTGAAAATGGAATTAATACCGGCAACAAAACCACCAACGGTCTACAATCGGCAATCAGCAAACCCTATACGTGGAATGGAAAAAAGTTTATTTTTAGATAGTGATTAATTTTTGTGTATGCCGATCTTACAGCAAGATATCTTTAACCACCTTGGCACCTTCGACTCCGGTAAGTCGCTGGTCTAGCCCCAAGTGTTTGAATGTGAATCGATTATGATCAACACCTACATTGTGCAAGATGGTTGCATTCAAGTCATTGATATGCACAGGGTTCTCTACAATGTTATAGGCCCAATCGTCGGATTTGCCATATTCAAAACCACGTTTGACGCCTGCGCCTGCCATCCAAGTGCTGAAACATCGCCCGTGATGATCCCGGCCATGATTCTTTTCGGATAAAGCCCCTTGCGAATAAATCGTGCGACCAAATTCTCCACCGCAAATTACGAGCGTATCTTCAAACATGCCGCGCTGTTTTAAGTCTTTGATTAACGCCGCTGCTGGTTGATCAATATCTTCACATTGCTGCCTAAGCTTGGTCGGCAAGCTGCCATGTTGATCCCAGCCACGGTGAAACAGTTGAATATAACGGACGCCCTGTTCCAACATTCGTCGACCTAGCAGTACGTTTCGAGCAAACGTACCAGGCTTTCTGGCTTCGTCACCATACAGTTTAAAGGTTTCTTCCGTTTCTTGAGAAACATCAAACAGTTCAGGCACAGCGGTTTGCATCCGATATGCCATCTCGTATTGTGAGATGCGTGCTTGAATTTCAGGATCGGCAAACTGACCGAACTCTTCCGCATTTAGTGCTGCAAGAGCATCTAGTTGTTCGCGTCGAGCTTCACGTGTTATTCCGTCAGGATTAGTTAAATACAAAACAGGGTCTTTGCCACTTCGCATTGAAACGCCTTGGTGACGGCTTGGTAGAAAACCTGATCCCCATAGACGAGAATATAATGCCTGACTTTGCCCTCGGCCTTTTGAGATCATCGTGACATAAGCAGGTAAGTTTTCATTCATGCCACCTAGACCATAACTTAGCCATGAACCCATCGAAGGCTTGCCGATTTGCTGGGTTCCAGTGTTGATATAAGTAATCGCCGGATCATGATTGATCGCTTCGGTGTTCATACTTTTGACGATAGTGATATCGTCAACAATGGAAGCAATATTCGGCAGTAAGTCTGAATTGACCCAAGTTTGGTGTTCTCCATATTTTTTGAACTCAAACATTGGCGCAACGCAAGGGAATTTCTTTTGTCCGCTGGTCATCCCTGTGAGCCGTTGTCCGTTGCGAACCGACTCTGGCAGTTCCTTGCCATGCAGGTTACGCATCTCGGGATGGTAATCGAACATATCAATATGCGATGGCCCACCTGAGAAGAATAAATAAATCACACGTTTGGCTTTTGGCGCAAAGTGTGGCAGGCCCGGCATTCCGCCATAGACGACATCGCCCTTTGCAGCCGGAGTATTAATCAGCCCATGTAAACCGGCGGCACCCAGGATTCCACATCCACCTTGCAGAAGTGAGCGTCGGGACATCAATTGTTGACGTTGCTGAATAGGATTCATCGTTATGGCCCCTGTGTTGGGAAATTATGTTGGATTGTTTATTGAAAACATTGTAATGACGTGTTTCAGCTTTGAACTAAAATTTGGTTAAAGCTGCATCCATATTCAGTAAAACATTGGCCACGGTGGTCCAAGCTGCAAGATCAGCCTGGTCGAGCGACTCATCTACTTTTGTTTCGCCAATAGCGATCAACTTCTGTGCATCTTCTGGTGTCGATTGAAAACGAGCTAACTGCGACTGATACAATTTTGTTAAAGTCTTCGTCGCCGCGTCACTTGGTTCGTGAGAAGTCAGCAGGCGATAACCAAAACGGATTTTATCTTGCTTGGTTTTTCCTCCCTCTTTCATCAAACGCTCTCCAAAAACTCGAGCCGATTCAACAAACTGAACGCCATTGAGCGTGTACAGTGCCTGAAGCGGAGTGTTGGTCAGTGGACGTTGAACGACGCATTTCTCTCGAGTCGGGGCATCAAAAATCATCATACCAGGATGCGGTGATGATCGTTTCCAATAGATGTACATGCTTTTGCGAAATAGGTTGTCGCCTTTATCGAGTGTAAATCGAACATTTCCTCCCAACGAGACTTCGTTCCAAAGCCCTGGTGGTTGATAAGGACGCACTCCAGGCCCACCCACTTTGTTGACTAACAATCCACTAGCCGATAATGCCGTGTCTCGAATCGATTCGCCAGAGAGACGGAAACGCGGGCCTCGTGCTAATAAAATATTGTCTGGATCAATCTCGGCAATGCTAGACGGAATGGCCGAAGACTGGCGATAAGTGGCCGACATCATAATCTGTTTTAACGTCCGTTTAACATTCCAGTTGTTTTTCTGGAAATCAGTGGCCAGCCAGTCTAAAAGTTTCGGATGAGAGGGCCATTCTCCTTGTGACCCAAAGTCCATTACCGAACTGACAATCCCACGACCAAAAATCATCGACCAGTAACGATTCACCGTAACGCGAGCAGTCATAGGGTGCGATGGATCAACCATCCACTTGGCTAACCCTAGCCGATTGTTAGGGGCACCTTCTGGCAGTGGTGGTAAAAAGCTGGGAACTCCAGGCTTGATCGCTTCGCTTTTGTCAGGCGAAGCATAGTGGCCACGCATCAACAAAAAGGTATCACGAGGTTTTTCTTGTTCGCCCATGATCATTGATGTGATAATCGTTTTTTCTAAGTCAGAAACATTTTTGACAAGTCCACTTTTATGTTTAGCTAATTCGATCGATGGTTTGTCAATCGATGCAAAGAAATGATTCGTGATCGTTTCGTTTTGTTTCTTGGTCCGCTTCTCTTTTTCGATCAGCAGAATTTCGCTAATCGGATCGCTACCAGCCAAAGAAGCCACTTCCTTTTGATCTAACGCTCTGTCGTAGATCCGCACATCATCCACAATGCCATTGAACTGACTTGTTGTATGTCGGCGTCCAATTTTCACTGGAACTTTTGATTTAATAGATTCCGTTAATCCGTTCTGCTCGATATCCCAAGGTTGTTCTTTGCCATCAAAGTAGATTTTGATGCCATCGGTTTTGCTTGAACCATCGTAAGTAGCAAATATGTGTGTCCATTTGTCGGCAGGAATCTTCGCTTTGGTGGTCACTTTAAGTGCATTGGTAGGCCAAGTGTTGATAATATGCACGGCCACTTTACCGCCAGCCACATATAAATCCCAGCCACGAAAGGAATTTCCTTCGTTCATTTTTCCGATTGGAACACCGGAAGGATTTCCTTGTGGCTTGACCCAACATCCGTAGCTAATTTCTTCGTCTCGTTCAAAGTCTCCAATGCCATTAATTTCAATGAAATTGCTCTTGTCCACGCGAAAACCACCGCCCAATTTACCTTCTTGCCAAAGTTGTTTTCCTTTGACTTCGCCCTTGCGGTCTTTATTTACGGAATCAGCAACCGCTGTCCCTTTAGTTTCATTCAGTTCAAAGTGAGCCAATAATCCTTCGACAGGCGGAGTCAGTTCTTCGGTTGTTGCTTTTTCCGATTCAATTGCAATCCACTTCGCAAGTTCCTCAGTTGCTGCGGTCTTACGCTCCTTGATTTTTTTATCCGCATCAGCCTGCTGTTTTTTCAACGTAGCGATTTTTGTGTCTCGCTGAGCATCTGGCACATTGACCGTAGGAGTTTGATTTCCTTTTCGACTCTGCATGCCAGGGTCCGAGGTCTGATTAAAGAATGCAAACAGACCGTAGTATTCTTTTTGTGAGAAAGGGTCGTATTTGTGGTCGTGGCACTGTGCGCATTCGAGCGACATGCCTAGCCAGACGTTGCTTGTGGTTTTGACGCGATCTACCACATAATCGACTCGCCACTCTTCCGCGATGGCCCCGCCTTCGTCGGTAGTTGCATGATTGCGATTGAAGCCAGACGCAATTTTCTGCTGAGGAGTCGCATTTTCAATTAAGTCGCCTGCGATTTGCTCAATCGTAAATTGATCAAACGGCATGTTTTGATTGTAGGCATCAATGACCCAGTTTCGCCACGGCCACATGTCTCGCGGTCCATCGGCGTGAAAAACAGAGGTGTCTCCATAACGCGATGCATCCATCCAAGCCAAGGTCATACGTTCGCCGTAGTCTGGCGTCGCCAAATAGTGGTCGATCATCTTTCCGTACCAGTTCTCTGACTTATCGTTCAGAAAACGATCCAGGTCAGCCAAGTTCGGAGGCAAACCAGTCAAGTCGTAAGATACCCGGCGAACCAGTGTGGCCCGATCCGCCTCTTTCGTTGGCGAAAGCCCCTTGGCTTCTAAATGTTCCAGAACAAAATGATCAATCGGGTTATTGCACCACGCTGGGTTACTCGTCTTGGGAAGTGCTGGAGATTTTGGGGCGGAGTAGGCCCAGTGATCTTCCCATTGTGCCCCTTGTTCAATCCAGCGTTTAATTAACGCACGTTCTTTGTCATTCAAAGTTTTATTGGTATCAAGTGGCGGCATGATCTCATCAGGATCTTTTGACGAGATCCTAGACCAAGCGGCGCTCTCATCAAGATCATTGGGTTTGAATGCCCAGAGACCATCGTGTTCGCCAGTGGCAAATTCTTCTTGATCTAATCGCAGGTCAGCCTCACGATGGTTCTCATCTGGTCCATGACAATGAAAACATTTGTCTGACAACAGCGGACGAATATCTCGGCTGAAATCGATATCCTCTGCACCTTGCACAAAAGCACCTAAGCAACTCAGTGTAAGAGCACTGAAGCAAAGACTCGAAACGAAGAACTTAACTTGTTGACCCAACATAAAATTCTCTTCTATAGATTTGTCGTCAATCTTCGCAAGGTAGAATCTTGTTCAAGCGAACTCAGTGAATCACACAAAATTAAGAGTCAGAAACTCCCATGAATTTCTTCCAGTGTGCGATAACAATCAGTATTTGCAAAAACGCGAATCTTCCAAGTTAGGTCAATCAGTGACCAACTAGCGAAAATCTCTAACCAATAGATATGGATAATACCAATCCAACGCTCAACCGAGAACGCAGGTAGCTTCACCAATGAAAGGTTTCTGCAGGCGGGAAGGTACTAGTATAATACGAAACACCAAAAAAGGACAATGCTTTTTTGCCTTGGTTAAGTAGAATATTAGTGAAAGACTATCTACCTTAGAAGTTTCGGGCTTTCAGGACTGTAGATAACCCTATTAACAGCAAATGCTTGTGAGTTAATTGTTGAAACAACTACCTCACAAGCACTAGTCTACAACGATGACATTCTAGGGAGAACAGTTGGATTATTTTCCTTCCACACAAAATTCATCATCAACGATAGATTTTTGTAGTATTGCAGAAAGTGAACTTGGTACGTTAAGACCACCAGTCTGATAGTTGACATTACTCGATTGATGATTGTGTTTTAAATGGTCTGGTAGTGCGTCATCTCCGGCTTGAAGATACGAGACCAAGTCGGAAATTTCTTCCTTAGTCAATACATTCAGCAGCCCTTCTGGCATCAACGACACCTTGGATGGAACCATCTGTTCAATCTCGTTTTTAAGAACTACCGTGATCACCTCAGGTGTTAATAAGTTAGAGATCAACTGGATCTGTTTCTTAGATTCCTCTTTGATCACGCCGCTAATGACTTCGCCTGATGTCTTTTGAATCAAGATGGTTTGATATTTTTTATCGATTTCAAGCGATGGATCAATGATTTGATGTAGCAATTTATTGCCTTTGAATCGCTCGGAGACCTTGGCTAAGTCGGCTCCTAAGTTGACTCCATGACCGGCCACCACATGGCACTGATTACAACGAGCCTTCATAAAGGCCTGCATCCCACGAACCAATGTGGCTTCGTCCGATTTGATTTCAAGCTTGTCAAAATCGCCAATCTTCCATTGTTTTACAATCGTCGATTTGCGATTCGCCAGCATCCTGTCAACGTCTGCCAAATCATTGGCAACCACAATTTCGCCGTTCATCACAATCCAGTGACCAGGGAAGGTACACACAAACGGATAGATGCCTGGTTCAGTCGGCGCATTAAACCGTAAGACATGCACCTTCGTTTTTTTCGTTGGCCCGATCATGGGCGTGTTATGCAAGATCAAATGCTTTTTATCGGCTGGAATAAAATCGGAGTTCGCAAACTTCGGGTTCTTGGCCATCTCATTAGCCGCGATTCCAACTTCGGCCAAGCTGCCTGGTTTGACGATCACTAAGTTATGATTCGTCGCGTCAGGGTTCGTGAAAACAATCTTCACTGGCTGACCCGTCGTTACAGCAAACTGTCTGTTAGTAAACAGCATCCGTTCAGGCATGCACGAGATCGTTACTTTTTTCAAATTCGTTTGTGCATCGAACTGAGCATCTGAAGCATTCGGCGAAGACTCTTTTAATTCATTGATCTGTTTAGACTGCTGCAACAGCTTTGCAATATCATAGATCGGGTTGTTTTCCCAATAGGGCTTCATGGTGTGCGATCCAAAGGCACAGGTGATCGCGTATGCCAAATGGCCTTCACGTGGGTGATTCAACACATCGAGAATTGCATGGAACGCCTCTTCTGATCCAATGTAAGTTGCCGCAATCGCAGCTTGCATTCGTACAATTCCATTTTCATCGTTGGCTGCTCGGTTTAACAATTTGGCAACATTCGGCAAATCAGCATGCCAATAACGAAGTTGTTCTGTAGCGGCCGCTCGTGCGTGATGTTCTTCGCAAGAGAGTAACTCTTTAAGTAGTGGTAAATTTTGTGCATTAATACCGCGATAAACCCAAATGGCTTCCATCTGGTGATGACGCAGTCGAGGATCATTGGCATCGAGCGTTTTCACCCATTGATCCAATGCCTCTTTTACTTCCTCAGTGTTTCGTTCTCTTAATTCGCGTTTGGTCCAATAGCGATAACGATACTCGGGTCGTTTTAAGGTCTCTAGAAGTTCTGAAATCGAAGCCCCATCAATTTTCGGAGGATCAACCAGCGGGGCTCCTTTGGCAGTGATTCGCCAGATACGACCTGAATGTCGATCCCGGCGTTCATCTCGCAACGAATACTGGGCATGCCCTTTGATTGGGTTGTACCAATCGCAAACGTACATGGCCCCACGTGGCCCGTAGCGCAAGTCAACGGGAATGAAGCTGAGGTTGGAAGAGAAGATAATGTCCGACACATATTCTTCATTAAAGCCAAATGCAGTTTCATTCCAGCGATGATATTCAATTCGGTTCGTCGGTTTATAGCGTGCCTTGATAAACCCGCCTTGCATCTCAGCAGGGAAGGTCGAGAAGTCAACGAACTCTTGTCCACAAGTACCAGAGTAGGCAGTCAGCCCATTCGGCTTAGGATGCTGATTTGGATAAACCGGGTCAAGCGAATGAAACGCAGCGGCATACACCGGATGCGATGCCATGTGTTGCCCCCAGTCGTCGAACGTAACGCCCCAAGGGTTGGTGCTGTGATACGTGCCGAAGCTGGTTAATCGTTGAGATTCTGGATCGAATCGGAACCAACCACTATTTTGTTGACGCACAGGCCCATAGGGCGATTCGACTTGTGAATGATGGAAAATTGCTTCACGGAAAATCAAATCACCATCAGGCGTCCAAGCAAAGTCATGCAGGGCATGGTGGGAGTCTTCGGTGCCAAACCCGGTATAAATTCGCTTGCGATAATCGGCCTTGCCATCGCCGGTGGTGTCTTTGATAAATGTCAGGTGCGGCATCTCTGAGACATAGACTCCGCCATCACCGAATTCAAACGAGAGCGGAATGTGTAAGTCATCCGCAAACACGGTCGATTTATCGGCCTTGCCATCGCCGTCAGTATCTTCCAGAATCACTAACTTGTCGTTCTGTTCTTTACCAGGGTAAACATGAGGATAAGTCGTTGAACAACTTACCCACAGACGACCTTTGGAATCCCAACGCATTTGAATTGGCGCCGCAATGTCTGGAAATTCTTCTTCACCAGCGAATAAATTCACATCAAACCGCGGATCAATCGTAAACTCTTTCAGTTCATCGGCGGCCGACATCCAACGATTGGCCCCACGGGCTTCTTTGGGAGGCGGAAGTTTTGGGAGATTCGAGTCATCGATTTTATCAGGAACTTGTTTCCCTTGTGCCAAGTCCCAAATGCGTTGATCTCGGTTGGCTGTCATCAAGTCAAAGTTTTTCATCGCCGGCAAAAATGATTGCCAGCGCAAAGGCGCCCTCCAATCGTTTCAATGCCGCTTG
>NVWB01000008.1 GCA_002733575.1 Blastopirellula sp. | reverse complement strand
GGGAGATCCGTATGAATTAATTTCGTATCAAAATACATCTGCCCAAACTCAACATTATGGATTGGTGATACTCCGCTATGACGGAGATGCACCGAATGTTGTTACATACGTCAATTTTGGGGACGAAATGAACAACCTAGAATATGCTACCAATAGTCCTACAATTTTTGGACATCACAATACTTCTCAAGGAAATTCAGTTGGTGCGGCTGCCTGGTTCGAGACACCAGCATTTGGGACAAACCCAGCTGAATTAGAGTTCTTCTCTTCAGTAGGAGGAACTTCAATTCTCTTCACTGAAGATGGTGATCGTCAACCAGAAGAAATTCGCCAAGCACCAGCTTTTGTAGCTCCTGACGGAGGAAATACGACATTTTTCGGCACTGATATTGATTTGGATACTTATCCAAACTTTTTTGGAACTTCAGCATCTGCTCCTCATGCCGCCGCGGTAGCAGCATTGATGCTATCGGCAAATCCAGCTTTGAGTCCTTCTGATGTGACTGCAATTTTGAAAGGCACAGCCTTGGACATGGATAATCCTTACACTCCGGGATTTGACAATGGATTTGATTTCGCCAGTGGATATGGTTTTATTGATGCCTACACAGCTGTTCAAGCAGCCGCATCTGGGTTTATTCCCACGCCCACGCCCACTCCCGGAGGTGGCGGAGGAGGAGGTACCACAGACCCTGAACCTGATCTTGGTTGTGGCGAAGACTTTACACTACCGACCAATATTGAAGTCCAAGAAGTGGTTGGCTCAAACATCTTTGTCTCAGGACATTCGATCCTTGACAACGGCACCTCCAATGGCCAACTCGGATACGATGCAGTCGTTTTAGATTTTCTACGTGGTGATGGCACGCTGGTTGAGATTGAGAAGAGCAATTACTCAGTCGCAATCCTCGGTAACGATGGGCTCGACTGGTCATTCACCGATGGCACGCAAGGCCTTACTGGTTATGCTGCCACAGACTTCTATGATATCGATCTACTAACTGCTGTTGGCTGGGCCGATGTGTTTGCTCATGATGCCATGATCATTATGTCTCACGATTCAGTTGTGATAGGTGGCATAACAGATGAACAATTAGCAGTCTTAGCTGGCGTCAATGGCTTAATGGCCGATGCGGTCAATGATTATGGATTAGATATTTGGGTCAACTCGCCTGGCACAGCAACTGGAATGTACGACTTCCTTCCTACTGGAATATTGACGACGGCCACTTTAGCCGCTTCGACCGATTTTTACAGTCCAACAACCGAAGGCGAATTATTTGGACTTACCTCTGTGATGGCCAATTCTAATACTGCCGATATTGAATACTCAACCTATGACTCAGATTTCTTCTTATTTGAAACAAGAGGAACTTCTGAAATAGTTGCCTTGGCCGCACAGTCTGTTGGATTCGTGAATGACCAATTGGTTGATGCTGAAACGAGTAATCAATCGCCACTCCCTCAACTACAGGGAGTTAGCTTCAACGACTTGAATCAAAATGGTCGGCAAGACGCTAACGAAGCAGGACTTGCAGGTTTTACTTTCTATATCGACGAAAATGGCGATGGACAAATCGGTCTATGTGAACCATCTGCGGTGAGTGATGCTGATGGAAAATTCTTACTGTACACACACCAAGCTGGCGACTTTATTATCCAGCCTGTTTTGGAACAAGGTTATCTGCCAACCGATGATTTAATTCGCACTGTAACTGTCAGTAACTCGGGTTCCGCAGAAGTAAATGCTCCCCTAGATTTTGGTTATATCCGAGCGAATGATACTGGAAACGCTGGCAATCCTGTCGCAATTCATCCAGTGCTTGCTGGACTTAAATTGGGCGATAGTCCTCTGTTAGATGACGGGGTTATCTTCACCCAGGGTCTTACCGTTGGTGCCACGAATGTCGCAACGATTACTTCAAGCACTCCGCTTTCAGACGGTATCTTGCAAGGTTGGATGGACTTCAATCGAGATGGCGACTGGGATGATGCTGGCGAGCAAATTTTCACCAACCTTGCTCTCACTAGCGGAACGAATGATTATACGTTTGAAATTCCTGCTACCGCCTTCGATGATTCGAGTTTCCCAGATGGCTTACGTGTCACAGCGGCCACTCGATTCCGATTAGATTTCACACGAGATCTAACTCCAACCAGTGTAGCTTTTGCTGGCGAAGTTGAAGACTATGAAGTGGCACTTAATTCTGATGCAGATAGTGGAATCCGTCTCGCGGATGACTCTTACTACTATGCAGAAGATACCGCTGGTCAATTTTTCCATGTATTAAATAACGACAACCATCTACTTGGAAAAAACCTTTCCATCATTTCGGTAACAAATATTTCACCAGCAGACCCACTGCTAGTATTCAGCGTTTCCGCTGACGGCAAGAGTGTGTTACTTGATACCACAGACCTAGTAGATCTTGGCGAAAACATTACCTTCACTTACAACGTCGTCGATAGCTCTGGCAACACGGGATCTGCCGATGTGACGTTACAAGTTGGTCTTGTAGGTGGTCTTGCCACTACAGGTTCGACATCAGGCAGCTTGACCTCGGCTTTTACTAACACACTGGGTGCTGCGGATGTTAATAACGATGGAATTGTCTCGTTTTTAGATGTGGCAAAAATTGTTACTGAACTACAAAAAGGTAGCTTCAGAGCGTTACCTAAATATGTTCCCAACCAAGAGAGTATCACTAACTTCATCGATACTGATGGCAATAATCAAATATCGCCACTCGACTTACTGAAGGTAATTGACTTTATCCTCTCTGGAAAAATTACTGCTGAACCAGAAGCTGAATTTATTGAGACAACCTTGGTCTCGGCAAGTCCTGTTTCAGCAAGTGTTGAATTGGTTCAACCGACTGTTGCTGCGGAAGAAACACCTGCTGTTTCAGATGCAACACAATTTGTAGGCTGGGCCTTGAACTGGAGATCAAACTCTGCTGCTGCTAGTCGCGTTGAAACTGAATCTTCACTTTCGACCATGACTTCAGACCTCGCAACGGACAGCTTCTTTGAAGGTCTTGACTCAGATTTGAGCCAAGTCATTGCAGATGCTTCCGACGATGATCAATGGTATCTAGCCTCTGATCTAGAAGAGACCGTTGATGGGCTTGCCGTTGATTTAAATGAAAAATGGGATGAAGAACTTGAAGAAGCTCTCTAATCTTCTGCTGTCAATTTTAAAAAACTTGAACGACTTGCCCTTTTGGCAAGTCGTTTTTTTTATGTACTAGTACAAGAACATAAACAATGCTCTATTGATGGATCAAGTAAAACTTCGGGGAGATTCTGAAATTGACAAACTAACTCAAATTTGCCACCAGCGAAATCAGCAGTCACTTGATGCTTGGGAGCTGTATGCTCCTCACAGAGACTCTGTCACTCTACTACTACGAAAGCTGGCAACTCCCACAGATCGTCTTTGCATTTTAGGTGCAGGGAATTGCAACGACTTTGATCTTAAACTACTAGCACCTGTATTTCAGCAGATCGACTTAGTTGACTTGGACTCCCAAGCCGTGAGTCATGCACTTGATCGTCAGGGGATTAAGCAGCTCAATAATATTCGAGTTCTTCCCTCAACGGATGTTTCAGGCTGGTTAGCACAATCTACGAATACTCCACAATTTGACATGGACTCCTTGATTTTAACATTAAATGAGAAGCAAGCCCCGGTAGATCAGGTTGTCCAACAATTATCAGGCCCCTATGAAATAGTTGCTTCTGTAGGCCTGCTTTCGCAACTAATCGACTCAATTCAAGAATTGGTTGCTCCCACACACATTTTATGGAGCATCGCCCTGAAAGCGATTATTGCACAACATATCAACTTACTTTCTGGTCTTACCTCAGAAGGTGGGAAGTCCGTTCTATTTACAGAATTATTTTCCAGCGATAGTTGCGAAGAACTCTTCGAGACACCTGATTCGGCGTTATCTCGCTTATGTCGGCGAGAACTCGACAGGGGAAACCACTACAAAGGGCTAAACCCGGCCGAACTACGAGCTCTGCACTCAAAAAATTCTGGTTTTAGGCATGTATCTACAACGATGCCCTGGAAATGGCAATATCTCAGTCGAACCTATGCCGTTTGTGCTCACGTAGCAACCAAACACCGCAAAGAAACCCCTCTTGAGAACTAATTCAAATTGTGATAACTAATCTTTTTAATCACATTACAAGGGATATAAGTGTTTTAAGGGAACTCTGTTGCGGTTTTTCTCGTCGAATTGCAGTCTGATAATAAGTCAACCACTCCTCCTATTTTAAGAAAAACCGTTAAAACCAATCTCTTACTGCATGATTTCACCTTTCAAAGATTCTGGTTATTCACTCTATTCAGATTGTGTAAGTAGTGATGCCACGAGAGAATGTGTTTTACAGCAATTCCATATAAAAAGTTGCTGTTGTTAAAATGGGCAATTACAATCAGGACTTATAGACACGCTTGTTTTATTCCGCTTTGCACCCAAAGTGTTGCCAGGAATAGAGCAAATGTCCTATTCCCACGACCTACCGGGCCTTTGACCCGATTTAATAATTCGACGTAAACAACTACATCATCATAGTTTAGAGAGTTGGTACATGACCATCCGAAACACCAATAAGCTGTCCCCTTCGTTAAAAAAAGCTCTGAAGAAGCACCTTCGTGCCAAACGCAAGGAAGCCAATCGCAAAATGCAGCATGAAAAGCTTGAAGATCGTCAACTTCTTGCGGCGGATGTTTCTCCCAATTTGATCTCTATTCAACCGAATGAAGGTGAATTGATTTCCCAAAACGATGTGAGAAATGCTTCACCTCGATCTTTGGTGTTCAACTTCGCTGAAGTCAATGATGCAGTTGATCTGATTGACCCTACAACAATAGGCTTCAATTTTAGCGACCCTGATGCACCAGGCTTCGACCCTAATGCAGCAACGAGCGGTCTGTTGATTACTCGAGGTGGTCCTGATCAAATTCTCGGCACCAAAGATGATGTCACCGTGGTTGGCAACGGGAACTTCGAAGGCTTTATCGGTATGGGCGATGCCCCGAACGAAGTGGTTATTCGCTTCGGAGAAGCACTGCCAGACGATGTCTATCGCATCCAAGTGACAGATGCTTTGAAAGACATGGAAGGCGATACGGCTGAAGAATTCACGCTTGACTTCGAGCTAAACCTGGGTCCACAAATTATGTCGGTGGTTCCACAACCCGTTTCACGCAATACCGATGAGATGGATCCAAACTATGGTGAATTGGAAGTAGCCCGAAAAGAAATCCACATCTATTTCAACAACGATGATCTTGATCCAGTCCTGGCAGAAAACCCTGAGTTCTATCAGCTTTATTTTGAAGAAGTAATTAATGGTGTTGTCCAGAGAGAACAGGTCTTCTTCCCAATTTCCGTCGAATACGACGCCGATACAGACTTCGCCAAACTTACGTTTCAAAATGACATTGACCAACTTTGGGGAAATAATAACGAAGCAAGAGTATTCCGTCTGCAAGTCGGTACTAAAGAGATTTTCACTAAATGGAGTGAAACCATTTCTCTCCCTGGCGGCGTTGGATCAAGCTTCGATACTGCGACCGATCTTACAGACAATTTAAATGGTAACCACGAATTTCAGATTACAGCTAGTTTCTCGAACATTGGATTGTTAGATCATCAAACCTTTATCATTGATGATGGCACAGGCACCAATCCACCAGTCACGTTTGAATTAGTTGCTACCGGAGTTGTTAGTGATCCGTCTAATATCGCAATTGATATCTCGGGACTAACAACGAGAGGTGAAGTTCGAAACAAAATAGTTGCAGATCTTTCAACGTCTGGGCTAATTGAAGTTAAAGCAAATATTCTATCCTTTCAAGGACGAGCCAGCTTGCGAGGCACAGCCGGCAATCGTCCTCAGATGATTTTGCCCGGTAATTCGGTTGGAATCATCATTGATCGTTCTCAAACAATCGTGCTCGAATCAGAAATCCGTAACGAGACTGCCTATACGATTGAATTCCCAGGTACCGTCGATGAACCAGGTCATCGTGATATTCCCGAAGAGAGCCATCTGCTACAGTCTCCTGATACGACGCCTGGCATCACAACCCGAACCTATAATTTCCCAAATCTTTATGGGATTGATCCTTCAAGCCCTACCCAAGAACCGTTCCAAAACCAGATCACAGATATCCAACGCCAACGAGCTCAAGAGATCTTTGAGCTCTATAGCTACTACGCTGGAATTCAGTTTATTCAAGTTCCGAATGACCAAGGTTCAGATCTTCAAATAGTCACTGGTGACTTGCGAGGATTAGACCCAACAGTTGACACAGGCCCAGGTGGGGTTGCGGGTCTTGCAGGTGGTAACCTTGCCATTATGGACTTGGCCGATCACGATCAAATTGGTGACGACGCTTTTGGTGCCGCTTGGCAAACGACTGCGTTTCATGAAATCGGGCATCTGCTGGGCTTAGGCCACTCTTATGATCTACCACCTCAAACCATTCAAGGTTCTGATGGAGACCTTAGTTTTGGACAAGCAGTTGATCGAATTTTCCCAGGCAACCACGATCTAGCTCACTTGAAGAACTTATACCGACCTGAATCGAAAGATATCGATCTTTATAGATTTGAGCTCCCTGAAGCAGGAACACTTTCGGCTGAAATCATGGCCGAGCGTCTCACTGATTCAAGTCTGCTGGATGCCGCAGTCACGATCTACCGAGAAAATGGAGATGGTTCACACACGGTCATTGCACGTAACGACGATTACTTTAGTGAAGACTCTTTTTTAGAATTGGAACTTGAAGCGGGAACCTATTTCATTGGTGTCTCGGCAAGTGGCAACAATGTCTATGATCCCACAATTGAAGACTCAGGAATTGGTGGAACTTCGCAAGGAAAATATAAACTCCAGGTACAGTTCCGACCTGACGCAGACAGTGCGCTGCGAGATGCTGGATCAGCACAAAACAGTGGTCAGTCGATACTCGTACAGACCGGTGGAATGGGTTTTGCTGATGAAGAAACCATTATCTTAACCGATGCCAGCGGAGTTGAAGAGACTTTTGAAATCGACATTGTATCTGACTTATCTTCACCTGCCTCGATCAGCGATGTTTCTTTCACTGCGGTTAAAATCACTACCGACATGCGTGCAAGTGAAGTGGTTCAAGCTTTACTCAAGGCGATCAATTCAAAAAGTTTCGACATCCACGCCACTGCTGTTGGTAACCGCATCGATCTAAGTGGAACGGCAATCAACAATTCAGTTGTGCTTGATTCATCCATTGTTGCCAACAAGAGCATCGCAATCAGCCAGGGTTCCTCAGGCGGGGCAGCTTTAGATGGTGATCTCGATGCAAAAGCAGGTGGTCTATTCAACTTCTGGTTCCACGCAGAATCTCCGACTTTTGATGGAATGGAAAATTCCCCTAGAACATTCTTTGTTGACAAATCTTTCGTAGAAGATCCGTTCAATCCATCAACTGGTTCCTTAACGAATCCATTTACTGAAATCGATACTGCGATTGATGTAATGAAGACCCGCAGTCAATCTGGAATCACTGGGGATGTGATTCGTGTAACAGCCGTACCATCGCTTCTCGATAATGAAGGATTAGACGAAGAAGAGGGTGACAACTTACAATCTGATAATCCAGTTTATCTAATCGGGGAAGATCCTATCACGGGCCTTGATTTAGAAGACGGACACGACATCATCTTGCCGCAAGGCGTAACCATGATGATTGACGAAGGAGTAATTCTCAAGTTCTCACAAGGTTCGATCATTGTTGGTAGTACCACGGTCAATGAAGACCGCAGCCTAAGTTCACTCCAAATCTTGGGTGTGCCTGAACGCTATGAGGGTGACACCGAACGTAAAGACCGTCGTGTTGTTTTGACCTCTTTTAATGAAGGCAATGGAGTAGGGAACCGATCCTATACTCTGAAAGATCCAATTGCTGGAGACTGGGGTGGAATCATCCTCAACAATGAAGTTGATCGCCAACAAGGCAACAACGACTGGGAATCAAGAGGGATTTTCCTCAATTCAATTATCGGTGCCGACATTCGTTATGCTGGTGGAACGGTGAGCCCTGAAGGGTCGTTGTTTACGCCAACCGCTATCTATATGGAAGAATCACGTCCAACAATTAACTTCAATAAAATCTCAAACAGCGCTGGTGCAGCGTTATCTGCTGATCCTGATAGTTTCGAGGAATCAAACTTCCAGATGTTCCAAGGAGACGCTGCTGTCTTCACTCCTGATATTGAACGTGTTGGCCCTGATATCTTTGGCAACGATCTCGACAACAACTCGTTGAACGGCATACTAGTCCGCGTACGAACTGCCCCTGGTCAAGATGCCCAAGGAATAACGGTTGCTGCAAGATTTGACGACACCGACATTGTGCATGTGCTTCAAGAAAACTTGGAGATTGAAAGCACACTTTCAGGCCCTACACGCGATTCCTTCGGGGGCCCTTTAACTGCACGCCTAGATGGTTCATTGGTGATTGACGCTAGTATCGTTGTGAAACTAAACCGCGCTAGAATTGAAACTCAAATTGGCGCCAATTTCATTGCCGAAGGAAGCGCTGGTAGTGAAGTCATCTTCACTTCGATCAATGATGATCGTTTTGGATTTGGTGGTACGTTTGACACGAATAATAATGGCACAGACTCTTTGGCAGCACCCGGAGACTGGGCCGGTCTGTACTTCGGTCATGCTTCGAGCGGTAGCCTCGACCATATCATGGTCTCCTATGCTGGTGGTGAGTCGCGTATTGAAGGGGGTTCAGCTCACTTCAATCCACTTGAGATCCATCAAGCCGATGTCCGATTGACGCACTCACTGTTTGAGTACAACGAAGATGGACGTGGAGCCAGCGATGATCCAAATCGATCGAGCCGTATGTCCAACGCGAGTGGCACAATTTTTGTACGGGGTGCCCAGCCAATTATTGTTGGCAACAACATG
Organism: Blastopirellula sp.; assembly: GCA_002733575.1. GTDB lineage: Bacteria > Planctomycetota > Planctomycetia > Pirellulales > Pirellulaceae. The sequence continues at coordinate 58,894 of NVWB01000008.1, read as the reverse complement.
CGATCTAATATGGGTCCGGTGATCAACATTGATGTCAACTCTTTGAATTACGAGTTGATCACTGACTATGGCCGTGCCACAGGCAACTCAGACATTCAACCAGGGCTGGCAGACAACCAAGGTCCGTTGATTCGCCACAACCTGCTTACCTCGAATGATGTCAACGGCATGGAAGTGCGTGCCGGAACTTTGACAACTGAAGTTGTTTGGGACGATACCGATATAGTCCATGTGGTTTATAATACTGTTTACATTCCAGACATGCACACTTATGGTGGCTTGCGTTTGGAAAGTTCATCTACTGAAAGTCTTGTTGTCAAATTCCTTAGTGACGATGCTGGACTATGGGCCACCGGCAATCCACTCGACATTGATGATCGCATTGGCGGCATGTTGCACGTGATTGGTCAACCTGGATTCCCAGTCGTGATGACCTCGTTGCATGACGATACCGTGGGTGCTGGTTTTGATGAATTTGGTCAAGCCCAAAACGACACTGGCGGCCCCGGCACTGTGAGCCCTGGTGACTGGATGGGAATCGTCATTGATGAAAATGCCTATGATCGAAATGTTGCACTCATTGTTGAATCAGAGTCCAACAATCTTGAACTCACTGGTATCAATGGAACTCCACAAAACTCTCAAGCCCTTGGTCTGTTGGCACCCGATGAATTTGCTGGTGATGACAATCAACGTCTTGGTTATAACATCCAAGGTTTCCTCAGTTCCGCAGCCGATGCCGATGTCTATTCGTTCGAGGCACTTCCAGGAACTGAAGTTTGGTTTGATATTGATCGCTCCACTCACTACCTTGACCCTGTGATTGAATTGATCGATACCGCAGGTAACGTCATTGCTCGATCCGTAAATTCTCAAGACCCAGGTGGGGAAAACGTATTAGAAATCGGTAACCCGAACTTGTTTGCAGTTCCAGGCATGGAAGACCAAGTCAACGAGTTACGAAAATCAGGATTCTATGACCTTGATCGCTGGTCAACCAATCCACGTGATGCTGGTATGCGTGTGGTACTTCCAGGTATCCCAGGCCCTAACGCACGGACTTACCATGTCCGCGTTCGCAGCAATAGTGGCGACCTTGGATCAGGGGCAGAAAATCTCACCGATGGCATCACCGCAGGTGTCTATCAAATGCAGATTCGCCTTAGCGAAGTCGACGAATTCGCTGGATCAACCGTACGCTATGCCGATATCCGAAATGCGATAAATGGCATTTCTGTCTTCGGTCAACCAAGCAGTTCACCATTGTTGGGTGAATCGGCCGAAGATGCGAATGACAACAACGATACCTTTGGCAATGCTCATGATCTTGGTAATATCTTCAACTCGGATCATGCCGCGTTGAGCGTCGCAGGTAATCTAGATACCGCCTTTGAAGCAGAAGTTGATTATCTTAACTCAATAATCGTGACTCTACAGGATGGCGATATTGATTGGTATTCTTTTGACTTACAGTACGACAATACCCAAACCATTCCTGGTACCAGTGATGAAAATCTGTATGCGTCTCTGGTATTTGATCTAGATTACGCAGCCGGTTTAGCACGTGCGAATGCTATCATTTCGGTCTTTGATGAAGACGGTGCATTGATATTAACAAGCCAGGATTCAGGCATCAGCGACGATTTAAATCATCCTGAAGTTGCTGGCCAATCAGACACCAATTCAGACCTTAGTCGTGGCTCGACCTCGAATGGCGATCCACTGATCGGTAATATCTCATTGCCCGTGGGTAAGTATTACATTGCGGTCTCGAATCAGGGTGAAGTTCCGGTTCAAATGGATCAGTTCTTCCAAGCGAATGCGGCAAACCCTTTGGTTCGATTCGAGCCTGTTGATTCCGTGCGACGTATTGTTGAAGATCGTATCAGCGGTGCCTACTATAATACAACAGCAATACAACCAGGAAATCCTTATGTAGACTCCGATGGCGATGGCACGATTGACTCGTTGGACAGCGATTCGACCTCGATATTAAATAATACGAATAGGGTCTCGTACAACCTGGGGGACTTTACACTCTTCCTTTCAAGAGACGACGGCACTGGCACACGTATCTTTGCCGTTGATCCGTTCACTGGTGCAACCGAAGCCAATGTGGGCAAGTTTGGGCAGATTACAGGCGATATCGCCATGCACCCTGATGGCACACTGTATACCTACGATCAGGATCAAAACGGAAACCTTGATGACCTTGGTTCAGGTAACTTCTTCGCCATCGATACCGGCGATGGCAGTGTAGGAAACGCTATCCGCCACGATGGAATGCTTACTTATGAACGAGATGCAAACAATGCTGTAGTGAGATCACATCCTGTGGGTGGCGGCAGAATTGGCTGGGGCTATGAGTTTGAAGCCTCTGCATTTGTCTACACAAATAGCTCTTCTGCAAACGGCTTAAACCTTTACACTGTTGGTAGCCGGGGTGATGTCTCACTTAGAAGTTTTAGTGGTGATTCACAATCGAAATACGCAAACATCTTGTTCGAGATGGATGCGAGTGACAGTGATGGCGACAATCGACCCATTGGTTCTCCAGAATTCTTCCATGGCGATCCCAACGTCTTTGTCAACTATATCGGTGGATCAAATGCTCGCCCCACTGGTCGCATCAGAACTGACCTAGACTTTTCTGGTACTGGTTTTGTCAGCGTTCCAGATGGAGATACTCTCCGGTTATATGATGGCTATACGTTTGTGATCAATTACCCTGGAGGCCCCGTCACCTATGAATTTGATGTAGACAATGAGGGCACCACTGACCCTGCTAATACGGCAGTTAGTATCAGTAGCTTTGACACTGCAACAGAAGTAGCCGATGCAATTGTGTTCGCCTCTGGGTTTACTGCTACGAATCGAGATCCAAACACCTTTAGACGTACTTCGCTCATTGACTTCGGAGCTGGTACTTCACTTGGGACTCAAACCAACCCAATAAACGCTTTCAGGAACAATTATTTACAAGAAGGAGGCAGGGCTTCCGGTGGATACATCACTGGTATCGCCGCAGTTGACCGTGACCTTTACGGCGTAACAGAAACTGGCGGGCTCTTTCTGATAACAACTGGCGGTGGATTTGGAGGGTTTAGTTTTGGAACGGATGCTTATGGCACAATAATTAACACGACTTATATCGATCAGATCAACACAACAATCCAAGATCTCATCACCGCTGGTGAGTTGCCATTTGGATATCAATCTGAGTTCACAAGTGTGACCTCTGGACCTCAAAATGGAAATGGTAATACAGACTATGCTGATGTCCTGTTCATCTCGGATAGTGAAGGAAGAATTATAGCGGTTGACACATTGGGTGTTGCTCAACCAATCTTCCACGGAGATCGAGCAGTCATCGAGACAGGTATCTTTGGTGTTCAAGGCATTGAGTTTGGTACTTTGAATCGTAACCTTTGGCATACTTCGGGAACTAGAGGAAAGGATGCTGGTCATGGTCTTGTAGTGCCTGTCACAAATTCTAATAGTGCTGATGTCCTCGGAGGCACAAGTTTTTACTTCGGCAACGAGGTAAAAACCTTTGTCGAAGAAAATGCGTATGGAAATGCGACTAAAGGCAACTACAACCTGCCAGGTGATGCTCATGGTTCGATCATTAGTGATCCATTCAGCTTATACGGTTACGATGCTGCGGACCTTCCAACTCTCTACTTTAATTACTTCTTAGATACGGATGGGGCTGACCATGATGACGACGGTACCATCACTACTGATAATTCTCCACTTCGTGATGCCTTAAAGGTGTTCGCTGCCGACGAAAATGGCAACTGGGAATTACTAGGCACAAATAACTCTTTCCACGGACCAGATAGTGCCGGCAAAGACGATCCTTATGATCGAATCAATGACTTCTTTGGTGGTGCTCGGGCCGAAGACAGTATCATTGCAGTCGCTGAGAGTGATCGTGAGTTCAACTATTTAGGCGACACTGGGGTTCAAGAACTGTTTGACAACGAGGGCTGGAGACAAGCACGTATTGATCTTTCTGCCTTTGCAGGTCACAGTGATATACGCTTGCGATTTGACTTCTCGACTGGCGGTAGTATTAATCTAGGTGGTTCTGCAAATGGAGTTGAATACAACACCGAAGAGATTCGTGCCCGTGCAGGCGAAGACATCGTTGATGGAGAACTCTTTACCATCAGAGACTCTCGGACAGGGACTCCCTATTATTTTGAGTTCAACAAAGGACAAACCATAACCACAGGAACAGGTTCAGGATTTAATGATGGAGAGGGCTTTGTTCTTACCGACAGCAACGGCACCATGAAATCATTTGAATTCGACACAACGGGTACTACTGGTTCTGCTGACGTCACAATTGAGATCAGCCCGAACATGAGTGCTGCTGAGACTGCGGTTGCAGTCTTTGAGGCCATTAGCAGTGCCGGTTTTGCGAATGTGACTATCGATTTAGAAGGAACGATAAACCCAGCAGAGAATGACAACCAGATTAACCTGCGTGGATTCAATAACATCGTTTCTCTACCTAGCGGCTTGGCAACCTTAGGGTCAGATGGTTACAACGATACCTTCGCGAACAATATTGAAGTAGACTCCAGCATGTCATCAACTGAAGTTGCTAACGTGATTAACACGCGACTTCATGAAGTGATTACCCCCAAAGCCGAGGTCCTTGGCTACGAGATGTTCAAGCAATTTGAGGAGTTCATTTTCCTCAATGGCTATGAAGTAAGCACAAGCTTCAATTCGACAATTGGGACGGATGACTTCCTACAGTCAGATAATTATGGAACGACAAGCCCCACCAATGAACAAGCTAATAACAGCAAAGCAAACCAACGTGGACAAGCCAACCTTAGCCAGGGTGCATTTATCGATGACTTGATCATCGGTTTCCGCGAACGGGGCGAGATGGTCACTGGTGCGAGCAACAATGCAACGGCCTTCACAACCAACACTCAACTTCGTAATCACGATGTCCTAGAAGGCCAATATCAGTTAGAAATTCGTCGTGGAACAGAATACGGCGAAGGAGTTCCAAGTCTCTCAGGTGCCGAGCGACAATTTTTATTCTATACAATTGACACCAATGATCGCTTGATTGAAGGCACATCCATCAATACGGTCTCCGGAAATCAGTTAAATCCGGGAACTCAACTCGAAGTCAACGATGGTGTTGATTTCGTTGTCTTCGAGTTTGTGGACAATGAGTATGATCTCAACGGTCAACTAGTGAACGACTCGTATGACACAGCAAACGGAATCTACTCGATTGGCTACAACAAACTCATGTCTGCCGCCGATATCGCAAACATTCTCAGCAGTGCCATTAACGACACACAAGGGCAAGCTGATCGTGGGTTAATTGAATTCACCCGAGAATTAGGTGTGTTTGCTCAGGTAAATATCCGAAGTTCAACTTTCAACATCACTCGCGGCCAAGTTGACCTTTCTCCTAAATCTACCAGCGATGTTGCGTTAGCCGGCAACCCTAGCGATGCACGCGGCCCAGGCGAACAACGCGGCTCTGGCGAAGAACTGCTAAATGCGATACGAGCGACATCTGGTTCGTTCTCGTATAAAAATAGCATCGCAATCGACAATGTTCCTAGCAGCAATCCTGGAGGAATAATCGCTCCACAGTTCGCCAATGAAGCCGATGACATTATCGCCCTGGCGACCTCTACAGGAATTGATGGACTTCTGGGGTCACCATTAACTTATCTAGTGAATGGATTTATTGGCGACAATTTTGGAACCACAGAAGATGTCGACTTATTTAAACTTGAAGTATCAGCCGGACAACGGATTCAAATCGATGTTGATGCTGCCACTGCCGGTTCGACATTAGATGGAATGTTACGCCTATTCTATGAAGTTAGTCCAGGCTCGGTGATTGAGATTGGCTTTCCTGCTGATGACATCCCTTCACCTGGTGAAGTATTTTCACTTGATCCGTATATTGATGTCATAGCACCAGCAACGGGAACTTATTACGTTGGAGTCAGTGGTTTTAACAACTCCTCTTACAACCCCGAAGATGGGAGCAATGGTGGAACCTTTGACTCTGAAGGTTCATACACGATGTCAATTTCTCTCGAAGGTTACCTTGTTGGTAACCAATCCAATGGCATTGGAACTTCGAGCCAACTAACTGTTGATACGTTCAACATGTTTGGTGATCAAAACACCCACCGAGATCAGGGTCAGATCATTTTACAGAGCAATCGCATCTCGAATTCCGAAGAGTATGGAATTCTACTGGATGCCTCGCCCAGAGACATCGGTGGCAACCTGCCGCACCAAGGTGCTCCAAACATTGCTGCGACAGAAAATGTCAACCGATTTGCGACGGGTGTTACGGTAACGAATAACGTGATCTTCGGCGGTGGCGATGGTGCCATTCATATCAGTGGCGATAGCATTGCCAGTTCGGACCCTTTAGCGGCGGTTCCTTTTGGACGTGTGATCAATAACACGCTCTATGGAAACAAATCTGGCGATACAGGAATCCGAATCGACGATGCTGCTGGCCCCACCTTGTTGAATAACATTGTGGCAAACTTCAACACCGCGATTGACGTAATCGATGCCACATCGCAAGACAGCACCGTGGTTAATCGAACGGCTTATCAAAACAACAATAATAACTTGAGGACAGCTCGTGGCAACGGAGAATCTGCTCCACTAGCCCTAAACCAGAGCGATCCCTTATTCGTTGATGCGGCCAATGCCAACTTCTATCTTGCACCAGGTGCATTAGTCATTGATGCAGCCGTTGACTCACTTGAAGAACGTACTCAAGTTTCCTCAGTGATTAATCCGCTAGGAATTGAGCCTTCCCCAATTTTAGCACCTACGCTAGATCAAACAGGTCAATTGCGTGTAGACGACCCATCCGTCGTTTCCAGTGGTGGTGTTGGTTCAGTTTCATTCCGAGACATCGGTGCTCTTGAGCGTGCCGATTTCAACGGTCCAAGAGCATTCCTGTTGTCGCCTCAAGACAATGATTCAGAAGGCGTTGACCTTGACCCACAAGCAGATGTGGTTCAGTTGCTCGATGGCCCAATGAGCAACATTTCCATACAACTGTTTGATAGCGGTAGTCTTTCAGACCAGGCTGAAGGAAGTGGAATTGACGACAATTCAGTCACAAGTGCGTCCGTCATTATTGAACAAATTAGAGGACTCGATCCAACCGTTTTGGTAGAAGGAATCGACTATCGATTTGATTACGATGCAACCAACAATATCATTCGCATTGTCCCAATCTCTGGAGTGTTTGAAGAAGGAGTCATCTATCGAATCATCCTAGACAAAGATGATGCCTCTCCAAATGCAATTCGCGACGTTGCTGGCAATGTCTTGGAACCAAATAAAACGGCAATGGTTCCTGTGCTTGATCCAGATACAGGAGAACCAATGATCGACCCGATCACCTTGGAACCTGTGCTTGAGTTAGCAGGCATCACAACCTTCCAAGTTCAAGTAGGTGGCCTGTTAGACTTTGGCGATCTACCCAATGATGATGTATTCAGCTTCGATACGTTACTTATCGATAATGGAGCACGACACATTATCAAAGACAGTTTCTTCCTGGGAGACAGTATTGATGCAGAGTTGGAAGGGACACCTTCGATCTTAGCTGACTTAGATGGCCCAACTGATGACGGAATTTACATTCAAGCTCCTAATCCTGATGATCTAGATCCTAATCCCGTACCATGGACGGTTCGCCCGGTGGTATCAAATCAACTGTTTGTCAAAACAACCATTCCGATTGGTTCTACTGAGTACGGTTTCCTAGATGCTTGGATTGACTTTGACTTCAGTGGCACTTTTGAACCCAACGAGCAAGTGGTTATCAGCCATCCACTGACAGCCGATGCTTCAGATCGTGCAAACTCCCCTGAAGGTCAGGAAATATCATTATCGAACATCCCAACTGGATCAAAAACAGGTCAAACCTATGCAAGGTTCCGCTTTAGCAGCACAGGTGGACTTGACTCCAATGGATTGGCTGTCGATGGTGAAGTTGAAGATTACGTCATCACAATCGGTGAACCAGGAGAAAACCCTTGGCACAACCCAGTCTTTGACTTTGCGGTTAATTTCAGTGACAACATCGTCACATTCCTAGATGTTGCTCCGATTGTTTATGAACTAAATAATCGAGAACACACCTTTGATAATGGTAATTTCAGAAAGCTCTACAAGGATTTAGGACCGAATGAAGTTCATGCTTACCTAGATGTAAACGGAGACAACAAAGTCAATCCGAATGACTTGTTAGACCTCGCTGACTTTATCTTCAGTGGAGACATTACACAGAGCCCTGAACCGATTGAGTTTGCATTGGACACTTCAAGTGTATCAGCTTCGTTAGAAGCCCCGATCACCATTGAAGCCATCCAACCGATTGCAACTTCAGTTGCTGTTCAAGAGCCTGTAGTTCAATCAACCTTGGTTCAAGACAACAATGTGGTTGACATTTATGCTCCAAGTTATTCCGAGCTATCAATGCAACCTTACGCGGCTTCGATCATCAAAACGGTTGCTTCGGTCGAGACGGAAGCTGCCATTGATGATATTGTTTCCCTTGACAACTCGATTGTCGCCGATGATATCGAAAGCATCATTGCTGCTGTAGCAGACGATCTTACTGACATCTGGGATAACGCCGAAGAAGACGAAGATTCTTTCGATGAACTTCTCGACTTAATCGCAGACGACAGTGTGATGGATTAATCCAGACACACCCATTAAAAAACGAAAAGAGCGGATTGCCAATTGCAATCCGCTCTTTTTATTTCTTGAATATCGTTAAACAAATCAATGCCGACGAGCTAATCGGGCTTATCCAGATTCCCTGACTTGTTAATGGCAAACATCAGTCGAAAACCAAGTCCAATACTAACCAGACTGCCTGTTATCCCTAAAATTGAAACGTCTTTCATCCCGAGAACAAATTCCTCCTGAAAAATCACAGGCGGAACATTGCGGCTTAACAGCAGCGATGACCCCAAGAATAGTGCACTGGTCATCATTCCCATTACCATCCGATTGACCGAAGGACCAAGCCGACGGTGATCCAGATGAATATCAAACTTACCAGTGCGCACTTGTTCGAGAATGTCTGTTAGCCGGCGAGGTAGTATCTCGACCAAGCGTTCAACTTCTCCATACATCTTCCACAGTTTCTTCATCCTTCGGGCAGGCGACAACCGACGCAGAATAATTTTACTACGGTAATTCTTAAACAGCTCGACCAAAGAGAAATCAGGGCATAGCTCGCGGCTAGTGCCATCTAACATCACCATGGTCTTTAGCAGCATGGCAACTTGAGGTGGCAGCATGATGCTATAGCGGCGGATGATCTCAAACATATCGTTGATCACATCGGTAAAATTAAGATCCTCAAGCGATTGATTCGAATAGTCCGAAATAAAGTCGCCAACGTCTCGACGGAGTTCATTCTCGTTAAAGTCCGCAGGCATCGATCCAATTCGCATTAACACACTTGTCAGCAGATCGGCATCTCCACTCGTGATTCCCACCATCAAGTCTTCGATTTCTTCCCGCAGGCGTTCATCGATGCGGCCCACCATTCCAAAATCAAGCAAGCCGATTACATCGCCAGGCAATACCAAGATATTTCCTGGATGAGGATCGGCATGGTAGAAACCGGAGTTAAATATCATCTTCACATAAAGCTCTGCACCCCGTCTGGCAACTTCGGCCAAGTCAATTCCAGACTCGATCAGCTTTTCGGTTTCCGAGAGTTTAATCCCGTCGACATACTCCATAGTTAGAATGCGTGATGTACAAAGTTCGGAGTAGACAATCGGGATGTGTACTGTATTATTTTTCTCGAACTGCGAAGCGAACTGTAGCAAGTTGCGTTCTTCTCGTCCGTAATCTAATTCTCTTCGCAGGGCACGCTGGAACTCACCAACCGTGGCCGTAGGTCGGTAGTTTGCAAATTCAGGAATTCGTTCGGCAAGCGAGGCAATGCCTGCCAATATCTCAAGATCTTCGTTGACTTTACTTTCGATATCAATATGTTGCACTTTGACAACGACTGACTCTCCAGTGAACATACGAGCCTTATGCACTTGGCCGATCGATGCAGAAGCAAATGCCACGTCATCAAATTCAGAAAACAACTCTTCAATCGGTTGACATAATTCTAATTCAACCACTTTACGAACCGATTCGGGAGAGTCGGCCGGTACGTCGGCTTGCAGTTTCTTTAGCTCATTTGCAAGAGCTACGCCTACGACATCAGCGCGAGTGCTTAGAATTTGTCCTAACTTGATAAAGGTGGGCCCCAGTTCAGCCAAGGCCATTCGTATCCGTGCTTCTCGTGAATACTTGGCCAGTAACTCGCCATCGTGTGCTTTTAGGACGCCTTTGGCAAAGTCTAGATTGAGTTGATTTATCCAATCAGCCAGTCCATATTTGCTCAGAACTTTGAGAATATCGGTCCATCGATTCATGTTCCGATATAACTGCGGAATCGACGATAATTTCATTGCGCTCGAAAATATAGTCACTGAATCTACTTTGAACCTCTAGAAATCGGACTACTCGATGACTTCAATCGCTTGACCGAGTGTTGCAAATGACGGAAACTAAGGTATACCATATTCGCTTACAGACTGTAGCTTTGTCAGTGATATTGATATTACAATTATAAAGTGTCCTCTGGCACATGTCGTGTCCTTCCTCCAAAATCCTGCCTGTTCTTCAAGGAATCTCATGAGAATCAAGCCCATTACTCTCTGCCTACTAGGTTTGCTATCGATTTCGTGTTCTACCGCTTTTGCCGATAATTGGGGTTCCTGGCGTGGACCCAATAATGCTGGCATCAGTTCAGAAAAGAATATACCCTCGACTTGGAGCAAAACCGAGAATGTACTTTGGCGTGTCGATTTACCGGGCCCAGCGGGTTCCACACCTGCAATTTGGGAAGATCATATCTTTCTCACATCGGTTGACGATGGAGACATGGTGTTAATCTGCCTAGACACCACAGGCAAGCAGCGATGGAAAAAAGTACTTGGCTCCGGAAATAGAGACGTCCGAGGAGACGAAGGCAACTCGGCTTCCCCATCTCCGAGTACCGATGGAAAACATGTCTGGGTTTTCTTTACCGATGGTTCACTCGGCTGCTTTGACTTCAACGGCAAGCAAGTCTGGAAATTTGACGTCGAAGATAGATATGGGGCCTTTAAAATTCAATTCGGAATGACTTCGACTCCGGTCTTAGATGGAGACAACCTTTATCTTCAATTGATTCATAGCGGTGGGGCAAAAGTTGTTGCACTTGATAAATCTACTGGTAAAGAAATCTGGGTTCATAAACGCAAGAGCGATGCCTATGCCGAATGCGAACACAGTTATGCCTCGCCGATGATGTATGACGATGGCAAATTGAAGTTCTTAATTTCTCATGGGGCCGACTACACGGTGGCCCATGACTTGAAAGATGGACACGAACTCTGGAGAGTCGGCGGCCTTCACCCTCTTGCTCGATACGACCCTACGCTACGTTTTGTTGCATCCCCGCTGGCTGTGCCTGGCATGATCGTGGTTCCTTCAGCCAAGAAGGGTATACTCGTCAGTGTCAAACCCACAGGCAAAGGCGATATCACTGACAAAGAAGAACATTATCACTGGACCTATCCGACAACGCCTGATGTACCTTCTCCGCTGGTAGTGGGCGATTATGTTTATCTTTGTCGTGAGAATGGCAACCTGATTTGTTTAAACAAAGCAACGGGTGAAAAGCTGTACGAAAATCGAACCAATCCTACTCGACATCGGGCCTCGCCTGTGTTTGCCGATGGAAAGATCTATCTCACGGGTCGAAATGGCATCGTCACGGTTGTTAAACCGGGCCCTGAATTTGAAATCATTGCACAAAATGATATCGGAGAAGCCTTATCCGCGTCGCCTGCAATCTCTGATGGCGTTATTTATCTCAGAAGCTTCGACGCCATTTGGGCCATCGGAAAAAAGTAAGCACCCGATCTCACGATAGAATCCGTGACATACAGGCAGAAGCATTGGTCGCAAAGACTATGCTTCTGCTTTTTTACGGAATTAGTTGAATCGAGTCAGCAAACATTCGCCCGAACTTATAGGCTCGATCTTTATCGTGAGCAGAGATCAATGCAATGTAGAGATAGTCATCAACCACAAAATATCTGACGTAATGCCAGCGAAAACCCCATTGGCTGCTGGTTTGACTGTAGAGTCGGTCGTGTGCATCAACTCCCTGGAATTTATGCCGAACTTCGAACTCATAATATCTCGTGGTATTCTCGGACTCATTTCCATAGATATAGAACAAATCGTTTAGCCACATTGAACGATATTGAGGATCAAGTTTAAACTTAAACAGACTTGAGTTTTCACGATTACTGGCCGGCGAATACTCTCGGATTAAATCTCCATTATTGTCGACAAACACATGAATACGCCCCGGGCGAAGCGTCTCGACTTTTGAATAGGGCGAGGCCCATGCTTGCCACACCTCAGGAAACTTCGATGGATAAGGACGATTTTCAGTGTGAGTTGCTCCTATCGTACTAAAAGAAGGTGCTTTCACGCGTGGCAAATCACCAAACTTACGAATCTCTGGCCGATTTATCAACCAGGAAAGTGCTCCTGAATTTTGATTAGGACGCCAAATCATGTCAGACGCATCACCTTGCTGAAGTTGAATCGCAGCAATTCTTTCTTTGGGATCGCTGGCAATTGAACTCCATCCTGCGGGAAATGTAGGGCCTTGAACATTAGGAGCGGGCGATATTTTCAGACCCCCAATGATTTCCTCCTGAATATCAGGCGTATTCTTCACCGAAATTGAAATTTCAGGGTCCGACTCAAATGGGTTGATTGCCGTCTCACTTCCAACCACGGTTGGCTGTGCATTGTTAGGAGTAGAAGAACGTTGATTGGATAAATCACTTCTAGGTTCCACTTGATTGGTTGATCGATTTGAGCGAGATGCCTGAGGCGGATCATTACCGCCTGACGCGAATAGTGCCAATAAGAATCCCATAACAATCACCACGATCAAGGTTCCACCCAATGCGATCCCAATTGTTTTGGTTTTATGTGCATCTGATTGATGAGAAATCTGTGGACGTGCTGCTTGAGTAGTGCTCCTAGTTCTTTTTTGTTTTCTGCCTCCATGGATGGAAGCTGGCTGTGATTTACTTGCGGGAGTTCTGGCAGCAGGTGGAGTTGACGAGGGTGTGGAGCTAGAAAAAAAAGGCTTTCTAAACCCTTCTGGCTTAGGAACTAACACAGGGTCTCCACACTTAGGACAAGCAAGCTCAATCCCAGCATAGCGATCATCGGCGTTAAAACAGTGACCACAGTCACAGATTAGTGTAAAAGGCATATTTCAGGTTTTCAGGAATCGTTGGAACTGTCTTTCGATAAATACTGCTCAATGATGATATCGACATTTGCCTGACACAAATCTGCAAGCAAGTAGCCTAATTAAAGGGTTAATCTACGCTAGCATATCGGCGGGCTAATACCTCAGTTTAATCAATCAGTAAATCTTACCACACATAAGGGCTCCCATGCCAAATTGTCTCATTCGATGCTGTAATTCTGGATAGCAAGTAACCGATCACTATCCGGTATAGGAATTCTACAGCAAGAGAATCACCGGAGTCAAAAATGTCCGAATTATCAGTGGGTAGCCGAATTGTCGAAGAGATCAATCAACGACAAGACGATGTGCTCAAAGAACTCGATCTGCTTAACCAAAAAGTCGAGCAAGTCCTTTCGACGATCTCCGGAAAAAAGAACGCTCTAAATGCTCTGTCAGCCGAAGCTTCAGGTGAATAATCAATCATGGATGTCTCTGAAAAAGTGGCCGTAATCACCGGGGGAAGCCGTGGAGTCGGTCGTGCTACGGCTAAAATACTGAGCCGCCTTGGTTGCTCAGTCCTAATTAATTATCGCAACTCGAAAGAAGCAGCCCTGCAAGTTGTCCAGCAGATAGAAGAGCAGGGGGGCAAAGCAATTTGTTTTGCCGGAGATGTTGCGAATGACTCGGTTTGCAAAGCCATGATGGAAGCTGCCGTCTCTCAATTTGGCCGACTAGACATTTTGGTGAATAATGCTGGCACAACCCGATTCATCGATCACAGTGATTTAGATGCAGTGACCGATGAAGTTTGGGATTCTATTTTCGCTGTGAATCTCAAAGGCCCTTTTCAATGCATGCGAGCGGCTGCTCCTTATCTCCGCAAAAGCGAGACCGCTGAAATTGTCAATGTGGCCAGCATTGCAGGAATGACCACAGTCGGCAGTTGTATTCCCTACGGAGCCTCAAAAGCCGCTCTGATCAATCTGACCGTAAATATGGCACGTGTCTTCGGCCCCACGGTGAGAGTCAATGCAGTGGCACCTGGTTTTATTGCTGGTGATTGGCTGAGAGAAGGTCTGGGTGAAAACTACGAGACTGTCGAGAAGAGTGTCGCCAAACAAACGACCCTTGCACGAGTCAATACGCCTGAAGATATCGCAGCGGCGATTGTCAGCCTGATCACAGGCTCAGATACAGTCACCGGTCAAACCTTGGTTGTGGATGCCGGGCAGTCGATAGGGCCCAGTGCTTCGTCTATTGCAACTGAAATGAATTAAGCAGAAACGCTAGCACACCCAATCGGGTTAGGAAGTTTGGGGAAACCTTTCTCAAGAGTCCTCTTCTATTCGCATTGGATTTACTACTTTCGTAGATATTCAACTCAACGAAAGGCCGAATCTGAGGAATGAGACCGTAGTTTCATTGGATCTCAAACAGCCTCAGGGTACGCAATGTACTCAACACTCAATTTAATACGAACGGGAGTTCCACTGATGAAAGTACATATCCTAGCGTTTTCCACTCTAGTGATGATTGCCAGTTCCAGTTTGGTTAGTGCTCAAGAATTGACCATCATAAGCCCTAGTGATCGCCCTGCCACTCCAGTTCTTGAGCTACCGGCACCACCGGCTGAACCTGTCACTGTCGCTACTGAAAAACCAGTCTTAGCAGATCGTTATGAGGTTAGTTTCGAAGACTCTAGCATGTCAGTTTCCACACCTGAAATGTGGTTTTATCTTCAGGCCCTCAAAAGATATGACGACCCTCAAAACGCACGTCGTAGAAGAGCAGAGCAAGTGGCAGCCGAACGTCGGGCTCGCATTGCAGCACAGAAATGGTTTGGTATTTCAAAATCTCGCCCTCAAGCGAATCCATCGCCAATTATCTACCAGTATCGCACTAGCCACGCCACGGACATTTATCGTCACACATCGACTGGAAATGGACGTCAATTCTAAGACGATCCTACTTGCAAATCCAAATACTCGTAAAAAGCCGAATCCAATAGGGTTCGGCTTTTTTCGTTGGCAAATCGACCCAGGCATGCTATCTTGCGTTATTATTTCGCACTTAGGTATCTTCTTTTCTCACCGCTTACTTAAAAAATCACCTATGACTCAATACCAATCAATGACTGTAACACGATTTGACACTGGCAACTTCTTTATGATTGAACATAATGCTGAGGAGATTTTCTCATTCATGCCAGTCGCCCCAAACAACGAGTCTTTTTACGATGTGCCTCGTCTCTGGCTATCGCCTGGCTGGGTTGATTTGCAAGTCAATGGATATGCGGGCCATGATTTCACAGACCCGAATGTTTCCGTCGAAGATATTCTCGCAATTTGCGATTGCATGTTAAACGATGGCGTCACTTCTTTCTGCCCTACCGTGACGACCCAGGGCAATGAAGTTATTCTTCATTCAATGGAAACCATCGATGCCGCCTGTCGGCAGAGTTCACTTGTAGAATCGATGATCGCTGGAATTCACCTAGAGGGCCCTTACATCTCTGCCGAAGATGGCCCGCGTGGTGCGCATCCACGCCCACACTGCCGAACGCCCGATTGGGAAGAGTTTTGCAAATTTCAAGAAGCGGCGGGCGGACGAATAAAAATTGTGACATTATCTCCTGAGTACAACGATGCACCAGCATTCACCCGTCAGGCCGTTGAAAGTGGTGTGATCGTCTCCATAGGGCACACGGCTGCCTCTGGGGAACAAATCCGGGCGGTTGCTGATGCCGGGGCAACCATGAGCACCCATTTAGGCAACGGGGCACATGGTCAACTGCGAAGGCACCCCAACTATTTGTGGGATCAACTTGCGGATGATCGATTAATTGGAGGGCTCATAGCCGACGGACACCATCTTCCGCCGGAAGTGCTCAAAGTGTTTGTCCGAGCCAAAGGCGTTGAGCGGATTTTCCTTGTGAGTGACATCACATCAATGGCAGGAATGCCTGCGGGAAAATACGACACCAGTTTAGGAGCAGTCGAGGTCTTGGAAGATGGCCGCTTAGTCGTGGCCGGTCAGCGTCAGTTCTTAGCCGGCGCGGCCTTGCCAATGAATATCGGAATTCTGAACTTGATGCGATATGCGGGGCTCTCACTTCAAGAGGCAATCGATGCCGCTACAATCAACCCACTGATGCAGCTCAAGCAGGCAACCAACTTTGATGAATTGCCACTTGATGGTGATTACTGTTTGTTTCAGTGCATTCATGATGAGGACCAGCAACTAAAAGAAGTTCGCGTGGTTGCCACGATAAAAGGCGGCAAGTTTCGACCAACGAACTACGAAACGCCCTCAGACATTCTAGAGGCCCAAAAAAAATTGTACAAACCATTCTGATGGCCCTACTATTGAGAGCTAAAACCCGAGACCAGGGCCAGTAAGGGCAGCCGTTCCGACTGACCCATCGGTGATTTCAAACATGGTTGGAAATTTCTCGGCCCAACCGACGTTTCCTGCGGGGCAGTATTGTCGACCGTTGCCTTCAATGGCAGCAATCGTGGGAATTCTTGCGGCTAAACTGGCTGAATGCAAAAAGGAAAAGCCGGGGCAAGTCAGGTCTTGCACACACAAAAACATTCCATATTTTTGGGCAGCGGCCCCCATTAACAATGCCTCACTTTGCCCCTTACAGGCTTTCAAAGTCACGCCACTGTAACCGAGTTCACGAGCAAGTAGCAGACTTTCAAAATCAACGAGCGATTCATCGATGACCACTGGTTTAATCTTTGCCGCTTCGTGCATTTTATTTTCGGGATACGATTTTAGATCTCGGTGTGTCGGCTGCTCAATGTACTGAGCCCTTTTTAAAGCCGTTGGTGCGGTCTCTCCCACGATTCGCAAGAAATCAAGCACGTACTGCACATCCGAACATTTTTCATTGAAGTCAAGCGAATAAACCCAATTGTCACAGCCTCGTTCGGCCTGGGCTTTCACAGCCACCGCTTCAATCTTGGCGACTCGCTGCGTGTCCCAGTCGAGATTATCTCCACTGAGCTTAATTTTCATGTGGGTTAGACCATCAGCGAGAATCCATTCATGTAATGTTTCTGGTAAGCCATCTGCGACTGGTGTTTCTATATCCTGATTATCCAAAGGATCAAGAGCCCCGACTAAATGATACAGCGGCATTTTTGCTTGTGGGGTGCGCAATGTATATTGATCAAGGTATTCGCCTTGAAAGTCGGACGAGAGGTAATGCGACAAGTCTGTATTTACAAACTCTTTGCCTAACAGGTCATAGCTATTTTTCCCCAATGCCTTTCCGTAGGCATCGTGGATGGCGGCCTCGATAGGACTGGCCGCCACTAGCAAAGCTAGACGAGGCATCGCTTCTGGTAAGTTTAATTGTTTGACCACTTCTTTCGAAGATTGCTCATAACCACTGGTCAACGCATGAGTCAGTTCGAGAGGATGCCCGGTTAGATCAAGACTGCTGGCAGTAGATGCAATTGATTCCCCAGTTTTGGTCATCGCGATTAATGAATCATCTGCACTCACAGTGCTGCTTGGCCAGGCCCAAACGCTTCCCATGGGCATGGAACCGAAGCCGCGCCCAATTTTTCCATCCCGAGTTTCAACCGTGACTTCCACATCAAGCAGCGTAGCATCTTCAACCACTCTCCCTCCGAATTTAATCGGAGTTCGATATTTAAGTTGCTGCGTACTGCAATTCACTTCACGAATGCGGATGTCTGTAGATTTTGACACGAATTATATTCCTAAATTAATTCAAACAAGTGCGAAGTGGATCGGTAAAAATTTGATTTCGCGCAATAAAAAAACCGAGTAAAGATGACCTTACTCGGTTTCGTGTCTGCTGGAAAGATAGCTAAAATCTTAGACTAACTTATTACGAACAGCCCAAACCGCGGCTTGTGTACGGTCTGAGACGCCCACTTTTCGCAAGATGTGTTGAACATGTTCTTTGACCGTCTCATAGCTAATATGCAACGCCTGTGCGATTTCTTTGTTCGTCAAACCCAAAGCCAGTTGACGTAATACTTCACTTTCTCTTTGGGTAAGAGGAACTTCCACATTACTGGCGTTTAAGCGTGGGGTGGCCAAGGCTCCGGTAACTCGTCTGAGCTCCTCACGAGTCCAAGAGTTTTCACCGGTTGCAGCGATCTTAATCGCTTCGATGAGACGATCTTTTGAATCGCCTTTCAGGATATAACCATTGGCGCCTAATGCGACCGCTCTGGCAACATAGGTTGGGTTATCATAAGTCGAAAGCATCAGAATCGGTTGCTCAGGACGATCCAAGCGAATTCGCCCCAAAGTGGTCAAACCATCACCATCTGGCATGCGGATATCCATTAAAACCACATCGGGCTTAATTTTCGCCACCTTGGTAAGAGTCTCAGCTCCAGTCTTGGCTTCGCCAACAATTTCAATATCAGTATCAGCGACTAAACTTTTTAGGCCACATCGGACAACTTCGTGATCATCGGCAATCAACAATCGGATAGCCATATTTACGCTCCACAGCAAAAATAAATTGAATTTCTATCTATAATACTTCTGTCTTCATTGACACTTAACTTTTGACAGTATCATAGGTTCGGTGCAATTTCCACAAAAACCCCTAAGTTTAGGGGATATAAATTGTGAATTTACTCTCATGTTGAATTATTCAATAAGAGAGAGGGTACACAAAAATATGAACCAAAAATGATTTAAATCATTACTAATTCTAGTCTTAGCTAATATCTACAATTAGATAATAGCATATCAAATCGTAGCGATTTAATGACTTAATTAGAAAAGGTTACCGCTATCTAAAAAGGTTTACCATACTGGGTAGTCCGCATGCGGTCTCTCTGTGAAAGTAAACGCAAACCCTTACTAGAGGGATAATAGCCTCCTATTTCAATTCGACAATACTTAATTAGTACAAAACTAAAAAACAATACTCCAGGATTCGCCTTAGAATTAAGCATGAATCGTCAAAGGACAAGATAACGTAACACCTTATCAAAAAACAACTTAACCGAAATCAAAGGCTTGCAAATCGGACTAAACAATTCATATTAATCGTTGCTGATGCGTTGAAAAAAACATAAAAGGGAAGATGAGTTGTCTAACGATTTAATAAAACTGTACAAGAAATAAAATAAGAAAAATAAGTATCTTAGAGAGAGAGAATCTTCATATTGAGAACAATGGAGATGAAAGAAAAGTAAGAGGCGCCGGTGAGATTCGAACTCACGATGGCGGATTTGCAATCCGCTGCCTTAGCCACTTGGCCACGGCGCCATCAATTACTATTACCGGAATTTAGGAAAACATTCCCATTTGGTCAAGCACTGACAAATATAACAGTTAGCACTTTTGTGTCGGTAACCATGAAAGATACTGAACCTATATCGGCCCAGAATTTTAAATGCTTAATATAATTCCGATAATCGGTAAACTTTACCAAAGATACCTGAGACGAGCTTTCGGATTAACTCTGAAGTATCGCTGCAAATAAGTACGAAAATAGTATCAGACAATCGGCATTACCGGCAAAATTCTTAGTTTTGTATTACTTTGAATAACGACCGGCCAATCGATCTCCTTATTTGTTGAAGGAACCTTGGGGCCATGGACTGGTTCACTAACTTTTTTCGCACACGGCATCAAATGATATCAGAATTAGCAGCTTCAATAGCCGTTGCTTCCGTTCCATTCGTAAAAGCAAAAATTTCTTCTGGACAAAAATCCATGGAAAAATTTGAACTGCGAGGGTACATCAGAGCACGTGCCGCATCGACCATTTACAACCATATCGAAGCCTTAACTGGCTACGATCTGAAAATAGCATCTCAGAATAAGGAGTTGTTGATCCGTGAAACGATGAGCAAGTTGCTTAATTCTGAGTTATTACAGCCAGAGCCTCAGGTGGCTTCCGAATATCGCTATGCAAAAGCGGCATAATCGATAAAGTTGACTGATAATGTTCTGTAGCCCGTAAACTTTACGGAATCGACAGAAATTAGGTATTCACTAGGGTCGATAGAACCAGTGAACCATTGATCGTTTGATGGTTTTCTAATTCATCCCCCAAAATGATTGGTGAATTACCATGTCACAAAACAACCTACCTGATCTGTCGAAACTATCGCACAAAGTTGCACTCAACAATGTGCGTGTCCATAAGTTCCTAGATGGCTTGTCAACGAAGATCGACGCCATGTTGGAAGCCGCAAAGGAAAAAAACTGGCCAGAAGTCACACGACTAGGCCATTTCGTTTTCCGTTGCAGCGAAGTCTATGGATACGATGAACTAGCAGAAAAAGCCGATAGCGTTTGCACTGCAACTTCCAATCTGATGACAGAGAACGAAATTGGCAAACGGCTCATTAAATTAGTCGGTGCCTATGCTCGATCTAGTAACAACCGACCTGAAATTATGGCAAATCAGTCATAACAGATCATCAAGACCAATTTAAAAGAGCAAGCAGCTTAGTTCATTGAACTGAGTGCTTGCTCTTTTTTTATGGAATGACCTCCAGAAAACAATGGATGTCCATCCACTTTAGCATTAATTTCTGCTTGCTTTCTGCATGATTCCTCTCACAAATGAAGATTCCTCCCTTATTGTCGCTAGGGCTTAGCTCTTGTAAAATCAAGGGTTTTGGCAAAGTACTTCAATGCTTACTGAGAATGTTTGCGATCTGAAGGATTATTCTTTTGAGTAACCTGCAATCTCATGATCCAAGTTTTTAGTGAGATCTCTAAGTATCAGCCTCTTTGGTTAACTTCCTTTTAAACCAAAAATTAAGAATTCAATGAGTAGCCCTAAAAACTTAATCGTTGCCCAAAGTGGCGGTCCAAGCCCTGTTATCAACAATACGCTGCGTGGCATCATCGAGATGGCCCGAGACATGGATTCAATCGGCACTGTTTACGGTGCCCATCATGGAATCGAAGGCGTTTTAAAAGAAGAGTTGATTGACCTGACTGCCCAGCCGGAAGAAGAAATCTCTTTGCTTCGCTACACTCCAGGGGCAGGCTCAATCGGCACTTGCCGCTACAAGCTTAAAGATTGGCAGAACGAAGATTTTGATCGCTGCATGGAAATCTTCAAAGCTCATAACATCGGGTACTTCATCTATATCGGCGGCAACGATTCGATGGACACCGCCAATAAAATTGCGTTGATGGCCCAAGAGCGTGGGCTCGACATGGTTGGCATTGGTGGTCCCAAAACCATTGATAACGATGTCGGTGATAACGAATTCAAATTAATTGATCATACACCCGGCTATGCCTCGACCGCCAAATACTGGCAGCACATGGTCCAATACGCAAACGAAGAGAACCGTGGCAGTTGCCCGGCCGATCCTGTGTTGGTCATGCAAGCGATGGGCCGTAAAATCGGTTACATTCCAGCCGCTGCTCGCTTGGCAGATCCTAAGCGTGAAATGCCACTACAGATTTATCTGGCAGAATCTCCTTGCTCACTTGAAGAACTCCACGAGAACGTCAACGCACAGCTCAAGCAAGATGGCCGTTGTATCGTTGTGATCAGCGAAGGATTTGATGTTGGCGATATTGGTGCCGCGAAAGACTCGTTCGGTCACACTTCCTTTAGTGCAAGTCAACTAACCGTTGCACAAATTGTGACGAACTATTTGAACGACAAAGGCCTAGCAGCGAAAGGCAACGCCCGCTGCAATGTTTCAGGCACCGATCAACGCCACTCAATGGGCTACGCCTCAACGGTTGATCTCGACGAAGCCTATCACGCAGGACAGATGGCCGCAAATCTCGCTGGCAATCATGAGTCAGGCTACATGGCAACCATCTTACGAAACGAAGGCGATATCTACAGCGTTCGTTACGATAAAGCTCCATTGGCGGAAGTCGCCAATAGCGAACGCACCTTCCCGAGCAACTGGATCACCGAAAGTGGTTATGATGTCACCGATGGTTTTGTCGATTACCTAAAACCGCTATTAGGCGAAGGCATGGTTACCTTGCCGATGATCGACGGTCGACATCGCATGACACAACTTCAATCGCTTTATGCCGATCAAAAACTGCCCGCTTACATCCCACAAGCAGATCGCCAAGAACCTCCTAAATAGTTCCATCATCGAATCATTCGGTTCAATAAAACAAGACAACATTTACAACTTAGTATTAGAAGACAATAAAAAATGGCATACGAAATCGAACCCAAGCAAAAATTCCTGGTCGGCATCGACTCCGATGGTTGTGCATTTGACACCATGGAATTGAAGCACAAAGAATGTTTCATTCCGAACATTATCAACTTCTACAATCTGCAAGGTGTCAGCAAATACACACGCGAAGCGGCTGAGTTCGTCAATCTCTACTCCAAAAGTCGTGGCATCAATCGATTCCCGGCATTGATCGAAGCACTCGAATGGCTGCAAAAACGGCCAGAAGTGAAAGCTCGCGGCACCAAAATCGAAATTCCTCAAGCGGTTGTAGACTGGATGAAAGTCGAAACCAAACTTGGCAACCCGGCACTCGAAGCCAAAGTGGCCGAATCGAATGACCCAGAACTGAAACATGCTCTAAAGTGGTCGTTGGCAGTGAACGAAACCGTTAAAGGCATGGTCCGCGGAGTTCCACCTTACCCGTTTGTTCGTGAAAGCCTTGAAAAACTTTCAGGCAAAGCCGATATGCTGGTTGTTTCGGCCACACCAAACGAAGCACTCAACGACGAGTGGAACGAACATGATATGGCCAAATATGTAGAAGCAATTTGCGGACAAGAAGCTGGCAATAAAAAAGAAACACTGAAAAACGCAGAGAAGTACGCCGCTAATCACACGCTGATGATTGGCGACGCACCTGGCGATTACAATGCTGCGGTTGCCAATAACTGCTTATTTTATCCTATCAATCCAGGCCAAGAAGAAAAAAGTTGGGAACGATTCCTCGAAGAAGGAATTGATAAATTCCTGAATGGATCATTTGCTGGCGATTACCAACAAATGTTACTCGACGAATTCGATAGTTTCCTTCCCGAATTACCACCTTGGCCAGTGGATGATTAATTAAGCGAACTCGCTGTAATCAGCGAGAAAAAAACAACGTCAAACCATACAACTTATTTGTGAATTAGCTTTGAGGAAATGAAACGATGTCGGATGCTTCCTGTGATTTTGGTTTAATTGGTCTCGCCGTGATGGGCGAAAACTTGGCTCTCAATGTTGAAAGCCGCGGCTACAAAGTTGCGGTGTTTAATCGCAGCACCGATAAGGTCGACACCTTGATCAATGGGCGAGCCGCTGGCAAAAACTTTGTTGGTTGCCACAGCTTAGAAGAACTCGTAAAGTCACTCAAAGGCCCTCGCAAGATCATGCTGATGGTCAAAGCAGGCCCAGCGGTTGATACGATCATCGAAGCATTGATTCCTTTGATGGACAAAGGCGACATCATCATCGATGGTGGAAACACCCATTACACGGATACCGAACGTCGAACCAAATATGTGGAAGAAAAAGGACTGCTCTTCCTCGGCACCGGCGTTTCTGGTGGTGAAGAAGGAGCACTGCTTGGCCCTAGCATGATGCCTGGCGGTAGTGATGCAGCATGGCCCCATGTCAAAGAGATGTTCCAAGCGATCAGCGCCAAGGTGGGCCCAAACAACGACATTCCTTGCTGCGAATGGGTTGGCCCACGCGGAGCAGGCCACTATGTCAAAATGGTTCATAATGGAATCGAATACGGCGACATGCAGTTAATCTGCGAAGCCTACTTCCTGCTGAAAAATGCCATCGGGCTGACCAATGCCGAACTTTATGATGTCTTCGCCGAATGGAACCGGGGCGATCTGCAAAGTTACTTGATCGAGATTACACGCGACATCTTTAGCGTGGCCGATCAAGATGGTGACGGCGACTTGGTCGACAAGATCATGGATACCGCTGGTGCCAAAGGCACCGGCAAATGGATGAGCCAGTTGGCACTCGATCTCGGTGTACCTAGCACTCTGGTTACGACAGCGGTTTACGCACGAAGCTTATCGGCAGTCAAAGATGCTCGAACACGTGCCAGCAAAGTCTTAAACGGCCCAACCGCAACTTACGATGGCGACAAAACCGAGTTTATTGATCAAGTGCGACAAGCGTTGTACGCTTCAAAAATCTGTAGCTACGCTCAAGGATTTGTTCAACTGCAAGCTGCGGCGATAGAACATGATTGGCCATTGAACTACGGCGATTGTGCCATGCTTTGGCGTGGGGGATGTATCATCCGAGCCCAATTCCTCGATAGCATCAAAGAAGCATTCGACGAAAACTCTGATCTCGAAAATCTTCTGCTTCATCCATTCTTTACCGATGCCATTCACAATGCCCAAGACGCTTGGCGTAATGTGGTTGCTACGGCTGTGCAACTTGGTATTCCAACACCCGCGTTTGCCGGTGCTTTGGCCTATTACGACGGATACCGTCGTGAACGCCTGCCTGCCAACTTGCTACAAGCCCAACGAGACTACTTTGGTGCTCACACCTATAAGCGTCTCGACAAAGAAGGAACTTTCCACACCGAGTGGATTCAACTTCGCAAAGACCCTCAAGACTAATCTGGCTTCAACCCTCATCACTCCTCCCTCTACATAAGGCGATAACGTATGTCTGCGGAATTTTTGCAACAGCTATTCGGGCTCGATGGTCGTGTGGCTGTTGTCATCGGGGCTTCAGGCGTATTGGGAGGAGCCTTGGCTCAGGGACTTTCAGCGGCAGGTGCCAAAATTGTGGTCTCTGGCCAAAATCAAGAACGAGGGGATGCTCGCGTCGAGGAAATTCGCAAAGCAGGCGGAGAAGCGGAATTCATCGCGGTAAACGCGGTTTCCAAAGAATCGCTGCAACAACTGTTGGCACAATCGCTCGAAAAGTTCGGGCGTGTTGATATGCTAATCAACTGTGCCGGAGTGAACTCATCAGCTCCGTATGAAGAAATCACCGACGAAGATTGGCAGCGTGTGATCAACACCAACCTAACTGGCACACATCTGGCCTGTCAGGTATTTGCACCGCACTTTGCAGCCCAAGAAGAAGGTGGATCGGTTCTGAATATCGGAAGTGTGACCTCGCATTTACCACTCTCCCGAGTCTTTGCCTATTCGGCATCCAAAGCGGCGGTTGTCAACTTCACCAAGAACATCGCACGCGAATATGCAACACAGGGCGTTAGGTTTAATGTCCTATGCCCTGGCTTTTTCCCTGCTGAACAAAACCGCAAAATTTTGGACGCCAAACGGGTTGAAAATATCATGAGCCAAACCCCGATGGCCCGCTTTGGAGAGCCAGAAGAATTGGTTGGCACCGCTATTTTACTGCTTTCGCAAAAAGCAGGCAGCTACATTACCGGCGCTGATTTCTACGTGGATGGTGGCTTTACGGCCATGCGATTCTAAATTCAGTCGTTCTTTTAATCAGAATGATCATTGGCCGTTGTGCATTCCGATACTCAATTTGTTCCTGAAAGCCGTTTAGCCATGTCACATACGATTGTAATTTTCGGTGCTTCTGGTGACTTAACGAGTCGAAAACTGATCCCGGCTCTCTACAAACTCCATTACAAAGGCCGGCTTCCAGAAGGAACGCAAATTGTTGGAGTTTCACGCACTGAATTCTCTCACGAAGCTTGGCGTAACCAACTAACCGAATCAACCAAGGCTTTTGTTGGCCCAACTTTTGACGAAGCCAGTTGGAATGAATTCGCCAAAAATCTGTATTATCAAAAGGGCGATATTGGCTCAACCGAGGACTTTTGCAACTTAGATACTTTCCTGAAAGAGATCGAAGGAGGCAGTTGCTCCAGAGTTTATTATCTTTCAACCATGCCCAAGTTGTACCCGATTGCCATCGAGCAACTCGGCAAGTCTGGCATGGCCGATCAGTCGCAAGGCTCTCGTCTAGTCGTAATTGAAAAACCATTTGGAACCGATTTGAAGACTGCGGAAGAACTCAACGAGCGAGTTCATAAGGTTTTTGCCGAAGAGTTTGTTTACCGTATTGATCATTACTTGGGTAAAGAAACGGTTCAAAATCTGTTAGTCATGCGATTTGGCAACACCATCTTTGAACCGCTTTGGAATCGTAACTATATCGATAACGTGCAGATCACCGTGGCCGAAGAAGTGGCTGTCGGCAAACGTGGCGGGTACTACGACACCTCAGGCGTGCTGCGAGACATGTTTCAAAATCATCTGTTGCAATTGCTGATGATCACGGCCATGGAATCGCCAGTTCATTTTAAAGCTGGCATGGTGCGTGACGAAAAAGTCAAAGTGCTCCAAGCCATTCGCCCGATGACTGGTGCCGACTTTGCTCAAGATACGGTTCGTGGACAATACCAAGGATACCTTGACGAAGAAGGCGTTCCGAAAGAGAGTCAAACGGCCACTTTCGCCGCATTACGACTTTGGATCGACAACTGGCGTTGGAAAGGCGTTCCTTTCTATCTTCGCAGTGGTAAGTCGATGTCGTGTCGAACGACTCAAATTGTGATCCAATACCGCTCTCCGGCCCACACGTTATTTGAGGGGCATCAAGCTTCGGGCGGCTTAGATGGGAATCGGCTGGTGATTCAAATCCAGCCGAACGAAGGAATCCAGATGCAAATTCAGAGCAAGGTTCCCGATGCCGGTATGAAAACCAAAATGACTCAACTTGATTTTCGCTTTGATCAACATTTCTCGAACGACATGCCGGATGCTTATCAGCGTTTATTACTTGATGCCTTACAAGGGGATGCCAGTTTGTTTGCACGTTCAGACGAAGTAGAACTCGCTTGGGGAATTATTGATCCTATCTTAGGTGCCTGGAATAGCCCGGCTGCACCACAGCTAGACATTTATGAGCCAGGTTGCTGGGGGCCACAACAGTCGAGCAAATGGATTGAAACACACGGCAACCAATGGTTTGATGTTTGCCCGATTATTCATTAACCCTTAGTCTCTAAGTCAGCACCTCCTGCGATGTTCTCCATTTCAGGAACCGGAATCATATAGGGCAATAATTTTTCGGTAGTTCGTGGACCAATGCCACGAACTCTCTGGATATCGGTTCGATCTAAAAATGGCCCATCTTGCATCCTAGAATCAACAATCCGTTTGGCCAAGGTTTCTCCAATTCCCGGTAGTTGTGCCAACTCTGGCCAATCGGCCGAATTGATATCTACCAAAAATGGAACTTCAACGGGATCGGCACGATCAAGTTCGATATAGGTGCCCCGCTGTGATTGTTGATAAAGACCGTACCCTATGCTGATCAACAAACAGGCGGCCAATATGACCGCAACTGCTCCTTGATCGGCACTGGTTAAAAACCAGCGGATCTGAGGTTTATCATTCTTGCGTTGATCTTCGGCCATTCAGGATGAGGGTTTGTCAAAGGTTTCTTCTAAAAAGAATCGTCCTCCCATTATCGACAAAATTGACTGAAAAGGGGAGACTGGGGAGATATTCGTGATAAAAATCTTCCTTAAAATTGCGGTTCGTGACGAATGACCAAAGAATTTTGCCAAGTTGACTGGGACGCGGCCTTAATCGATGACTGTCGGCAGTTGATTCAACTGGCTGTCCGCGAGGATCTAGACTGCGAGCAAGACTGGACAACAGTCTCATTAGTTGCCCACGATGCACAGGCACAAGTTTCGATTGTTGCGCGACAATCTGGCATTTTAGCCGGTCTACCGATTGTCGAATTGATCGTTGAGCAGTTAGAACTGGATGTTCGTTGGTCACCTGCGATGACCGATGGAGATCGATTAAAACCAAGTTCCCTGATTGGTATGCTGCAAGGCAATGTGCGTGATTTGTTAACCAGCGAGCGAATTATTCTCAACTTCTTAGGTCGCTTGTGTGGAATCGCAACGCTTACCGGCCAGTATGTGAAAGCGGTGAGTTCTACAAACGTCCGAATTTACGATACTCGCAAAACAACTCCTGGCTGGAGACGGCTCGAAAAATATGCGGTTCGCCAAGGCGGTGGCACCAATCATCGGGTCGGGCTCTACGCAGCAGCCATGGCCAAAGACAATCATTTGGCTTGGTTTAAACAGGCCGGCAATTCACAAGCGGAACTAAAAAACTTGGCACCTGCTATCCGTAGTTTTCTTGAATCTCATCTAGGCCAAGAAGCTGCAAGTCAGAAGCTAGTGGAAATAGAAGTCGATACGCTCGACCAATTACAAGAAGTGCTGCCGAGTGGGCCTGATATTATTTTGCTCGATAACATGTCTCTCGATGAACTCCGCTCCGCAATTTCTCTGCGTGATAAACTTGCCGCTGAAGTAGAACTGGAAGCCTCAGGTGGGGTGAATCTCGATACAGTCCAGCAAATTGCCGAAACTGGCGTCGACAGAATAAGCGTTGGGGCTTTGACGCATTCTGCCAGCAGCCTAGACATTGGCCTCGATTGGTCGGCTGAATGATCTGTGCTGCATTTTGCTTGCGATAACACGCATGATGCAAAAAAGCATCAAGTGGTCATTTGCCCACCTTCAACAGAAAAATACGATTCAATTGTCGACGGATTGAATCATCTTGGAAGAAATTCGCTTCATCGAGTCCGCGTTGTTTGACTCTTGCACCAGAAATCCTAAGTTTCGAGTGAACCAAGTCTTGGGGAGAGAATTGGTTTGTTTTCGCGGCGAGGAAGCTGGGAGCTTGAGGGGACCTCGCCGCGTTTTTTTCTTTTATTTCCTGTAACCCCAAACACCAGGTCCGAAATCATGGACTCTCACACAATGAACTCCCCCTTACGATCTAGAAAATCTCCTAGCGGCTTTTCTTTGATGGAAGCCTTGATCTCGCTGACCATCATTTCGTTTGCTAGTTCAATTCTGTTACTGAGCGTTGAATCAACGCTTGAATCTACCATGGATGCACAGGAACAAACGATTGCCGCCGGAATTGCGGATCAGTTGATCGACGAAATCATGGGACAACATTGGTCAGACCCAGACGATCCAAGCAACTATTACCCAACCACTTTAGAGGCTTCTTCGATCGAATTATCTGGAATTGGCCGCTCAATTTATGACGATACCGGCGACTACGCAGCCTACACGGCCAATCCTCCTGAGACTCCTAATGGATATAAACTTGGTCAGGTTGATTCAAACGGCAACACTTTGACAAGAGAATTCAAAGCCCGTACTTCCTTAATGAAACTTTGGAGAGAAAAGGTCAAAGTCTATTACGTTGATCCAGACGATCTAAGTCTACGAGTTTCCGATAGTACGCCCACTGCCTTCCGAGCAGTAGAAGTCCTGATTTATCATCAAGATGGCGATGGGACTTGGCGGCATATTTTATCTCGAAAACGAATTTTCTCGTACATTCCATCTTAGAAATAATGATGTTCAAAAAGGTAAAAATCCGACTTCTTCACTCTCGACCAGGATTAACCCTGGTCGAAATGATGGTATCGATTGCAATCATGGGCATCATGGCAGCCGCTTTAAGCACACTGGGTGCAACCGTTCAAATGGCCAACCAATACGCCACCGAGCAAGGAGTCTCTACCCAACATGCTCGGGTACTGATTGAGCGTATCCAGCGAAATATTGCTAAGGCCCATGCGAATGAAACTTTTCCAGGAGTCGTAGTAATTCCCTATACTTCAGGCGGAAAGTCTTTCCCTCAAGCTTTGGTCATCTGGGAACCAGAATCGGAAGCAGCATCACCTGATGGCAGTCCAACGCTCGGTGAACTCATTATTTATGCCAGTGATCCCGCTTCGCCCAATCGTTTGCTTGAGATCACATTTCGAGAGAGTACCGCAGCAGTTCCAGGTGCATCAGCTTATGGAGATTGGAGAATCTATATTCAGGGCCTGATCGATTCAGAGAAAAGCAGAGTCACAGAGATTACCAATCTGATTCGAGTTGGTAAAAACCTTGATTCAGATCGCACAGAATATAGCACCTTGCGATTTGACATACGACATTCACCCTCGGATAGCGAATTTACGGACTATGATTCTGCGAATCTTCGATGGGATGAATTGAGTTGGGCGTTAGGGATATCCGGCAGCAATAGTGGGCTACGTCAAACGTGGTGCCGATTTGAATTCCAAATCATGCCAACATCTGATACTTCTCAACATCGTGAATTGTCTGCTCAAGCTGTTCCCTACTTTGGCTCGGCTGCCATCTATTACCAAGTGGACAAATAGAATAATGAGAGCCCATCAACGAAAATCAGATCGGCGCGGCATTGCGATTATCGTCGTATTGGCGTTGCTCTCGATCACGGTGGCCTTGTCGTACTCGATGATGCGGCTGCAAGTCACAGCAAATCAGATCCAAATCAATGTCAACCGGCAAGGCAATGCTCGCCAAGCGGCACTTTCAGGTTTATCCATCGGCATTCGTCAAATGCACGAGTCCTCGTGGGCAGGTGTTGACACAACCAACAACGGTCAACTTGATGACCACGTCTACTACAAAATCACCTTTGAAGTCGGCGACCCTACACTGAGTTCAGGTGACACAGATATTGATGAGTACCCTTATCGTGTCACCGTGGTTTCAACTGGCATAGTGATGGACCCTCTCGATGCCTCGCATCAATCGACCTACACCGTGCGAGCGGTGATGCAATTAGTTCGTAAACAATTGGCGTCTGCCCCGACAGACTGGGACGAGATTCAGAGTCATCAAGCCTATTTGTTTGGGACGAACACTAATCGCATTGAGATGCCATTTCAAATCGAGGGTGATGCCTATTTCCATGGTCCTCTGGATCTGGCAGAAGATATAGATCAATACAAAAAACCATTTCACGGATTAATCGATGAAATAGCCGTGTTTGACCGCGTGCTTACTGCGGCTGAAATAAGAAGCATCTTTTCAAACGGAAATACCGACGACAGCAAACTTTCTTCTGGAATCGCTGGACTCTCTCCTTCATCTTGGTGGCGATTCAGCGAAACTTCGACTGACTCACCGGTAGCAGACAAAATGGGAGTGAGCCACGGTGCTTACAAAGGTGGAACTTATCCTGGTTTAACTCTGGGCGATTCTAATTCGGTCTGTTACTTCGACGGAACTTCTGGCAGAGCAGAGCTAGGCACCCTAGATATTGCCGACGGAACGAAGATGAGCATCTTGACTTGGTTTGCAGTCATGCCAGGGGATTCTCAAAATGAATATGGACGCATTGTTTCCAAAGCCTCTGGCTCGGAGAGTACCCGTCATTTATTCATACTGGGTGTCGATCAATCGAGTGAGGCAACTCGACTTCGGTCACTAGTGAGAACCGATCATACATTTAGATCCTACACTGCGAGCTCAGGTGATATTACTGATGAAGCTTGGACGCTTGGTGTTCTCACCTACGATGGGCACGACTTAAGATTGTACAAAAATGGAACACGTGTAGGGTCCACTTCTTTAACTGGTAAAGTTAAAAAAGATTCCACCGTGTCTCTCTGGGCTGGAGACAACTCGCCTGGCAGTCCACGGTCTCGATACCTGGAAGACCTACTAGCAATGCAAGAAGATGGGGAAGGAGACTACCGCCCCATCACAGGCGATGTCACGCTAAACTCAGACCAGAACGAAATGTCTGATTACCTGACTTTATGGAATCAACTAGGGCTGAATGTGACTTATGAATCGACTTCGGTGCCAAGTATCAATGATGGAATCACTGGACAGAAAAGCTATCAATTGTATCCAGGCGGTCCCGCTTACGAGATCACCGAACTCTCCAGTCGGATCGAAGACTACAGTTTTTCACCTGATGTTTATACCAACCCACTTGGAATGCTTCGTTGTGGAGAGTCAATCACTTTGGGAGACAACACCAGTATCAACGGAACCCTGATCACCAACGCCAATAATGCAGACATAATACTGGATGGCACGAGTATCGAAATTACTCCGGTAACCTTACCGATGTTACATGAGAGTTCAGATGTGATCGAGATGCCTGCCTTAATCGCCTCAGAGGATATTGAGGCTAAAAGCGATTGCGATGCAAACATTAATGGATCACTATTCGTGGGAGGTTCATTTAATGTCCCGACCGGTAGTGCTTCAACAGAATGTCATATTCAAGGATTATTACTCGCAAATGAGATACAAGTTGAAACTCGAACAGATTGGATGAGTCCCCTCTCAAGCATCAGAGAATACTTTGATGACTTTCTAGCGAATCAAGAAAATCCAGGGGTTAGTCCCTACTTCCCACAATGGTTGTCAGATAACAAGAGTATGTCACTTGACAAGAAATTAACCATTGAGCCCCCAGAGACGGAAAAGAACTATCATTGGCTTGATCTCACACAACCAATCTATCAAGTACACGCAGACGACGAAGGATTAGTCTGGGACTTCGTTCAATGGATTGATGACCAAGAATATAATTAACCAATTGGTAAAGGATGCAAAGATCAATGAGTCAAGATAATCGCAAATGGATGCTGTTACTGAGTTTAAACTTATTTTTATTCACGGCCGCATGGTTTTTTCGAACTTCGGAAGCTGCACCACCCAATGCCCCCTTTGCGAATTCGGTTGAACAAAGTGGTGAGATGATCCAATTACTAAAAAAATCGAATGCACTACTCACAGCACAAAACCTACTACTCACAAAACAAAATTCGTTATTGGAATCAGGTCAACTACAGGTTCAAATTGTAGAGAAGAAAAAATAGAACACATTATGAATGGAAATAGTCAGCAACAACGAGCATTTACTTTGATCGAGATCCTGATTGTCGTCGCAATCATGGGCGTTGTTGCTGCGCTCATCATTCCTCAATTATCACCGAGCATCAATGAGCAAATACGCAGCAGTGCTCATATCTTAGTTTCCGATTTAGACTATGCACGTAGCCTCGCAATCAGCGAAGGCAGCACGTACAAAGTGGAGTTTGATGCGACAGAGAACCGCTACATTTTGACCCATTCAGGAACGAATACGGATTTAGACGCTCTACCAAGTGCACCATTTCGCAATCCGAATGACCCCGATGATCAACACATCACCGACTATGATGATCTTCCGCATATTGGGCCAGTCGCTAGAATCGTTGGCGCTTACACCCAAGGCAGCAGCATTACGGTGGTCGATTCCGTTGAATTTGGTTCTTTCGGCCAAACCTTGGCACAAACCGAAACATTCATTTGGCTTAGTTGTTCTAGTGGCCTAGATTCTAAATACGTGGCAATAAAAATTAATCCAATCACGGGCATCGCCTCGGTTGAAGACGTCACCACAATCGAACCATCTGCGTTGCGAGTTGACTAAACGCGGGTGAAATAAATTGTTGGTCGTGGTGCAAGGTCTTTCACGAACTGGATTGCCCAACATTAGAAATTCAAACTTACATCTTATGACAAGCGATGATTAGCTTTCCCACATTATCAAACACACCAATTGGTTTAGACATTGGAACCAGCAGCATTAAACTGGTACAACTGAACTCCGATTACAGTAAGGTACATGAAAGCGTTCGCTATGATTTTTCTATCGATAACAGTTTAGCGTCAAACGAATTAGATGAAGCAATGGACCGTGCTTTATCTAACGTACTCTCAAAAGCAAAACAGGGTCGAAGATTCCGAGGCAATGAAGTGGTGGTTTGCTTGAACCATCAAGACCTTTGCCTGCAAAACATAAAAATCGAACGAGATGATTCGCGTTCCATCGATCAAGTCATTCAGCAAGAAGCGGCAGGCAGAGTTCCGTACTCAGTCACTGAAGCTGAATTACGTCATTTTGATACCTGTCTGTCCGACGCAAATGAAGCAGTCAATCGTGACATCATTATCATGGCCTGCCATCGCCCTAAACTAGAACAACGACTCGATCTCATAGAACGCGCCGGGTTTTCTCCCATCGCAGTTGATGTCGAACCCATCGCAGTTCTACGAAGCTTTACCAAACAGCATCGGCGAGAATCTGACAGAGAAGAACGAGTTTTTTACGTTCACATTGGCTACTCCAACAGCATGGTGGTAATCGCTGAAGGAGATCATATTCTTTTTGTAAAGTATATCGATATCGGAGGAAATAATTTAGATAAAGCGGTTGCTTCGCACTTAAATCTGTCACAAAAAGAAGCAGCAAACATGCGTAAACATCACGGAGATCGTCGAAGAAAACGAAGAGATTCCGAAGTGACTAAAAGTTTATCCGAATCAACCAGAAATGTCATAGAAAAACTCTGTGCTGAACTTTCCATGTGCATACGTTATCACAGTGTGACTTTCCGAGGAAAACCCTTGGTCAAAATGATACTGACAGGCGGAGAAGCTAACGAAGAAATCCAACAAGAACTAGGGCAAAGGCTATCCCTAGATTGCGAATTAGGTGACCCTATCCGCAATTTTGAAAACAGCCCTGCTTCAGGCAGAACTGGACAATGGGATGTGGCCACTGGATTGGCACTGAGAAACGCACCAGAGACAACTATTTACGAACCTTCCAAACAGACATAAGACGCATGCAATCGATTGATTTTTTACCAGAGAAGTACAAACAACGCCGTATTAGAAAACGGGTTGGGTTCTTGCGCATTGGTATTTTCTCCATCATAGTGCTTTGCGTTTGCGGTACGGCCCTATTTCAATTGGTGAGACTCGGTTCACTCAAACTCGAAATCGCAAGCCTTGAGGCAGAGTATTCTAAAGTCACCGAAATACAAAAAAACATTCTCGAACTCGAATCAAAAAATCAAACGCAAATCAATCAGGCTCAGCTACTTACATTCCTGCGTCATCCTTGGCCATCGTCTCAAATCATGTCCCTAGTAGCAGAAACGAAAACTGAGTCCCTGTATTTCAATGAAATGCGAGTCTTTCGACAATCAGAAACAAAGAAAAAAGCGTTGTTTCCAGAAGACAAGGACACGAACAAAGATAAATTACCCGCCGCTGTACAAGACCTCTTGGAACTGCAAAAAGACCTTCGAGGTAAAGAAATCGTGATTAATATCTCTGGAATCTGTAACGACACCACGCAATTGTACGACTATTTATCCAAGCTCAATCAATCTGATTTGGTCCACCGGGCAATCGTCGATTCGGTTGAACCGATAACCGGGATATCAGACATTCAGAACTCCAGATTTGAAATTATTGTCTATTTAAATACCGATGCAGATAATTCGGCCAATGCAACCAATCATCAGGTTGCTACCTTATCAAACGCGAAGGAGATATAGCCGGTGCTCCAAAATAAATCGAAATCCCAAGTCCTATTCCTCGGCATATTAAGTGTAGCGGGTGTTGTCTACGTTTTATTTTTCCTGGCTCCTTGGCAGCGATCCATCTCGCAACTACAAGCTGACGTCATTAGCAAACAAACTGAAATCGCCGGAGTACAAGACCTGGAACTCCGATTGATGCAACTTGAAAAAGAAACCGTTCGATTAAATACCTACCTTGAAAACTGGCAAGTCGATTCTCTTCTGAACCAGCAAGCTGCCAAACTTTTTGGTCAAATTTCCATTTTGGCAGACCAAGCAGGAACAGACAATCTGAGTTTGGACCCACTTCAAGAAGTTCAAATGGAATCGGCCAAAAGCTATCCCTTAGCGTTAGGGTGCCAAGGAACCTACCACGAAATTCAAGACTTCATCTATCGAATTGAACAATTGCCTTATGAAATTTGGATCGAAGACATCAAGCTAACACCGCTAGCAAACCGCGATAATCGTCTACAGTGCGAGATAACCCTTAAATTTTTTATCGCTTCTAACGGTAATTCCGATTAGTTCAACCCTGCCGACAACCGATAATAAAGGAGACGAGGTGACAGTTCTCACTTCGTAATTTGTTGTGAACTTACAATCCATTATCAAACAATTAAAGAGAGAAGTAAAAAAAAGCCCGCTAAAAGCCTCAGTGCTTGGCGGTCTATTTTTAGTTGCATGTTGGTTTTGGGCTCCCCTTTTACTCAACTGGGTCATGCCCGAGGACTCGTCAACGGAATTGGTTGTGAAAGAGCCTGAAGACTCTGAAACAATCGAAACCTATGAAACAGTTCTCATCCAACCCGTAGTCAACAAGATAGGCTGGCAGACCAGGGCTCGACAGATTGAGCAAGACCCACGCATGCAGTCCCAAAAACTACATGCAGATACTCTTGATCCTTTCCGCGACTACTCCATCGCTGCTTCAAATCCCGCAACCGAAGCAAACGATGAGATACCAGTTGCGGTTCACGAAATATCACCTAAAGACGTCGGATTAACGTTGAGTTCAACCATCGTTAGCCCTCAAGGTAATATAGCCAGGATCAATCAACAAAATTATCGTATCGGCGGTCTCGTATTTATTAAATCGCACGAAGATGGAAATCATCCATCTTCGGTTGGATTTGAAGTTCGCTCAATTGGTTCGCACTCTGTATTACTAGAGCGTCACGGGAAAGTTTACTCTCTTGAATTGCGAAATCCTAAGACTACCGGAAGTGGCCGCATTGTTATGCGGAGAAATTAAACAACCGGAAGTCTGAAGTATTGCTGGCCCAGGCGACACGGAAGTCGAATGCATACTTTAGTACGAACCACCGTTTTTATTCTCTGCGCAGTAACCGGCGTGGCTTTCGCTATCTGCTTAGCCACATCGGAAGATCAGTTCTTATCTGAACTGGTTCAGCGTTTGCCATCACAGCAACCTGATCTGAATCAACCGGATAGTAGTCATTCTACTTCAGGTTCAGATACTTCAGAGCAGGCAACGACATCAAGTTCAGAGGAAGAGTCTAAGACTGGCAACCGAGTCGCTAATCCACTGAATGATCCACAAGTTCGGCCAGTAGTTGCCCAAATGCCCTATCAGCAACCTTATGCTCAACAGGTAGATCTCCACCGCATTGAACAGTCGATTCAGCGTGCAGAACAAAACAATGAAAAATCATGGGAAGTCGTCTCCAAAGCCATCGATACAATTCGTGAAGTGGCAGAAAAAGGGATTGAAGCCCAAAAAAATAATGCAACAGGAAACACCGCCAATTATACAATTGATGCCAACCCGGCACTAGCAACACCCGTTGAAACACTACTTTCAGCGGTATCCAACGATCCAATTCTGGAAGTAACACAACCAACTTCTGTGGCTGAATTTCATCCGGGAGAAGGAGACGATTCGCTCAACATCGTCATCCAAGACACAGATATCCGCGAAGTCTTAGAGATGATCAGCGAACAAGGGAATCTCAATATCCTTCCCAGTAAAAATGTGCAAGGCATGGTTAATGCCTCACTATCGAAAGTAAATCTCAGAACGGCCCTGTTCGCCATATTACGATCATCAGGCTACGTCTCGGAAGAGCTCGAAGGTGTTATCTACGTTGGCACACCGCAAGACATCATCGACATGCGACAAGCTTCGGACGTTATCAAAACGAAAATCTATCGCCCAAATTACGTGAGTGCAGCCGATCTTCAAGAACTGCTAACGCCGATGCTGTCAGTTGGAGTCGGCAGCATTAGTATCTCGGCACCTGCGAAAAATGGAATCACTGCAAGTAGTGATGAAGCCGGTGGAGATGATTTTGCTGGCGAAGAAGTGGTGATCATTCAAGACTACCAAACACAGCTTGAAAAGATCGAAAAAGCAATCTTGGAAATCGACAAAAGACCGCTTCAAGTGGCAATCGAAGCGACCATCATCTCTGTAAAAATGGATGACGACCTCAATATCGGAATAAGTTTTGAAGCATTAGCCGATCAAAACACGTTGCGTTTGACATCCGGTTTTCCACCAACAAGCCTAACTTCACTCGGAACTGATGGCGGACTTAAATTTGGTTTCTTAGATGCCAGCCTCACTATGTTTGTAGAAGCACTAGAAACCGTGGGCGATACCAACATTATTGCCTCGCCACAATTATTAGTGCTCAACAAACAAAAAGCGGAGATTTTAATTGGGGAACAAAAAGGGTACATCAGCACTACCGTTACACAAAACGCATCAACCCAATCCGTTGAATTCCTAGAACTCGGGACACAATTACGAATTCGCCCGTTTATTGGCTCCGATGGTTATATCCGTTTAGAAGTACATCCAGAGATCTCGACCGGCGATGTTAATGTTGAAGCAGGATTTACACTTCCCAACAAACAAGTGACTCAAGTCACCACCAATGTCATGTGCCCTGATGGGCGTACCATTGTGATTGGTGGTTTGATCAACAGCGTTCAAGAAAAAGATATAACGCAAATTCCGTTACTAGGAAGCATTCCTTTTATTGGACCACTGTTCCGACAAACGAAGGAAAAAACCGTTCGAGAAGAGCTGATCATCTTGATCACACCTCGCATCGTAGACCCCGCTAAGATACCACAAGATGGGGAAAAGACACGCGATCTGTTTGAATTACACCATTCACACTTTGCCGACAAAATGAGCCCTTTAGGCAAACGACATATTGGGAGAAAATACTATCGACTTGCCACCTCGGCTTGGGCCACAGGCGATGGATATTCGGCCCTACGCTACACCAACTTGGCCATTCATTATGACCCTCAACACTTGGAAGCCGTTCACTTGCGTGATGTGGTCATTGGACAAACGGGTCTTGGAGATAAAAGCGTCCACCAACACCTTCGTGAAGGACTCGCCCCATGGGATCACCCGCATGGTGTTGAAATTTCACCATGGCATGTCGATCAGATCCAACCTGTTTACCCAGAAGAACTCATTCTGCCTGGAACCAGAGTTTTGAACCAGCCTCCGTTGCCATCAGATCAAGATATCTACACAATTTCCGATTAACGCATCGAATTGATTACGCCAGCCCAGGACAAGAGCCATGGAAAAGAAGCAAGTTATTTCGGTAATTCTATCTGCGGTTCTACTATGCTTCTTAGCGACAGGCTGCAACACATTACCTGGCATTACGCAAGACCTTATCGATCCAGGAAAAGAGCATCGCGAAAAGAAACAGGCAATTATTGAAGCGGTTGAGCAGCAGCGAACAGAAGCAATGATACAAGCTGCCACGGCCCGTTTTCATGACCAAGACTTTTCAAGCAGCCGCYTGTTAGCGAACGACATACTAAAAAGATCACCCRACAATCAACAGGCAYTWTTTTTGCTGGCAGAAATTKCCGTCTCAGAAAACYTGATGGAYGAGGCMCTWTCCATCTATCGCTATRCMATCACRCTCTCGCCCRACSATGCAGARTTGCATCAYAATTTAGCGACAATYTTGGAAYTGACWGGCCGSCCCAACGAGGCCAAGATTCACTTTGAWRAAGCGAAYCGCTTGGCCCCYAAYAAYCGRCTCTACCAAATGAGTTTGCTGGCTGATCCTGCTTAYGCAAGYTCCATGGCRAATGGCGAGAGATTYTCAACRCCTGWYTCWGTGACCAGATAATCGTTTTCTAAACGCATGCCGAAKCGAAGWATTTCGTCATACAAWCCTGGTTCGCAAGTGAAGACATCSCCSACTTCAAAYTGATCGTYCCAGTGGCTATTCAAATGTGGACCTTCATGTGGAAACAAACCGATTCCGTGCCCTAGATGATGATCAAACACACCAATCGGTGCCTGCTTTAAGATATCGCAGACCTCGTGAAACAATTCTTTACAGCTTTTGCCTGGTTTCACGACCGACTCAACATGGGTAAACACTTTCATGATATGTTGCCACGCTTCTTGCTGCTCATCGGTCGGCTTACCATTCACGGCAAACGCTCGCGAGTTATCGGCAAAGTAACCCTTGAAAGCTGGCCCTAAATCTAGAATATAAAGTTCACCATCTTCCGCCTTACGATCTCGCGGTGGTCCACCTTTGGCTCCACTCGCATAATCATTCCCAGTTCCGGTCAGCATCTCACCATACTCTTTGACCGCTGCCGCTTGCAATTGATTGAATACTTCCAATTCATTGATGCCTGGCGTAATAATCTCTTTTGCTTTGGCATACATTTTCTCTGTGCCAGAGATTGCTTTGCGGATTAACGCCAGTTCATCTTGATCTTTACAACGACGCATCTGATAGAGCGTTGGCTCGATATCGACCAATTGAGCATCCAGCGAAGCAGACAAATGTTGCGGGAAGGAAGAAAATTCGACTCCAATTTTTGTCAGCCCGGTCTCTTGTTTTAAATCTTCAAGCAATACCTGGCTACATGCGTCCCGTTGATCATTTCGCAGCGTGCAAAGCCACTGTGCTTGATAGGTCAACACTTTGTCGGCAGCCGCAACTTCTGGAGCTTCGTTCGGGGCTACCAAAGTCAAGCGTCCATCGGCAAACAATACCGCCGCTGGAGAATAAACCCAGCCAAATCGAGGGCCAGCCAGATACTGCACATGCTCTGTCTGGGTCACTATCACTGCATCAAGGCCCATCTGCTCAACCGCAGCCAACAGGCGTTTTTGTCGCGAGCGAACAGCATCTACATCAATATCATAAAGTCCCATGATTGCCTCAAAGCGTTGCAGTTAAATTGTTTATCAGAAGTTGCGTATTTATAATTCTGCTTATGACTGCACACAAATTAGCCCAGAATCGCCTGATTGAACAGTAGTGAAAGAACACACCCACAGCGTGTAACACAGCATTCCCTTGCTAAGATCCCTACTTGACTCTAATTTTCATCGCAACAGGTAACTAGTGTTCACTAAACGACTTATCACCATAAACCCTTGCATTCCAGTTGCAAAAGTTTCCATTTGGTTTTAAAATGAAACATCCAAAAGTGTTTGACCACTTAAAACTCTTGGTTCCCCTCCTATCTTGCAGATCCCACGCTGCCCTTCTTGATTCTTAAATATATGAAATCAACACACATTATTATATTGCTCAGTACGGCATTCTTATTGTCTGCAATGAACTCGGTATCTGCTGAATCAATCATTGATTACGAAACCCAAATCAAACCGATCTTGGCCGCGCATTGCTATCAATGCCATGGGGCAGACAATCAAGAGTCTGATTTACGGTTAGACACGGCTCTGAATGCGATCACTGGTGGAGTGAATGGTACTTCAATCGAACCCGGCAAACCCGGGATGAGCCTGCTGCTGAGTGCCATCTCTGGCACCAGCGAAGACATTTCGATCATGCCACCAGAAGACGAGGCAAAGTCTCTCAGCGACGAGCAGATTGCGTTGATTACTACGTGGATTA
Source organism: Blastopirellula sp. (assembly GCA_002733575.1). Lineage (GTDB taxonomy): Bacteria > Planctomycetota > Planctomycetia > Pirellulales > Pirellulaceae. The sequence continues at coordinate 17,405 of NVWB01000008.1, read as the reverse complement.
AACAAGGAGCAGTACACCCAAAAGGCGAACTGGAAGCAATCGCCATCAAAGGAAAAGACCACTGGGCCTTTCAACCCATTGTGCGTCATGCGTTGCCAGAAGTGACTCAAAGAGATTGGCCTATCAACCCGATTGACCACTTCATTCTCAGCCAACTCGAAGAGCGTTCGATTTCTCCTTCCAGAGAAGCGAACCGAACGACATTAATTCGTCGTGTCTCTCTCGACCTCATCGGATTACCTCCCACACTGGCCGAAGTTGAAGCATTTGTGAACGATCCGGCGGAAGATGCTTTTGAGCGTCTTGTAAATCGCCTGTTGGCATCGCCCCACTATGGAGAACGCTGGGGACGGCATTGGCTTGACTTGGCCCGCTATGCCGACAGCGATGGCTACACCAACGATCAGCCCAAAGTGATGTGGAAGTATCGAGATTGGGTCATTGATGCGTTGAACCAAAACATGTCGTTCGATCAATTTACGCTTGAACAATTCGCGGGCGACATGCTTCCCAATGCAACGACCGATCAACTGGTTGCCTCAGGCTTTCATCGCAATACCCAAATCAACAGAGAAGGGGGAAGCGATGCCGAACAGTACCGGACCGTTGCGGTTAATGATCGAGTGAGCACCACTGGCATTGTCTATCTTGGTCTCACGGTAGGATGTGCCAAATGCCATAATCACAAATTTGATCCAGTTAGCCAGAAAGAATACTACCAGCTTTTTGCGATTCTGAACAACCAAAGCGAACCGACTCACACGCTACCTGTATCTGAGCCAGTGCCAGCAGATTACCAACAGGTTTCCGCTCAATTATCTGAAGCTGAACAGCTATTAAAGAAATCGATAGATGAAGCAAAAAAAGACCAACAGATAAAAGTGGATGCCCTTAAAAAACAAAGAGACGCGTTGAAAAAGCAGTATTACACTTCGACCTATATCATGCGAGAACTTCCCAATCCCCGAGAAACACGTGTTTTCATCCGCGGCGAGTACCCGGCCAAAGGGAAAATTGTCAAATCAAATGTCCCTGCCTTTCTGCACGACTTGCCTGCTGATATCGAGGAACCAAATCGGATTGATCTAGCACGCTGGCTGACTTCATCCGACAACCCGCTGACTCCTCGCGTCACGATGAATCGACTCTGGCAGCGTTATTTTGGAACAGGAATTGTAGAAACCGAAAACGATTTTGGCACCCAAGGCTCCCTCCCTTCCCATCCAAAGTTACTTGACTGGCTTGCGTCGGAATTTGTGAATACCGGCTTCGACATGAAACGCATGCACAAGCTAATTGTCACTTCATCCAGTTATCGACAATCATCTTACGCACGACCTGAGTTACACGAAATCGACCCCAACAACCGGCTCATAGCCCGACAATCTCGACTTCGATTGGATGCGGAATTAATTCGAGACTCGGCCCTGCACACTGCCGGTGTGCTTACGACCAAGCTAAAAGGGCCCAGTGTGCATCCTCCTCAACCGGCTGGCGTGATGAAACTCACCCGCAACCCGAATCGTCGCTGGACCGCCAGTCAATCTGAAGACCGTTTTCGCCGGACCATGTACACTTACTTCTGGCGTTCCACTCCTTATCCATTTTTGCGAACCTTTGATTCACCTGAGTCAAATACCAGTTGCACACGCCGAAACCGTTCCAACACTCCTTTGCAAGCACTAACGCTATTGAATGAAGAAGGATTTGTCGAAGCGGCCCAAACCTTGGCAGTTCGCGTGCTGAGTGAAATGCCGAATGCTTCGAATCAAGACAAGCTTCAGTACACGTTTCAACTATGTTTAAAACGTGAACCGAACGCTCAAGAGATGACCGCGTTGACTTCACTACTTGAAGCAGAGCTAAAAGACACTTCACCAGCAGCGAGTCCTGTCCAGCGGTATATCGGTGTACAATCGACATTGCCCAATGTCGATGAAGCCGAACTGATGACATGGACAACCATTGCCCGAACCCTATTAAACTTAGATGAATTCATCACCCGCGAGTAACACATGCCTTCGAGTAATCCATTAGACAACATCGTGCGACGCGACTTTCTGCAAAATTGCGGGTTGGGATTAGGCGGTATCGCTTTATCTGCACTCTTAGGCGATGAAGCAAAATCCGAGCAGACGCAAACCAATCCGTTAATGCCAAAATCTCCGCATCACGAGCCCAAAGCCAAGGCCGTGATTCAGTTGTTCATGGCCGGTGGACCAAGCCAATTAGAGTTGTTTGACTACAAACCCAAACTGGTTGAACTCGATGGTCAGGTGGTGCCGCAGTCGTATATCGAAGGCAAACGATTTGCGTTCTTGAAGAAAGATCCCAAATTGCTCGGCACTCGGCGCAAATTCAAACAATATGGCGAGTCTGGTGCAGAAATCTCCGAGCTGTTGCCCTATACGGCAAAAATGGCGGATGAAATTGCGATCATCAAAACAATGAAGACCGACAACTTCAATCATGGGCCAGCTAAACTAATTGCCCAAACAGGCCATCAAGAATTCGGGCATCCATCGATGGGCGCCTGGACCTTATATGGTTTAGGCACACACAACCGAGACATGCCCGGCTATGTGGTGCTGCAATCAGGCAATCGTGGCCCTCGTGGCGGTGCCTATCTGTGGTCGAACGGATTTCTGCCCAGCATCTACCAAGGAGTTCCCTTGCGTTCGCAAGGTGACCCGATTTTGAACTTAAATACGCCCGCTGGTTTCAGTGACAATCGTCAGCGCAGGGCCATGGAAGCCATTTCGCAGTTAAATGGAATTCGACACGATACGACCGGTGATGATGAAATTACAACTCGTATCGCCAATTATGAAATGGCATTTCGCATGCAATCGACTGCCCCTGATTTAGTCGATCTCTCGCAAGAATCACAGACCACACTAGACGCCTATGGCGTCACGCCCGGCAAAGCGTCCTTTGCCAAGAATTGCTTACTGGCTCGTAGACTGGTAGAGCAGGGCGTTCGATTTATTACTCTGTATCATACCGATTGGGATCATCACGGCGGCGGTGAGAACTTAGAAGAACATCTCGATCAACGATGCAAAGAAACTGATCAACCGGCCTATGCGTTAATTCAAGATCTTAAACAACGCGGCTTACTAGACGACACGTTAGTCATCTGGGGCGGCGAATTCGGTCGCACCCCGATGGGCGAAGTCCGAAAGTCAATCGGCCGGGATCATCATATCGAAAATTATAGCATCTGGTGTGCAGGGGGGGGAATCAAACCGGGGCAAACCATCGGGCAAACCGATGAACTTGGATTCTATCCACAAGAAGAAAAAGATCGCATTCATGTGCACGACCTGCAAGCCACTGCCTTGCATTTGCTGGGCCTTGATCATTTACGCTTAACCCACAAACATCAGGGACGCGACTTTCGCCTCACCGATGTCGGCGGAAATGTGATTGATCAACTCGTCAGCTAACACCAGTACCGTTTTAACTAACCAAACCGGAATAGAGAGAACAACACGTAGATGCCAGGAAGAATTATCGCCATCGGAGATGTGCATGGATGCCACGCAGCGTTAGAAGCATTAATTGCTGCAATAGTCCCGACCAAGGAAGACACGATTGTCACCTTGGGAGACTATGTGGATCGAGGACCAGATTCGCAGAAAGTCATCCAAACTCTGATAGATCTGAAACAGCAAACCAATTTGATTACGCTGTTAGGTAATCACGAGCGGATGATGTTTGATGCCCGAGAGGATAATCAGGCACAAGATTTCTGGCTCCACTTTGGTGGTTCTGAAACAGTGGAAAGTTATGGATCATCGATAGACGACATACCCGAGCAGCACTGGGATTTCTTAGAAAAGTGCGTGCCCTATTATGAACTAGACGAGTTCATCATGGTACATGCTAGTTATGAACCAGAACTGCCGTTAGCAGACCAAACTGAGAAAGTCCGACTCTGGCAACACCTGGGCGTTGTACCGCCGTTGCCACACGTTAGCGGCAAAACCGTCTTCGTAGGGCATACGCCTCAAGCAAATGGAGAAGTCCTCGACGCTGGCCATGTGGTCTGCATAGACACGTATTGTTTTGGCGGCAAATATCTAACCGCAATCAACTGCGAGACCCGAGAAACATGGCAAGCCGATATGCTCGGGCGACTACGAAACGAGAACGCTCAATAATTGCCCGAGCTTGAAATATCACGGCCAACTAACCCGCAATGCCATGCGTTTTTTCAAACGCAGTAATTTTGTCTTCTTGCTGCAATGTCAGAGAAATATCATCCAATCCATTGAGCAGTTTATGACGACGGAATTCGTCTAGCTCAAACGAGATGCTTAAGCCTGACTCATCAGTGATTGTCTTTTCATTCAAATCAACCGTGAGTTGATAGCCTGTTGTAGCGGCACGCTGGAATAGATCTTCGATTTGCTCTTCCGTTAAATGAATCGGCAGGCAACCGTTTTTGAAACAGTTGTTGTAGAAGATATCGGCAAAGCTTGGTGCCAATACAACACGAAAACCATAGTCATCGATGGCCCAAACCGCATGTTCGCGCGATGAACCTGAGCCAAAGTTTCGGCGAGCCAACAGCACAGATGCCCCTTTGACTTCTGGTTGGTTTAACTCGAACTCTGGATTATCTGAACCATCATCGTTGAATCGCCAATCGAAGAACAAAAATTGACCAAAACCAGTTCGCTCGATTCGTTTCAGAAACTGCTTGGGAATGATCTGATCGGTATCGACATTGGCACGATCCATGGAAGCCACTAAGCCGGTATGTTCTGTAAATGCTTGCATGATTTAATTATCTATTCAAAGTTTGTTTTAAGTGAAGGAAACGTCTAACAGCGGAATCTCATATCGACGGTTTATCGATATTCCCAACCGCGAATATCGACAAAATGACCTGCCACACCAGCAGCAGCAGCCATTGCAGGCGAGACTAGATGAGTTCGCCCACCTTTTCCTTGACGACCTTCAAAGTTGCGATTCGAGGTCGAAGCACAGCGTTCGCCCGGTGCTAACTTGTCAGGGTTCATGGCCAAACACATGCTGCATCCAGCTTCGCGCCAATCAAATCCAGCTTCCGTGAAGATTTTGTCGAGACCTTCTTTTTCTGCTTGTATCTTTACCTGTCCACTGCCTGGCACCACCATGGCGTAGACCTTGTCAGAGACTTTATGCCCTTTGACCACATCGGCAGCCGCTCTGAGATCTTCAATGCGTCCGTTGGTGCAAGAGCCAATGAAGACTCGATCAATTCCAACATCGACTAGTGGAGTTCCAGCAGTCAGGCCCATGTAATCAAGAGCCAGTTGTGCCGACTTTTGATCGGTCGCATCAGCATAAGCACCAGGAGCAGGAATATCCTGATCGACTTGCATGACTTGACCAGGGTTCGTTCCCCAAGTGACTTGAGGAGCGATATCTGCTGCTGAGTACACATTGGAAACATAGTAAGTGGCACCTGGATCAGTCGGCAACTGTTTCCATTTTTCAACAGCGGCATCAAAATCAGCCGGTGCAAATTCACGTCCACGAATGTACTCGAATGTTTTTTCATCTGGCGCAATCATTCCGGCTCGGGCACCAGCTTCGATTGACATGTTACAAACGGTCATCCGCTCTTCCATGCTCAAATTACGAATGGCCTCGCCGGTGTACTCCAGCACATAGCCGGTTCCGCCTGCGGTGGTCAATTTGCCGATGAGATACAGTACCAAATCTTTTGCGGTTACGCCGGGGGCCAATTCTCCGTCAACACGCAGTTCCATCGTTTTTGATGGCGATTGCAACAAGGTTTGTGTTGCCAGTACGTGTTCAACTTCGCTGGTCCCGATACCAAACGCCAAGGCACCAAATGCCCCGTGTGTGGCAGTGTGGCTATCGCCACAGACGATGGTCATGCCTGGTTGGGTGATTCCAAGCTCTGGCCCAATCACATGGACCACGCCTTGCTTGACATCGTTGAGATCGTAAAGCTTGACGCCAAACTCTTGGCAGTTGGCCCTGAGAGTATCGATTTGTTGCTTGGCGATTTGATCAACAATTGGCAATGATCGATCCGAAGTCGGCACATTATGATCAGGCGTGGCGACTGTTAATTCAGGTCGTCGAACTTTGCGCCCAGCGATCCGCAGTCCTTCAAAAGCTTGAGCACTGGTGACTTCATGAACCAGTTGCAGATCAATATAGAGAATCGATTGCTTGCCTTCTTCTGCATGAACGATATGATTGTCCACGATTTTTTGGTACATCGTACGCGGTTTCGATTCACCTGACATTGATCACTCCTGACGTTTAAATAAAATCTCCATCCTCAAAAGCCTCGCTGCCGAGCGTGACTTTCCCAGATGGAAGCTGTGGGTGCAGATTAATCCCGTATTATACTGTCTGCATAAGATTGAGGCGAGATGGCACTCGTTAGCAAGACACACTGAACGTAATATGGTTCAGCTTAGGCATTTGCCGCAATTTCTGCTTCAAATTGTGGCTTCACTGCTTCATTTGCTGTCCACCAACTGGCGGCATCTTCGCGGGTCCATTTACCATACACTTGGCAAGCGGCCAAGGCATCTGCCAACTGTTTAGCAGTTTGAAATCGGTCTTTGGGGTCTTTCTCTAAACACCGCATGACCACTTGTTCTAAGTCATCAGGAATCGCTGAATTGATTCTTGATGGGAGAAGCGGCTCTTCATGGGCATGGGCAATGATTACCTTGATCGGACGAGAATGATTGAACGGCGGCTCTCCAGTCAGCATATAGTAGGCCAAAACACCCATTGAATAAATGTCGCTCCGTTCGTCTGGTTCTTTATCGCCTGAAGCTTGTTCTGGTGACATATACAGGGGCGAACCAGTGATGGTTCCATCTTGCGTTAGCTTGGCGTCATCGCCCCCGTTGATCGGTTTGGCTAATCCAAAATCGAGCAACTTGGCCACATCATATTGCCCACCACGATGCGCGGCGAACACATTCGCTGGTTTGATATCTCGATGTAGCAAGCCCAATGTGTGGGCCTCTTCCAAGGCATCACAGGTTTGCTTGAGCAAATAGACAACACGCTCAGGCGGAAGAGCACCGAATCGTTTGACTAATTCTGAAAAACTAAGCCCCGGTAAAAATTCCATCACATAATAAAACGTGCCGTCATCGGTACGACCATAATCGTAGATATCAATGTTATTCCAGTGTGATAATTTTGACGTGGTATGCACCTCGCGTTCGAAGCGGGCCAGTACATTGGGGTCGCGTTCTTTATCAGGGCGAATAATCTTTATTGCACAAGGGCGTTTCATTAAATTGTGTTGGGCCAGATAAACTTCGCCCATGCCGCCTACACCAATCTGACGTTTCAAATGATATTGGCCCATTCGCTGGGCTTTAAAAGCCTCGGTGCGTAACGTGCCGATGGTATACACGCCCATTACCGCAGTGGCACCACTGATAACCATAATTAAAAACACCTCTGGCAAAAGGCTCATGTCTTCAGACAGCACTGTAGCGCAGGCAGAATTTGTGGCCCAACTGAAGATCCCCAACCCAACGGGGGCAAATGCCAATGCTCCGATCACCATTGCAGCGCGTTGCCAAGTGTTGGGAATAAACAGCGCATAGGTAAATATCAAAATCAGCCAAGTCGGGGCAGGGCTCTGTAACATACCGTACTTTTCAGCACATATGGCCATATTATCGTATTGCATAATGAGAAAGAACAGCGCTGGCAAACCAAACACAATCGCTTCTTGCATTCGCAAGATCGACTTATTCGTATCGCACTTCGGGCAGAGGAAAAACCCTGTGACGGCTAAAATCAATACCACTAAAACATGAAACACTAAAAGTGGCATGTTTTGATTTTTAGTTGGATCAAAAAAGAAAAGATACAAGTGCCAAACAAGGAAGACTCCAAACCCACCACCTAGTGCCAGAGTGGCGATTCGCAGGCGGAATCTTAAAAGCGATTGCGTGACCTTCGAAAAGTGCGGACCGGAACCTTCAACCAGCTCAACATGCGGAGATGGTCCATCCAATGGTAGTTCGGTTGATTCGCTAGTTTCTCTGGGAGGAGCAATTAACGTCTCGTCCTCGTGATTCATTTCCGGCATGATCAATTCGGTCCCGTCCTTGATGGAACGCGGTCTCTAAACGCAGTAGTTAAGTACTTAAATATCAATAAGTTTAATACGTTACCCATCATATCTAGTTCGCATGGTTCTGACCATTCTTCCAACAAATTATTTGTTGATGAGATGAATTTCCAAATTATTTGTACTGACCAGATCTAATCAGCCAGGAATAAGCCAAGAAACGCCCAATTCCACTATTTTTTGGACACTTTTAGAGTGAAATGGTTCACAATCAAGGAATCCTCTCTCACTAGTCGATCATCTGTTTATAATGTTTTCCATTTATTTAATTAGACGCCAATAAGAGACCGATGTTTCAAACTCTCCAGCAAAAAATCAAAGATAAATCGGCACTCGTAGGAGTCATTGGGCTCGGCTATGTAGGATTGCCGCTGATTCGAGCTTTCGTGGACTGTGGATTTAACACGATCGGCTTTGACTCTGATCCACATAAAATCGAACAACTTGCCGCAGGAAACAGCTACATCAAACATATTGAATCGAAGTGGATCAAGTCGGCGATCAACTCTGACCAATTTGAGCCAACATGTGAGATGCTTCGTTTGGCCGAAGCCGATGTTCTTTTAATTTGTGTCCCTACACCGTTAGATACTTCACGTAACCCTGACCTGACGTACGTCGAAAATACCACGCAAAAAATTGCAGCCACATTACGCAGCGGACAGTTAGTCATTCTGGAAAGTACCACCTATCCTGGCACAACCCGTGATGTGGTTCTCCCCCTATTGAATGCAAGTCAACTGGCACTTGGGCAAGATTTCTTCCTGGCATACAGCCCTGAACGAGAAGACCCTGGCAACCCTGATCATTCCGCAAAGAACATCCCGAAAGTCGTTGGCGGAATTGACGAAGCAAGCCGAGATTTGGCCTGTGATCTCTATCAAGCAGCGGTCACCGAAGTCGTGCCGGTCTCATGTTGTGAAGTGGCCGAAGCAAGTAAGATTCTGGAAAACACGTATCGTGCGGTCAACATTGCACTGATCAACGAACTCAAAGTTCTGTTCGACAAACTCAACATTGATATCTGGGAAGTCATCGCAGCGGCCAAGACCAAACCGTTTGGATTCCAAGCATTTTATCCAGGGCCAGGTCTCGGTGGACACTGCATTCCGATTGACCCCTTCTACCTGAGCTGGTTGGCTAGGCAGTCGGATATGCAAACTCGATTCATTGAGCTGGCGGGTGAGATCAATACCAACATGCCCAACTATGTCATCCATCAAGTAGCAGCCGCCTTGAACGAACAGGGCAAACCGATCAAGGGCAGTAAGATCTTAATCTTGGGTGTTGCCTATAAACCGAATATCGATGACCCACGCGAAAGCCCGGCGTTTCGTATCATGGAATTATTGACTGAGAGCGGAGCCGATCTTTGTTACAACGACCCCTACATCCCCAAGCTGCCACAGATGCGAAGCTTCGAGGTGCCTGATCTAACAAGCTCAGAGCTTTCGACTGAACTACTCTCTTCGGCCGATGCCGTTTTGATTGTAACCAATCACGATCAGTACGATTGGTCGTTCATTGTGAAACATGCACCACTGGTGATCGATACACGCAATGCGACACAATTTGTGACCGAAGGACGCGAGAAGATTCGCACTGCCTAAGAGCTAAGCAGCCCGTTTTTGTTGATCAGTTGTTTCTGACACAGCCTGTAGATCAAGTTTCTCGAAGCTCCAAGTGCTCTCCTCGGGCTTTTCGGCCTCTTGTTTGGATTCCCAATACAACAGACTGGTAGCATTCATCATCCTAGGAATCCAACTCCAGGCCGCTTCTACTGAGGCACGATCTTGATCTTCTGCAATGATGATTAGATCGGAATCAGCCAAGCTATTGGCCACACGCGGAAGTGCCATCATGGCATCGCCTGGCACTAATTTTACTTTGGCGCCGGTGCTGCTAAGCAACTTGTGGGCTTCTTTCAACTTCAAGCCATCCTGCTCCGGTCGGCCTTCAAACATGTCGATGCCTACATACTCAATCGTGGCCTGATCGGCATATTGCTGGGCAAAATGAATCAATCGCACGGCGCGTTCTGCTTTACCGACTCCGATCTCAACAATTTGAGTCACTGGAGAACGATTCTTAGTGCAAGCAGCGTGTCGAATCTGACGATAGAAATCACGCTCGTGCTCAGGTTTTGAGCAGTAAGCTTGATACAAATAGCGGAAATAGCGTAAGGCAGACAAGCTCGAGTCCCTTCGAAGCAGCGTCAGCAAAAAATAGAACGGCAATGCTTCTGATTTCGGCGAATTTGGTCCACAAAGATGAATCTAATTTCGGCTCTTTTGTGGAACCTGCTATCTAGTGATCGTAGGTCAGGCTGTGCCTGACATGAATTGCAATACCAATTACTACTTCAACGTCAGGCACAGCCTGACCTACACCTGCTATCTCGCAAAATGATTCGTGAATGAACGAGAAAGATCTTGGTACTCCGCCAAGGCAATTCGCTGCACGCTAGCGACCGGCTTCTTCAGTGCTAGCTGATTTAAATATCGCTGTAATAGGCGATTTTGTTGCCGTGGGCCATCTAACAAAAACTGAACCCAGGCCCAACAATCTCGATACTCCGATTCACCCATCTGCTCTAACTTGGTCATCGCCGCCAGTTCTGAAATGTTATGAACCTTTCCCAAATTCAGATCACGCTTGATCGATGCGACATAGTTTTTGCGAATCGGTTCTGCCTGCTTTCCAACCTCAAAGTATTCAGCAATTCCCTCATCCAACCACAACGGCAATTCAGGCAACACGCTATGCAGCAAAGCGTGTGTACATTCGTGGCGAAGATCAACTTCAAAGTCAGGGCTACGATAGGCAAACACCATGCCTGGACCATTGTTTTTGATAAACAAGGCTCGCCGAAACGGAACGCCAGGAAAATACCGCTTCATGTAGTCACGGTAAGAAGCCTCGTGAGCAAACAGATAAACATAGATAGGCTCTTGAGCTAACTGGATCTCTAATTTCTGAGAAACCTCGGTCTGCAATTCAGACAGCTCGGTGGCCAGCTTAGGGACACGGTCCATCGAAAAATTGGCATGAACGATAAAAGGGCCAATCGTTTGTACATCTTCCCAGCGCCGGTACTCATCTGCCTGAACCTTGCTGGCTTGTAATGCAAAGCAAATCAGAAGAATCCCCCACGTTTTTAGCAGTGGAAATCGATATTTAGATAATTGACGATCCAACTTCAATGATGCAACTCAAAGGATGATAGGACTTAAACTGTTTCTGAAGGGAATTAACTCAATTAACACCGCTTCGATACACATAACAGCCAGGGTGAGAACAGTAATCAAGAATGAGTTTTCCCGCAAGATGAAACCCAGAGAAGGATTGTTTTTGAGATTTGACCACTCAGGCAAATACAATAAGTCTTTTAATAATAACCAGTTAGGTAATAAAAACCTCTGTGGTTCGTAGGATTTACCTGCTAGAACGCCTGAATTGGGGTTTTCCTGTGCATCACCAAGTTGATAAGCTCCTATTGATCAACGATTTAGAGTAAAATTGATCCCTTACAGATCACGCAGGACGCGGATCAACTACCCCGAAAATGTATCGTCGAGAAGAGACAACTTGGTGAAATACGCTGCCATCGGCCCTATCGCGGTTTACCTTCCTGAAAAAATCGAGACTAACGCGCAACTTCAGGAAGAAAATCCCAGTTGGGATATGAACTTCATCTATACAAAAACTGGTATTTCCCAGCGTCATATCGCTGAGGAAGACCAATGCGCTTCTGACTTGGGTGTTTTGGCGGCAGAAAAACTGTTTGCTGAGAACAACATTGACCGCTCGTCAGTTGACTTTCTGTTGTTTTGCACTCAAACGCCTGATTACCCACTTCCTACCACGGCCTGCTTGGTTCAAGACCGACTCGGCCTACCCACGAACTGTGGCGCCTTAGATTTCAATCTAGGTTGCTCCGGGTTCATCTATGGGCTGGCCCTTGCCGATGGACTGATCCGCAGTGGAGTGGCCAAGCGAGTGTTGTTTATCACCGCTGAGACTTATTCAAAATATATCGCACCAGATGACCGCAGTATCCGTACCATTTTTGGAGACGGGGCCGCAGCCACTTTGATCGAAGCCAACGACTGGCCAACGCTCTCGGGTTTTCAATTTGGAACCGATGGATCAGGGGCCGATACACTTCTGGCAACCGAAGGGGGCGCACGACGGGAATGTGATGCCATTCAGCCACGCCACCGAAAACGCTGGAAAAGCAAGCTTTACATGGATGGCCCTAGCTTGATCAATTTCACCGTGGGTGCCATTCCGCAACTGGTTGAGAACATTCTCTCAGTCGCAAATAAAACAAAAGAAGAGATCGACCTGTACTTGTTCCATCAGGCCACCAAGAAGATGCTTGATCAATTACGGGAACGGTTGGATTTGCAAGAGGAAGAAATGCCGCTTGCGCTAGAAAACTACGGCAATACGGTTTCTGCCACGATACCGATCTTGATCCACGACCTGCGTCAAAAAGAACAACTTCAGCCGAATGCCACGCATCTGTTGGTCGGCTTCGGCGTTGGCTGGTCTTGGGGCGGTTGTGTTTGGCATGATGTACGCTGCAGTTGACCACTTTTTTCAATCCAACCTTGCGTTCGATTCAAGTTGCATCTGGCTTTCTGCATCATCCCCTGTAACAATAGAGTAGTGCAGATATCCTCTCACTTGCCCTAAAAACTAAGCGGTTGTGTTATGAAATCATTACAAGGTCAACTTTTGATTGCTTCGCCGCATCTGCCTGATCCAAATTTCTTGCGAACCGTGGTTCTGATGGTAGAGCACGATGAAGAAGGGGCTCTCGGCCTGGTATTAACACGCCCGACTGACATGATGGTGCAAACGGCCTGGAAGCAACTCACCAGCGAAGAGATCAGCCAAACCGACCCCATTTTTCTCGGCGGACCTGTGCAAGGCCCGTTGATGGCACTTCACAACTACGCTCCGTCCAACGAAATCGAAGTGGTACCTGGGCTGTACTTTGCCAACCAACAAGAAAACTTGGACCCATTAATTCGTGGCGATCACGCGCCGTATCGGCTGTTTATTGGCTACTCTGGCTGGAGCGCTCAACAACTAGAAAGCGAGATGGAAGTCGGCGGCTGGCTTACACTGCCGGTTGATGTCGACACGCTTTTCTCTGTCGATCATGAAAAAATCTGGAAAGCCTCCATGAATCGCGTTGGCGGCGACATTCTGCGTGAATCGCTCAACCTCAAGAACATCCCTGACGACCCTTCGCTCAATTAACAACTTCAAGATCATCACCAGAATAGAATTCCCTCCCTTCGGAGACAATAAATATGAAACGCACGCTCTTTACCTATTGCAGTTTATTCGCCGCACTAGTTACCTCGCCCCTGTTGGCAGAGATTCAACCAGAAACAGTTCTCGATAATCTTTCAAACCCCGCTGGCGTTGCCGTTCAGCCCAATACCGGCCATGTGTTTGTTAGCGACAGCGCCGCTGGACGCGTAATTCGTGTCGTCGAAGGCAAATTAGAAGAGGTCATCACCGGCTTCCCTAAAGACGTCTACGGCAAAGGCCCGAAGTACGACATCGGCCCATTGGGACTTACTTTCATCGATGAAGAAACTTTGGTCGTCGGTGGCGGCGGCTTGCCCGACGGCGAAGAACTTTTGCGAGTCTACACCATTCCCAAAGCCGGGCAGCCGGCCATTGATGCGGCCAAAATGACAGCCGAACTGGCACCACTCTCGGCTGATGACAAAATCAAAGGCGAAGGTAATTTCTATGGCGTAGCGGTGACCTCAAAAGGAATCTTTGTCACCTGCAACGGCGATGACGAACAAGGCTGGATTGCCAAAGTAACCATCTCGTTTAGTAAACCAAGCCAAGATGAAAAAGAACAGAGCGATGACGAGTTTATATCGAAGCGTCAATTCTCCGATTTCGAGCGATTCATTGCCACCAAAACATCCGTCGAAAAAGATGCCCCCACGGCGATTACGATCAGCCCTCGGGGTGAACTCGTGATCGGTCAAATGGGCGAAATCACGGAAGCTGGCGACAGTCTCCTCACGTTCTACGATCCTCAAACCCACAAGATGCTGCTCAGTCTTCCGACCAATGTCAGCGACATTGTCGGCCTAGCCTATAGCCCTGACTCTGAGCGTTTATACGCGGTCGACTTCTCTTGGCACGACACCAAACAAGGAGCCCTGTATCGATTAGACGCCATCCGCCGCAACGGCCGCCAAGCGGTAAATCCTACGAAAATGGTCGACCTCGACAAACCAACCGCACTGGCCTTCGCCCCAGATGGAACGCTTTACATCACGGTGTTTGGTACAGCGGAAGAAGGTAGCGATAAACCGGCTGGGAAGTTGTTGAAGATACCAAGTGGGCTGTAGGGGGACAATCGACACTCACATCACTCGATTTGCTAAAAAACAACTCCAACACTTGCCCTAGGCATTTTGCGCGGTAAGATGATCCTAACCTGGAGTAAGTTTCTTTTTTTAGAGAATATTATGCGTTACCACTTTATTTACCCTCTCTTGTTGCTTCCTGTTCTTTGGGGATGTTCAAACCCTGAGCGAGAAAAGGCCCGAGCCCAAGTCGAAAAACTGGTAGAAACACTCGACAGCAGCACGAATGATGCTGGGGTATATATTCGCGTCGAAGAAGATGACATCAAAGTGACCGATCCCTGGGGCAAACGACTTCATGTGAATTACTCTCAAGGTGGAGTTGCCGAATCGGTTTCTGTTCGTTCTGCTGGCCCTGATCTTATATTCCATACAGACGACGATATCGCTGCTGAGCGTATGTCGATGAACATGAAAGGAATTGGAGAAGGCATCAAGAAAAACGCAGAAGAAACTGCGGCCAATGTTGCCAAAGGGGTAGTCAAAGGAACTGTAGAAGGTGTCAAAGACTCGGTAAAAGATGCGATCCCATTTCTGAAAAAGAAAG
The DNA here is from genome assembly GCA_002733575.1 of Blastopirellula sp. GTDB lineage: Bacteria > Planctomycetota > Planctomycetia > Pirellulales > Pirellulaceae. Next base: position 2,299 of record NVWB01000008.1, on the reverse strand, counting down.
AGAAGGATGCCGAGGAGGAACCAGAGGCGGAAAAGCCTGATGAATAAAAGATTCGCCTCACCACATCAAACATCCTTCCCCACAAACACCGGCATCCGGCTATGGTGGGTCATCGTCCGGTAATAGTGCGATGCTTCTTGGGTCAACATATAAACATGCGAGTGGCCCGTTTCATCTTGCACGCTGACGCCTTTCATGCCTTCGGTGATCTGAAACCAGACGCCTTTTTCAAGTCCAAACGATGCGGGAATGATCACTTCTTCTGGCGACAGCCAGCGCCAGCGGCCTTCTTCTAGACTCTCTAAGCGGCACCAACCGGTCTTTGGCAGGCGAGACGCTTTGTTGTCGCGGTTGCCCCATTCTAGCACCATCAACTGTGGGCCATTTTGCACCGGCAGCCGGGCCTTTTTATCTTGAAATCGAAACTGCACTTCCTGGCGACTACCTTCTCCACGGGTCGTCAACTGTTGCTGCAAATCGTATTCTTCGATCAAATGGTCGGAGACGTCTTGTCGGTCGAGTGCTATCCCTGTGCACATTTTTCTGGCCCTTTAGATTTCAAAAACAGGTCTTGCCGTGGATGTCGCAAATGTCGTAGTCGTTGGTTTCATCGGCATAAATATCAGGCAACTGCAAAGTGGTTCCGCTACGCACTGCAAAGCGGCCAATTTTGCCGTTGATATCGGCCTTGATATGATCGAGTTTCGCACTACTTTTCTCAAACAACGAAAGCTGCCGCTGCTTGAACATCGCCAGTTTATCAGCAATCAAGTGCATGTGCGAAACCACAATTCCTTCGTCCCAACACTGCTCGAACAACTGCCGGGCCGCTGGCAACAACACATCGCTGCAATCGATCTGTTGCCCTAAGCTACACCGGGCCGAAGCCCCGCCCCCTTGTTTATAGCTTAACGCCATTTGCAGCCGCCCACACACATATTGATTGCGGACCAACGCCTCGACCAAGCGTTCGCAATTACGCACCAGCCAGCCTTCGAGCCGCGCCGGATCACCGGTTGATTTACCTACACTGCCGCCACGCGCTACGGCTTTGTGCATCGGGCGTTTGGTTTGAATCGGATCAATCGGGTCGCCGTGTAACTCCCACCATAAGATCTCGCCTCTGACTGTCAATAGTTTTCGGATCAATCGGCGGTCGGCTCGTCGGAAATCACCCACCGTGGTGATTCCATGTAGGGCCAACTTGCGGCGGCTACGTTCGGCCACGCCGGTGATTTCAGTCACTTCTAGTGATTCTACATAGCGGTCAATTTCTTCGTCGTTAATCAAAACCTTGCAGCCATAGGGCTTGCACGCATCCGAGGCCAATTTGGCCAACGTCCGCGAACGTGAAATCCCAATGCTAACCGGCACGCCGATCTTATCGAGTATCTCTTCTTGCAACTCTCTGGCTGCAATATGAATATCTTCCTCATTTTTGGCCAGCGGGGCCAAGGTTTTGGCGTCGAAGAAAAACTCGTCTATCGAATAATACTCAATCGTAGGGCTACGAGTCTTCACCACCTCAAACATCCGCCGAGAGATCGCCTCGTACCAGTGAAAGTCTCGCTTGATATAGACCCCATCAGGGCATTTCACCACGGCTTCCCAAATCGGCTCACCAGTTTTCACGCCGGCGGCCTTCATTTCGTAGCTCTTGGCAATCACACAGGCCCCTTGATTGCCCAGCACACCGACCGGCAAGCCCGTCAAACAACGGTGCCGGACCCTCTCTGCCGAAACATAAAAACAATCAGCATCTAAATGTGCAATCAATCGAACCATCACCGCAGTATAGTATACATACGTTCACTGTCAAGCAGCGGTAAAGGTAGTAACGAAAGAGAAAAGAATTCTCAGAAATCTAGCACGCTACCAAAGTGTAAGCGAAAGACGATGCTGAGTTGTTTACTGGTTCGGCATCCAGTGGGTCGTTCCATCAATAGTAGTGATCAATTTCTCGCTTTCAGCCCAGTCGGAACACGCATTCCGCCAGACTGGTTTGGGTGGTTTTCGCTTCCCTTTTTTGCATTTCCCAAGAAGTAGTCCACTGGCTACTTTTTCAGAAAAACCCCTCTGTAGAATAAAAGTTAGCCAGTGGACAACTTTTGCAGCCGAAAACTAGAACCCCGCTGGTCCGCTGACCCGTTTTGTCAGTCGTTGTAAGTAAGACTATCAAAAGACTTGCAACGACTATTTTTTCCCCGAAAAAACCCTTGGTCAAAAGTTGTCCATTGGACAAAAAGTAGCCACTGGACAACTTCTTGATTTCCGATTTTCCAACCACCCCTAAACAACA
>NVWB01000121.1 GCA_002733575.1 Blastopirellula sp. | reverse complement strand
AAGGTGGCGGCGGTGGTCGTGGACGCGGAGGCGGCGGCGGAAACCGCGGTGGTCGCGGAGGCGGCGGATATAGTAACCAGCGTCGTGGTGGTCCACCGAGCTCGAATGTGCCTCGCAATAACCTCGATTACGAACAATTTGATTCCAACGAAGATATTCCGTTGGAACCAGGCTATGGTTTGCTAGAAATGCATCCCAATGGGTATGGCTTCCTGCGAAGTCCAGAAAATAACTATGCCCGAGAGCGGGTCGATCCGTTTGTTCCTGGAACGATGATCGAAAAATATGGGCTCCGAGAAGGTCTCATGCTTCGCGGCATGATTCAACAGTTCCGTCGTGGCCAAGGCCCTCGCTTGCGTGAAATCACGGATGTTGAAGGTATGTGCCCTGAAGAATACTCGAAGACTCCCACTTTCGATAAAAAGACTCCGGTCAATCCTTCTATACATCTCAAACTGGAGACGCCAGGTGGGCCTTTATCCAATCGAGTCATGGATTTATTGACCCCGCTCGGTAAAGGGCAGCGTGCATTAGTTGTCTCTCCGCCACGAACCGGAAAGACCATGTTATTGCAAAACATCAGTAAGGGGATTTCTGCCAATCACCCTGATGTAAAGTTAATTGTGCTGTTGATCGATGAACGTCCTGAAGAAGTGACCGACATGGAACGCAGCATCAATGGCGAAGTGGTTGCTTCCAGCTTAGATTGTGATGTGGAAAGTCATGTCCGATTATCTCAACTAGTAATCGAACGATGCAAGCGTTTGGCCGAAATGGGTCAAGATGTGTTCTTGCTACTCGATTCGATCACACGTTTGGCCAGGGCATTTAACAAATGGGTCGGTGACGGCGCAACCATGTCCGGTGGTATCAATGTGAAAGCCATGGACATTCCTAAAAAACTATTCGCCACCGCGCGTGCCTTTGAAGAAGGGGGCTCACTGACCATTGTCGGAACTGCTTTGATCGATACTGGTAGTCGAATGGACGAAGTGATCTTCCAAGAGTTCAAAGGAACAGGCAACATGGAACTTGTGCTTGATCGCAAGTTGTCAGATCGGCGTGTTTGGCCTGCGATGGACATCAATCAATCGGGTACTCGCCGTGAAGAGCTGTTGCTCGATGAAGAAACGCTCAATGCGGTCATCGCCTTACGACGTACGTTGACTTCCATGCACGAAATCGAAGCGATGGAACAGTTGACACGTCAGTTGACCAGGTACGACACCAACGACGAATTTATTAGTCTAATCGCTGGCTCAGCAGCGGGACACTAAGTTTCGTTCTTTGATTGCTAAAATAAAATAGATACGAAAAGCCGTTTGATTAACTGGATCAAACGGCTTTTTCTACGTTCAATCGTTGTTGGTTTCTTTTCAAACGGGTAGCCGCGATAGCTCGGCTATAGGGGCACGCAGCCGCAAGAGGGTTCATGTTAGATTGTCACTGCTTGTGATTCGGAATTCCGTAGGTCAGTGCTGTTCCTGACGAGAAGCGATCTTGGTTCTCAATCTCTGTCAGGCACAGCACTGACCTACAGCCTAAATACCCTCTTGTTGACTTCGTCAACCCAGTTTGCGAGCAAACTGGGCTACCCGGTAATGTTGTGATTGGATTGGACAGTCGCTTCTCTTTTCAAAGCGGCCGCGTCTTTGTACCAGAGCCAGGCAAAGACGGGAATGAAAATTATGGCCCCCCACTGGTATCCGGTCAGACTGGCCACAATCTCAGGCTCAGGTCGAATCCATTCGGTCAGAAAACGATAGCCAAAATAGCAGATGAAATAGAATTTGACCAACTGTCCAGAGAACACATTTCTCCGCAGTAAATTCAAGAGAACAAGGGCCATGCACAAATGAAACAGGGCTTCATATAATTGTGTGGGGTGCCGAAATATAAGGTTGTCGCCATCGGTCATTGGAAAACAAACTCCCCATGGCAAATTGGTTTCTGTTCCAAAGCAGCACCCGCCTTGAAAACATGCCAGTCTGCCTATAGCCACTGAAATTGCCACTGGTACGGCAAATGTGTCGCCGGTCTTTGTGCGGATTTCCATTACCCACTTGGCCAACTCTACTCCAAAATAACCGCCCACCAGCCCACAGATGATCGTCTTGCCATGTGCAAACCAAGCGACTCCACTGAGAAAATCTGCATAGTTGGAGAACACAAATGGCAATTTGGCCCCAATCATGGCACCGCAAAAACAGCCGATCCCCAGCCCTAGTTTTTCTGAAGCGGTAAGTGGCAAGCTTTTTTGTGAGCCACGAAGTAACCAACTGCCAGTCAGCACCGCAGCAATCATGGTGAGCGTGTAGGGAGTGTAGAAAGGGTTCATGATTTCACTTGGCCCGATGTTTCAACTGGTTGTTTCAATTCAGGCAGTGGAACGTGCCCATCACGGTACAAAACATTGTACGCACAAAACGGAATCAAATGCCCGCTTGGCAACACATGATGAATACAACATTTCATGACCCGGCGAACGTCAAAATTATACGCATCCAAAAACGAAGTGATCATAATGCGAAACACATCCTTCGCCCCGAGTTGTTCTTGCATCGCCTTGCCAAAAAACTCGATAGCTGCTGCCGTGGTTTGTTCATCGCCCAAGTTAATAATCTCGGGCAAATCGCTACTACAACACCCATAATCCTCTTTAGAATCCACAATGGGCAGGCCGCCATTATTTTCTGCCGGTTTCTCTGGCCCGCATCCTCCGCCACTACAACAGCCTTGCCGGGCCAAGTAGCGTTCCAGTAAATCACGAACCGCCGGGCGAGTAAACGAGATCCCGTTCGCCAGCAAATCCATATGTTTCTCGGCCTCGATAAATCGCAGCAGCGGCAGTAGTTTTCCTTCGCTGCGATACGCGTAAGACATCTGATGGCAGTTCGGATGGGCACATGGCAGCGGCATGAAATCTTGCTCAGTGAACAGCCCCTCGGTTTGCTCTGCAATTTTTCGGATTACATCAGGATAGGTAATCCGTTTTTCCAATTCTTCAGGTAACACATGGCGGCCAGAATACGTGGCTGGTTGAAAACTAACGCCAGTGATCCACGGTTTATCCACGCAGTACTCAACAATTGCCCCGAGTTCATGCTCGTTGACATCGGTTTGTACGGTGGCCACTAAATTCACATGTAAGTCGGCCTCTCCACATTTTTCGACCGCTTTCAGTTTGGTTTCAACCAGTGATTCACCCCGAAGTTGCAACGAAGTCCGTTCTTCAAAACCATCGAACTGCAAATAGATTTCAATCCTGTCTCGATACGTTGCCAGATAGTCGACAAATTCCTGATCATGGGCCAAGCGAATGCCGTTGGTGTTGATCATGATATAGTCAATCGGCTGCGAGAGTGCGTATTCAAAGATCTCTTTGAACTGCGGGTGAATGGTCGGCTCTCCACCAGAGAGTTGCAATACTTCAGGGTTGCCCTCGACTTCGACCAGTCGATCAATGGCTTTTTTGCAATCTTCAACACTCAAATGATGCCCGCCTGGTCCGCTGCCTGCGTAACACATTGGACAATTCAAATTACAGTTCGACGTAATCTCCAACAGCCCAATGCAACTATGCTGTTCATGTTCGGTACATAGCCCGCAATCCAAAGGGCAACCTTTATCTGGCTCTACGCCAAACTCTATCGGAACTTTGCCTGGCACCGAGAACTCTAGCCGATCATAATAACTCGCATCGGAACAAACAAAGTCTTCCCGCTCGCCATGCGTCTCGCATCGCTTACGGAAGTAGACCCTGTTGCCGCGAGTGACAATCTTCGCCGGCACTACCGCCAAGCATTCAGGGCACAAACTTTGCGTGGTGCCTAGCACGGTGTAGTCGCGCCGTTTGAGAGTGTTGTTGGTCATGGTTTATTCCTCTAGTGATTCATCGGAATGATCAAGCACAATGAAACGATGTTACTCGTCTTCTTCAGTTATCGGTTTGCGGGGATGTTTTTTAGGCAGGGTAAAAATGGATAGCAGTACAAACAAGACAAATGCAGTGCAAAAACCCACAGTTGCAATACTATTAGCTACTGGTCTGGATGGAAACGAATCGCCGTTTGCCATGGCGGCTCCGCCGAAGCAGACAACACAAAGTGCAATCAATGATGCGAATAATATGGCGCCCATGATCAACATCGAAAGGAATAGCGTAACGATCTGTTTGCCTCTGTTGGGTTTATCTCCTCTGGCCAGTTTACGATCAATCGAGAAAATTCCATGGATTAATCCGGGGACAATAATGAAATAGCCCAAGACTCCCCAAAAAGATCCGACCATTGTCAACATGGTCGAAAAGGCCAACGAACCAATCGCAACCGGGGTGATTACCATAATCCAGGTTTCAGCCGATAGCCGATCATGTTCTGAACCAGAGTTCAGAAGTTGCTCTTCTTGCGGTGATTCAAACGGGTTGATTTCGTCTTTTTCAGTCATGGATTACATTCTACCGAAAGCCAATTCGTTTATCATCATCATCTTGTTACTTCTTCTCATATTCAATTTCATCGCGTGGCACTAACATTTTTTTAGGCAGTGTAAAAATAAACAATAGTGTGCCAATCGCCAACGCCGGAATCAGACCCGCAAGAATGCATACAAGGAAAAATATTCCCCAACCGTAGTCAGCATTGCCGAGCCTTGCAAACACATTTGTAGCCACTATGGCACCGCCATAACAAAAAACACCAAAACTAATCATCGATGCAAAAACCACAGGCACCATAATTAATAGCGAGATCAACAGGTTATTGAACTGGCATTCTCGCGTCATGGCCCCTTCGAGAAATTGCTTGCGACGAATTCGGATCGCTCCATGAATTATCCCTGGAATGGAAACTAAAAATCCAAGAACACCTAGCCCTGGAACAAAGAGCAGCAGAACGGTGCAGCAAATTAGTAGCACAACTGAAACCGGCACAATCACCGGCAGAGAACCATTACTAGATTCCGACAGATTTTCATAAGAAATCTGCGCCTCTTGCGGTGATTCAAACGGGTTGATTTCGTCTTTTTCAGTCATGTGTATTTATTCTATCGGCAGTAATCCAAGTTATGAGGAACTCAGGTATCCTCGTCTTCAATCTCAGGCGAACCCGTTTGTTTTTTAGGCAATGTATTAAAGAACAATAGTGTGCCAATCACCAAGTATGCGAATAACCCAGAGATGCCGCCAGCAAACAGAATTACCGCAACCCTAGATTCTGAGTGCTCGATGTTTTGAGCAAGAGGCCCTATAACCGCTACTCCCCCAAAACAAAATATGCCAAAACCGATCATCGATGCGAAAGTGATGGGTATCATGGTAAACAGCGAAATAAGAATGGAGTCAATTTGTACACCGCGTGCTATGCTCCCTTGCCTGGCTCGATTGCGTTGAATTTTAAGGACGCCATGAATTACTCCCGGAATAGAAATCAAGATGCCAAAGACCCCTAACCCAGGGTGGACAAAAAATAGAAAAATACAAACTAGCAGCAAGACAATCGAAACAGGCAGAGTCACCGGAAGCAGATCCTCACTGCTATCAGACTGCACATCTTGCGGTGCTTCAAACGGATTGATTTCGTTTTTTTCAGTCACGCAGCTGACCTAAGAGAAGATAAGGCGAACAAGTTCATCCAGTGTTGATTAACGGAAATTGTAACTGGTTCCAACTGACTACGCGAAAAAATGGCCAATAATAGACAATTTGCCTGCCAAAAGTTTCAAAATAGAGTACTATTCTCCAAATGGCCGCGAGTGGGTAAGATATGTTCGTTCGTTTAGCGAACCTTTAGACCTACGCATGGGTCTCTGATCTTGCTGGCTTCAGTAAGAACGCTTGGAGGATATGCGAATGGCTAGCGGTCACATTGGAAATGTGATGCCCCGTATGGGGTTGTGGGTTCGAGTCCCATGTCCTCCGCTAAGTGCTTTGGTACCAACAGGTTCCGACTCGCACAGACTCGCAAAAGGCTCTGGTTTACTAGGGCCTTTTGTCGTTTCTTGTAGCTCTGTGCGATTGGGTGCGGATTGATGCTGCACCGCATTCTGCACCACCCCTGCACCGCTTTTTGCAGCGCTTTTTATTTCACCTCTAGCACGATCAAAATCAAGGTCTGTTGTCTGTAGATAATGCTTCAATGCTATTTGAGGAGTATTGCCCATCCAGTCCGCTACAACGTGCAGAGGGTATTCTTGAGCCAGTTCGGTTTCTCTTGAGGCTCTGAGGTTCTGGAAGAGCCTTGGCCATTCTGTGAGGCCCGCACGCTTGATTAGTCGTTTAAATTGAGATCTTAGATTGGCATTCTTCCAGCCTTTGGGTGAATTCGCTATTTCTCGGTATCTACCCTCAATAACATAAACTGCTCCAGGCTCGGCCATCTCGAAAGCTTCTTCTAATACATCTTGAAGCTCTGGGAACAAAGGGATTGTTCGTCGATCCTTGCCAACATGATGTTCTGTCTTGGGAGATTCGATCACAACTCGACCACTTTCCCAGTCAATGTTCTCCCATTTCAGTGAGAGTACTTCGCTCGGACAGCGTAAACCACCATAGCGGGCAAGGGTAATTATCATTCTCCAAGTGAGATCACAAATGTTCAGAACCTTTTCAATGGCTTCTCGTGTTACAAAAAACTGTCGATCCTTTGGATTGCCAGCGGCTGATTTTACTTCAGCAAAGGGGTTTCTCTCGATATACCGTTTCTTTCGAGCTTTATTGAGGAACGATGTTGCATGTTGCAATCGTTTTGAAACAGTGGTTGCTGCAAGTGGTACATTGATCAGGAACAGCTTAAACTCTTCCGCGTCTCCCTCGCTAATCTCTGTTAGATCTTTCTTTTCTCCAAAGAATTCTTTCAGGTTGCGGACTACCTGTCCCCAAACTTCTTTGGTCGCTGGCTTCACATCAGTTCTAGACTTAACATAAGCATCAAGAAATGGACCTAGTCGAGGGATCTCTGAATTATCCCTTGACTGAATAAGCCCCACTTTCGCAAGTCGAGCCGCTAGTGTTGGTTCCAATCCTTCAATCCAACGTGCGGTTTCCATGTCGATAGAATGGTTCGCCATCTTAGCGGAAACAAGATGCTCGATTCTCAGCTTGATTGAATCAGCTAATCGCTGGCTAATCTTGCCTAGTCTAATGCTCTTACGCTTTTCATCGACATCCATGAATTGAATTGTACGGTGTCCGTTTGCTGCTTTGCTAATACTGGCCATGAATCGGTACTCCCAATTATTTGAGTTTTGGTTGGTAACTATCTTTGGACTAAGGTGACTCCCTAATGCATTGATTGATGTCTGTAAGGTGCTAAGCATCGAATTACAGAAAACGTGACAGGGGGAAATTCATAAATACGAGTACTCGTGCTTTTGAGGATAGACGTAAACAATCAGGTTGATTACTCTGGCTCATCATCTCCACAGAGCCCAATCTGTTCCGAGTGCAAAAGACATTGCATCCATGTCTATCTTGCAATTATTGTACGCTTCCGTCTATATAAAATCGAGTCATATTTTTTGTTTGTTAATCCAGGCCTTGATATCCTCCTTATCATATCGAACTGTTCGACCAAATTTAACACATGGCAAATCTCCTTCATTTGCTAAGCTCCATAATTTACGCTCTGAAATAGACAAGAGCTTGGCAGCTTGTCGCGAGTTCAAGAGTGAGTCATCTACGTGGTGACCTGAAGAGTTACTGTTTGTAGACATATAATCATTCCATTAATGTAAGAGTAGTTTGTAAGCTCAAATCACTTATTTTGATTTTACACAACTTCATTGTGCACGCCATTAATCTGACAGATTTCTTGAGGGTTACTTCAAGCGATTGAGTTTCTCGGCAAAGAATCATAGAAGTGCTACCTCTCACTTAGGAGCACAACTAAGAAAATCTGAACTTGCTTCGATTCGTTCCAGTCTTTCAATTAGTTCAGTATCCATGATTTTGTTCCGCAGAGTGAATTATTAAAAAGTGAAGATTTTCCTGGCCTTCGAGAAGATATCGCAATCTCCTCTTATTTCGATATCTTGCGAACATCTTGCTTCTTTGATTTATTGTGAGTTTCGATTTCCTTTGGGGACTTACGAATCTCTCGATTATCAAAATACCTGCTGACCCATGGGATTCGTGAGAGCAACCAAAGTAGTGCCAAGAAGAGAAGTGAGTAGGCTAAGGCCGCGTAAGGTAACAGGATCGTTTCAACCAGAGGACTACTCTCCGAAGATTCGTTGCCGAAGCCTAGACTGAACACACACAGAGCAGCAACCGTTGGTGCGAGTATCATTTTCACATCAGAAAATAATTCGATATCCTTAAAGGCTACCAAGGTGCAAACTAATACCAGAACAAAAACAGCAGTCAGTATGATAGGGGTAATCATGGTTCTAAACCTTTCGGGGAATTAAGGATTTTTGTACCGCCTATTTTTCTTCCCTCTACGGGTGCGGAAGAAAAAAGAATTTTAATCAGAAAAGTACCTATTTAGCCGCTCCAAAGCCTCAAAAAACGTGGGAATATAAACCTCCTTTGGGATGCTCGATTGGCTTCTTTTTATACGTTTTTGGATCAGTTTTGAGATATGAACGGTAGGAGTTACGATCCATAACACCACGGATCGGCCTGGGTAGACTTGCCCAAGATGTCTCCACTTCTCAATATCGTTGACTGCACGATTGTTTGATCCCATCTCCACTTCGATGAGAAGCAGCAATTTCAATTTATTACTTGAAGCCAGTAAATCGATGTAACGAGTGATTTTTCCTTTTCGGAGGGAAGCCGATTTCCAAGTCTCAAATCCATATGCTTCACACTTTATGTCAAGTTCTTTGATGTAGTGCTCGTGGACCACATTGCCCTGCATTTCACTTCTCCTCGAAATTCAGTTTATCGATAGTTTCTTGCCCAGACTCTGTTAAGACCAACATTCGAGTAGGACGCCCACGACCTGACGATTGCATTTCCTGCTGAATGATCAATTGTTTGTGTACCAAAGATTTTCTGAGTTTGAGCAACTTACGATTACTCATGAAAAGTTCACCAGGAAAGAAAGAGACCGGTTTGAACGGATGCTTGGCAATTGTGGAAAGCAACCGAAATTCATCAGGTTCCAATCCACTTCCCAAGACATCCGGTTGACTCAATTCATCATTTTCTTCAGGTATACTCGAAGCTGGCTCTTGGCCGTTTAATGGAACTTTCTTTGTTTCTTCCAAAAGCAGCAAAGAACTCTCTTGTTCCGAATTAAACTGCTTTGCCCAATCGGGCTGAAATGATTGATCCTTTTCAGATACAATCACTGGCAATGATGCTAATTGATCACTTATCTGAAAACGTGGCTTACTGCTTGATTTACCAGATTCCATTAAAGGCGTAGTAAACAAGAAAGGCTTTCTCCACTTGCCTCGCCCCAATCGTCCTAAAAAGCAACCAGGTTGAAGATGATTGGCCAGATATCTTTTTTGCTGAGCATCCAATCCGACCGCTGAACCCATTACATTCAAATCGGCGAAAGACGAACATTGGCCGATAAACAGGTTCGGAATGTTACTCAAGATTTTCTGAGAAATCGAGACGGCACTCTGATTACTGAGAATCAAGGCAATCCCCACGCCTCGAATTAAACCGATCCAGTTCGAGATAGCCGAATTGTCCGATTCCAGCAAACTAGAACTTTCGTCCAGGTAGACCAAGATATTAGGATCAACATTGGAGACCTGCTGGGCGATGCGAGAAGAAAACAGAGAAAACAAGAAAGTCTCTATAATCAGATTTTTGTCTGCTTGGGAGCAAGAATTGAGTCCCAAGATTATTTTCTGTTTTGCCAGAGATTGGATATTCCAGCCTTGTTGGTAACTTAGCACATCACGCAGACTCATGAGAATCGGGTCGAGTGCGGTTAAAAGTGCATCGCGGGACTGAGAGTTGAATTGTTTTGCGTTTTGAATAAAGTGTCTCAAATCAAACAACGTCGGATAGTTGCTGATTTTTCCTGAAAACAGATTGTGGCGTTCAAACAGGGCATGAATCGATTGGCGTATTACCTTGCGAGCGACTGGGGGAGCTTCCAGGACTCGATCCAGCGAATCTGCCAAATTGCCCGCGTAAGCATGAGGTGATACATGATCAGGAATCATTAATGGATTGAGTTTAAGCTGCTGTGTGTCCAGAACCGAGACTTGGCACTTTTCCCCGCTTTCAAATGAGGGGGCAAGGCTGCCCATTTCGCTTTTGACGCAATCAATGAGTAAAGTTCCCTCGCAGATTTTTCCGAGCTGTTCACTCCAATACTTGGCTGTATTGGTTTTACCACTTCCGGTAGAACCAACGATTAGACTCGGTGACCCCATCCACTGGTGAGGAATACGAATTTCTTCTTTCGTGTCGAGCGTATGCCCCAGGATAAAATCACCCCGATTGAGTCCTTTGGGATTTACGAACGGACAGCGGGCCATCGAGATCGCATGACTACTGGTGATTTTATCGAGATACTCATTCTCAAACGTACCTGCGCAACCATAGCGAAAGCACCTTTCCACCGCTCTCCCCACTTCATTATCGAGTAGGCCGTTTTCTTGAGCGACTAGTAATTTTTGGTTCTGCTGAGAAATCTCGCTCATCATGCACCTCCTTCATACCGGATAAATACGGATGATAATAACCGAAAGAGCGACCAGCGTTTTTGAGCAGACCGGCAAGGCGTACAAAACCATTGGTTCTCAAATTGAACGGCATGACAACTCTTGCCAATCGGCTTGCCACAGGTAGCACATGCCGTGGAACAATCTTGACATAACACCATTTCACAAAGTCCACAGAGAGAATACGCTTCGGAAAAATGACTGCAATCGAGCGGAATAAGATGCTCGGTCTCATGTTCTTGAATCCCACCTGTATCGTCTAGATCGATCTCAATTTCCGAGGCACTCACCTCTTTTTGCGTATCACTCCACGTGTTATGAAGAATCGACTGTTTATAGGTTGAGCGTATGCGTTTCATCTTTTTGGTTTTTATAGGTGATCTTTGAATCTGTGAATTTCCGTAATTAAATCACACTCTGCTACACGCCCCATTCCTCAGAGAACCAGGCGAGTCGCATCCAACGGCAGGAGTATGTTACAAAGTTATAGGTAAACCAGACTAAGCCAAAGGACACGATAAACGTGTTAATGATCAACGTGAGCCAAAGAGAAGTTCGGATGATATTTCGGAACAACTCAAATATATTTAAGCGAAACGGATTCATG
>NVWB01000120.1 GCA_002733575.1 Blastopirellula sp. | reverse complement strand
GTGTGCCACTGGCTCCGCCAGTGGCACACGAAAGGCTGTGAGTTCCATTTTATTTTGTTGTTTGATCTTAAATTAAATCCTATAGCCGGATTCGTCAGAATTCGGTTTTTCGGCATTGAGAGTTCCCTGAAGTCTAACGACTTCAGCTACGTTTGCTTCGAGTCGAGATTTGCGATGTTTACACATTTGTGATTGCAAGCGAGTAGGGTGTGTCAGAAATCGTTAGGGTTGAGAGGCTTATTTTGCCAGGGGAGATTTGCCTCCTCTTTGAAATCACTATCCCCATTCGTATCAAGCCTAGATCTCCTACCATCGGAAGTCATCAAGCGAGCAAAGACTTGGGCATTGATCTTCTCACTAAGAAATCTACTAGAGCCATCACAAAAGGAGACATTTGCTCCGCCTGGATGATTGCTAGAAATTAGTGTGTTGGTAATTGGGGACTTCGTTTTGTTGTTGATCACTACCGTGCCGGGGACAGGAGATTCTTCCCATAGAATACTACTCTGACTCTCAACGGGAAAGTAATTATTCTTTGGGTTCAAATCAACTCGATTCCAGCGAGCCGGAAAGTCGGGGTGCTGATCTGATCGCAGTCGTTCGCTTAGGAGTATCGTGTTGGATTCGCCATCAGGTATACCCTGGACTCTAACTCCACTCTGATTCGACAAGTTGCTTTTATCACTCCATAATCCATTCGCAGCAAGATCAATAGTGATGCTTTCATTATTGACAATGCTGTATGAATTCCTAATGCCTGAATTCACGAAGTAGCTCATCGGATTGCCTTGATTATTTTTCGGAGGATCACTACTGCAAATCATAAGAGGGAGAGATTCTCCATCTAAAACAGATATTGGGTTAATCGATTCTTCCAGAAATGATTGACGGTAACGTGCATCGAGGTGCCCTTCATCTAAATCATAAAGCAATGGCACAACCCAATTAAAATAATTAGAGTGTCCATTTTTGATTGAGTACTGCACTTGGGCAGTGCGAGAAGCTGGAGTGATGACTGATGGCCTAGTATTGCTAGAACTTCTTGAGTAATAGTTCTTTACAGCAATATTCATCTGTTTCTGGTTGTTCATACACAAACTACGACGAGCGGGAGTCCTCGACTGATTTAACATTGGAAGCAAAACTGCCAACAACAGGGCAATGAGCCCTATGACTACGAACAGTTCTTTTAATGTAAATCCTGACTTCGTATTGTGTGACATTCTTTCAAACCCATAGAAAAGATGAATCCATAATCATCCGATAACTCACTGTGACAGAGGCTTACAGATTTGTCGCGGTTTTGGCACAATTTGCCTATTAACACTCTTCTCTCTGCGACTCCGCGTCTCTTCTGCGCGAGGCTTACTATTCCACAGCGTTGTATAGCGGACTCGTCACTACGATTGATTCTCACGCTAAGACGCTAAGAAGGGCCTCGCGCAGAGACGTAGTATTACGCCGCTCGATTATACCTCAATAGTTTGCAAGCTTGCTTGGAGACTGACGACCAGCTTCGTTTAAAGATGTGTCCTAGACGGTATTTTCTTGCTTGCTCTTTGACTCTTGATTGGTGATTGAGCGAGGCCCAGTTGAGAAAAAGGGCAACAGCGGTTGCTTCTGCTGCAAAATCATTGGGTTGTGATTGACATGCTTCGATCACTTCTTCATACAAGCAGGTCAACTTATTTATCATAAAATGCAACCCATTCGCTTGTCAAATCGTATCCGTCACCTGACACGCATCTTCCGCATTATATTTCTGAAGTTGTTCCCAGATACTTGGTTCGTTGATCTCGTTGAGCAAGACCCGGCGACCAAAGTTTCGTCCGTTCATCTCTGCTAAATTATTTGCGGTAACCATCGGCCCCATTCCCTGGGCATCACAGGCAATTACGCAGTTTCCAATAGCAAAGGCCTCTCTGGCACATCGTCCCTTGGCAAAAACGATATCGTATTGCAACAGCCTGTCTTCTGGATTTTCTGAGATGCCGCTTAGGCTCTCACCTATCATTCCTAATGTAAGCCCAAATTTCTCACAGGCCGATTCAATAGTGGCTGCTTGCTGTGGCTTCATGTAGTTACTAAAAACGGCCGCTTTACGAGGCGCTTGTGGCAGTGGAGTTCACCGTTTAAATTTTTCCAGATCAACCGAATTGTAGATAACGGAAACCGATTGCTCAGCAAGTCCATGGCATTCCAACAGCCGCTGTTTGCAAGTTTGATCCACGGCAACGTAGTGCAAAACTCGGGAATGAATCGGTGGAGTGTCGTGCCAGGCTGAAAAATCGTGGCAAAAGAAAACTGCGGGGACACCCGGAAACCGGCACACCACTCTCGAACCTGTGGCTAACCCAAGCCCAACTGATGGGCATCAACCGCAAACGATTTTCCGATAGCACGCAGGCGTTAGGAGAGCTGTTGGTGTAGGGTCCGCTATTGCTGGCGTTACCATTAATCCTCAGTAAACTACCCGACAAGCCATTTAGCGAATGCAACCACCTCGAATACAATTAGTGCCATTGAACTAGAAAGAGGAATCATAAACGGCATTCCCAAACAAAGACTTCCTGGTGGGACATATAGATAGTCATACAAAACTAGCCCACAAGGAATTGCAATCAAAGCCGCCCACCAACCTACATAGAAATAAAGTACCCAGGGTAAGACCGTAGATAGCCCGATATAGAGCCAATGATATATGGAGCCCCACGAGTTTTTCTGTTCAATACATTCAATATCGTCAGACATGAGCTGATCATTTTCTTTTCAAAACTATTATTCGTCACTGTATTATGAACTTCTGTGGGTAATACTCAAGCTATTTGTTTGAGTTTCATCATAACTTCTTGCGATCCTTAGGCGTGTTTACTCGCTTGCGTGACAGCCAAGTGTTAAAATATATAGACCTACATTAGTTCCTGGTCCGCAGTAGCGGACCCTACACCACCAAAGATCATCCTCATGCGAACTCATCTTGTACTACTTATACTTGTTCTATGTGGAATATCACATGCGCAACTTTCCTTCGCACAACAGAACCTAAACCTTACGCCCGGTTATCAGATTGCGGAAGACATTCAATACCGTGAGGGAAACAACCTAACGGAGTACCAACAGCAGCGGTGTCGGTTGGATGTTTATTACCCGACTAAGGTGAAAAATTATTCGACTGTCGTCTGGTTTCATGGTGGCGGATTGACGGGCGGCAAGCGGTCTGTGCCGAAGCAATTGCAAGGTAAGGGAATCGCGGTCGTTGCGGTCAACTATCGACTGAGTCCTAAGGTGAAAGTAACCGATTGCATCGACGATGCCGCGGCAGCCGTGGCTTGGACTTTGAAGCATATCAATGAATATGGCGGCTCATCTGAGAAGGTGTTTGTCAGCGGACATTCGGCAGGTGGTTATTTGACCAGCATGATTGGTTTAGACAAACACTGGTTGGCCAAGTATGAAGTCGACGCCGATTCACTGGCCGGGTTGATTCCTTTTAGCGGGCACACGATCACGCATTTCACCGTGCGTAAAGAACGTGGCATTGATGGCAAGCAACCGATCATTGATGACATGGCACCGCTGTTTCATGTACGCAACGATTGCCCTCCACTGCTGTTGATCACCGGAGATCGAGAGCTTGAAATGCTGGGCCGGTATGAAGAAAATGCGTACTTATGGCGGATGATGCAGGTGGTCAAACATCCGAACACGAAACTACACGAGCTCGATGGATTCAACCACGGACAAATGGCCGAACCGGCCCATCCACTACTGATTCGATTTATGAAACAAATCAGTTCACAGCGTTAAAAAACAATCGCGACACATTACCGAACTAGCTGGAGTTATTCCCCGATGCGAACCACGATACTTTTCTCAATCACACTAACGCTTGCACTTCTGGTGAATGCTCAATCGATATTCGCCGCAGAAGCCAAGCAGGCCGATCAACCAAATATCATTTTGGTATTTATCGACGACATGGGCTGGGCCGATTTTTCTTGTTTCGGCAACAAAGATGCTCAAACGCCAAACATCGATCAGATGGCGGCCGAGGGAATCGCGTTTGAACAATTTTATGTCAACTCGCCGATCTGTTCGCCTTCGCGTGTGGCCATTTCCACCGGTCAGTATCCGCAGCGGTGGAAGATTACTTCGTACTTGGCCCATCGACAAATGAATAAAGATCGGGGAATGGCTCAGTGGCTTGACCCTAAAGCACCGATGCTGGCACGCAGCTTAAAGCAAGCTGGCTACGCAACAGGGCACTTCGGCAAATGGCACATGGGCGGCCAGCGCGATGTTACCGAAGCCCCGCCGATTACCGACTACGGCTTTGATCAATCGCTCACCAACTTTGAAGGAATGGGCCCTAAACTGTTGCCGCTAACACTTAAACCAGGAGACAAAGAACCGGGCAGAATCTGGGGCGATGCCGTTCGCTTGGGCAAACCGGTGACTTGGATGCAGCGATCAGAAATCACC
This sequence comes from Blastopirellula sp., assembly GCA_002733575.1. GTDB lineage: Bacteria > Planctomycetota > Planctomycetia > Pirellulales > Pirellulaceae. Next base: position 6,997 of record NVWB01000120.1, on the reverse strand, counting down.
AGCGGCTTTGTTGACGCGGCGATTCCGTTTATGGACAAAGCACAAAAAGAGGGCAAGCCGTTTTATGTGAACTTATGGCCTGACGATGTCCATGGCCCTTTCTGGCCACCGGTTGACAAATGGGCCGATGGCAAGCGGGGCCTTTATCTATCGGTTCTAGAAGAAATGGATCGCCAGTTTGGTAAACTCTTTAACTACGTGACTAGCAATGAGAAACTGAAAAACAACACGCTGATCTTGATTTGTTCTGACAATGGACATGAACCTGGTGCCGGGCAAGCAGGTCCACTCAAAGGTTCTAAAACGAATCTCTTTGAAGGAGGCATTCGTTCTTCGCTGATTGCCTGGGGGCCAAGCTTGATGAACAAAAAGAGCATTGGCACACGCAATAAAAGTTCGATCTTCTCGGCCATTGACCTAACGCCTTCGCTACTGCAACTAACGGGGGCACAAGCACCGAGGGGCGTAAAGTACGATGGCGAGAATGTGCTGGATACCCTGCTCGGCAAATCAACCGCATCACGCAGCCAGCCGATCTTCTTCCGCCGCCCTCCAGATCGCAAAGCGTTCTATGAGTTTGAAAACTTGCCTGACTTGGCCGTGCGTGACAAACAGTGGAAGCTGCTTTGCAATTACGATGGAACCAATCCTCAGCTTTACAATCTGAATACTGATGTCGGGGAAGCCAGAAACCTTGCCGAAGAAAAACCAGAGATCGTGGCTCGCCTTTCTGAGCAATTAATCGCTTGGCATAAAACCATGCCGGAAGATAACGGGGCCACGTATCCATTGAAGAAGAAAAAGAAAAAGAAGAAGTAATGAGCAGCATGCTTCGCCTGTTATCAATCACGCTTTTAATTGTTTCGACCGTTCCAGTTCTTGCTGAAACGAAGCGGCCCAATGTGTTGTTTATTGTGATTGATGACCTGCGTAATAGCGTAGGTGCCTTTGGTGATTCGCTGGCCATCACGCCGAACATTGATGCGTTGGCCAGTCGCGGCACGGTGTTCGCGAATGCCCATTGTCAGATTGCGATTTGTAATCCATCACGCACTTCGGTAATGACTGGGCTACGTCCGAACACGACCCAAGTCTGGGGGCTAAACAAACACTTCCGGAAAGACAAACCCAACGTGGTGACGTTGCCACAATACTTCAAACAGAACGGGTACTATACGCACTCGATTGGCAAGATTTTTCATGGCAACGGCCCCCCTTCGACCGATCCGCCATCGTGGTCAGATGCTCCTCAGTTTGATCACTGCACGAAGTTAGAACAGTATATGCTGCCCAAGAATCGAACAGGCAAGAAAGCGGCCGCTTCCGAAAAGGCGAACTGTGAAGACAGTGATTACATCGATGGCAAAGTCGCAGACGCAGCGATTATAAAATTGCGTGAATTGAAACAAAGCGAACAACCCTTTTTTCTAGCGGTCGGCTTTCGTAAGCCCCACATGCCCTTCTCTGCTCCTTCCAAATATTGGGCCATGCACAATAGGGAACAACTTGCGAAGCCACTTAATCCAAATATGCCCGCTGGTTCGCCAGAAATTGCGGCCCACACCTGGCCTGAAGCCAGAGGCTACACCGACATTCCGGCCAAAGGAAAAATCTCGGACGAAAAAATCGCCGAATTCCGCCACGGGTATTATGCCGCCACTACCTACATGGACGCACAACTGGGTCGCGTGTTGAGCGAACTTAAAAGCTTGGGCCTGGATAGCAACACGGTAATCTCGCTCTACGGAGACCATGGGTTCCATTTGGGCGAACACAACCTGTGGGGCAAATTAACCAACTACGATATTGGTACCAAGGCTCCACTATTGTTTGCCTCGCCATTTCAAAAAGACCAAGGGGCAACGATCCATCAGGCGGTCGAGTTTATCGACATTTACCCAACGCTTGTCGAGCTCTGTGGCCTAAAGAAAAAGGTCTCACTAGAAGGAACCAGTCTGGCGGCTGTACTGGATGACAAAAACATCCACGTCAAAGACTTCGCCATCTCACAGTTCCCGCGGCCTGTATCTTATAACTTCACCAAAAAGCTACCGCAAAACATGGGCTACACCATTCGTGATAAGCAATTCCGCTATACTCGCTGGGTAGAGTTCAAATCGGGCAAACTTCTAGCTGAGGAACTGTACGATTACTCGACCGACCAAGTTGAATTTAAGAATGAGATCGCCAACGCAAAATACACCCCAATCGTAAAGCGGCTCAAGCATAAACTGCTACCTTATGCCGAACAAGTAACACCTTTGAATTAGGAACCAACCGAATGAGATACTTTTTGTGCATCCTTGCTTTATTATGTGTAAACAGTCTGGCTATCGCCGAAGACCAAAAGTTCCAACCGTTATTCGATGGCCAAACATTGAACGGTTGGGAAGCAATGCCTGGCGGAACTTGGGAAGTGATTGATGGCGCGATTGTCGGCAAGAGCCCTAAGGCAGAACGCCGCCATGGAATTCTGCTCTCTAAAAAACAGTATTCCGATTTTGTGGTCAAAGCCAAGTTTCGTGTGATCGAAGGAGACAGCGGATTCTATTTTCGAGCTGACCGTGTCAAAAGTGCGGTTAGTGTCAACGGTTTCCAAGTGGAAGTGGACACCTCGCAAGAAACCGGCGGGCTGTACGAAACCGGTGGGCGTGCTTGGGTACATCAGCCGACTGCGGAAGTTGTCAAACAACGCAACTATCAACGAGGCGAGTGGACGGACTTAGAACTCTCGGCCATCGGCAAACATCTTGTCGTGAAGATCAACGGCGTGGTCTCAACTGAATTAAAAAACGACCCTGGCCGCCGCAAAGGCTACTTCGGGCTACAACTACACGGCGGGCAAGAGATGCACGTAGAGTTCAAAGACATTGTTATTCAGGAAAAGTAATCAGCCAACTATTTCTTATACACCCATAGATTATTAGTAATGAACATTTCAAAAGTATATCTGGTTCTCTTTCTCGTTGGATTATTACTCAACACAAACATTGTTCAGGCAGAAAACAGGCCGCCCAATGTTTTGATGATCTGCATCGATGATTTGAACGACTGGATCGGCTGCTTGGGTGGCCACCCTGATGTGAAGACTCCACACATGGACCAGTTGGCAACACAGGGCCGCAACTTTACGAATGCCCATTGTGTGGTGCCGGTTTGTTCGCCATCGCGGGTTTGCATTATGTCGGGCCTGCATGCCACCACGCATGGTTCATACGACTTGGGGCCATCGTATCAAAGCATTCCGCGGCTGGATAATGCCCCTTGTATGCAGGCGTATTTCAAAAGCCATGGCTACACAACATTGGCCGGCGGCAAGGTGCTACATCATGGCTTCACCGACTATTTGAAAGATGCCATTGATATTAATCTTGGCCGACACGGTGGGCCTCGTCCGAAAAAGCAAATGAACTGGCCAGGCGGCGCCTGGGACTGGGGTGCCTTTCCAGATACAGACGATCAAATGTTCGACTATCAATTGGCCAAGAACGCCGCAGATGCCCTAGGCAAACAATACGACAAACCGTTCTTTATGTCGGTCGGCATCTTTCGCCCACATGTGCCGATGTTTGTGCCACAGAAATGGTTTGATCTGTATGATCGTGAGAAGATCACACTGCCCAAAACACCGCTGGCCGACTTAGACGACTTACCGCCCAACTTTAACCGCCGACTCAACATTGAACCAACGCACGCGGAAGTATTAGAAAAAGGAGACTGGCGTGGCATGGTTCAAGCTTACTTAGCATGTGTGAGTTTCGCCGACATGTGTGTTGGAGAGATTATGGACGGATTAAACAACGGGCCGAACAAAGAAAACACCATCGTAGTGCTGTGGAGTGACCACGGTTTTCATCTCGGCGAAAAACAACACTGGGCCAAACGCACACTGTGGGAAGAGTCAACCCGCACCCCATTTATGATTACCGGATCAGGAATTCCGGCTAACAAAGCGTGCGAGGAAGCCGTGAGTTTGCTTGACATTTACCCGACCTTGATCGACCTGTGTGGTCTGCCTAAGTATGCCGCACTAGATGGCATCAGCCTGACACCGCAGTTGAAAGACCACACCGCAATCCGCAAGCAACCGGTACTAACGTCCAGCTATTTTGGAAATCACGCAGTCCGCACCAAAGACTGGCGCTACATTCGCTACGCCGATGGCGCCGAAGAACTGTACGATCACCGAGTAGATTCCGATGAGTTTACCAACCTGGCCAAAGACCCTAAGTACAACGGCCTAAAAAAAGAGTTGGCAGGATCCATTCCAAAAAACGCAGCCCCTGAGGTTAAGGGGCTGATTAAAAAGTAGGGTCCGCTACTGCGGACCAGGACGCGTTAATCAGAAAATAGAATACGGCGAAAAATGGTATTACTATTAATTACCATCCCGTTTCATCAGAATTTGAGTTTTCCACTGCGTACCGCACTATCATACTTTTCTTCGGATAAGGTATAAATTGTGTCATATTTTACCTCCCAGCTAGTCTTTAATAAGATATCCGTAAAATCGAGCATCGAATCTATCTCACTCCCTGGAGCGTCATCGGCTGCGTGAATTCTCTCATACCATTCCTCTGTCACAAATAACTCGAATCCTTTCATTTCAAGACATCCAACTTTAATAGCCTTTGAGATACAATTCATAAAATCTTCATAGTGCGGAGGGGCGGCTCTATTGATAGAACAATAGCAACTTATTATGAATGAAATGCTGGCACCTTTTTTGGGAATGGTATACAAAATACCAGCATCTTTAAAACAAAATTTTACATCGGCCATTATTTATTACTTCTTCGGGGCTTCTTTGAAGCCCGCTTTGCGAAGATCGGCGTACTTCACTTTGAGCGGAACTATTTTGACGCCATATTTTTTCAAGATATTGGCGGCTCGTTCTGCGCGTTTTCCTACCATGCAGTGGCAGTAGATCTCTTTGTCTTTCGGCAACGCTTTCGCAATCTTTTGGGCTTCTTTCGCATTCATAATCTTGGAGTAAGGTATCAGACGGGCATCGGCGTAATGCGATTTGTCCCATTCGGCTTTCTCGCGTACATCAATCAAAATGGCCTTCTTCTGGTCAACCTTCTTTTTGATTTCCTTCAAGTCTTGCGCCGCAACAGGCGAAGTGAGGAGCAGCGTGATCAGAAAAATAAAGCCAATCGATGCGATGGTTCTTTGCATGGGAGTTTGCCTTGGATGTAAAACTCTTGGGCACGCTAAAAATCAGCGTTGCCAGGCGTTCTAGGGAAGGGGATTACGTCTCGGATGTTGGTCATGCCTGTGATGAACTGGAGGATGCGTTCGAGCCCTAGCCCGAATCCTGAATGTGGAATCGTGCCGTATTTTCTTAGATCTAAGTACCACCAGTATTCTTCAGGATCGAGCCCTTGTTCTTTCATCCGCTCGACTAGTACATCGAGTCGTTCTTCGCGTTGGCTGCCGCCGATGATTTCGCCCACGTTGGGTACCAGTACATCCATCGCACACACGGTTTTGCCATCGTCGTTGCAACGCATGTAAAAGGGTTTGATGCTGCGAGGGTAATCGTACAGAATGACCGGTTGCTCGAAATGTTTCTCTGTTAAATAGCGTTCGTGTTCTGACTGAAGATCGATTCCCCACGAGACAGGGTAGTCGAACTTGTGATCCGTTTTTTCGAGAATTTCGATTGCTTCGGTATAGGTGACCCGCAGGAAATCGCTGTTGATGATTTTGTTCATCGTCTCTAGCACGGTGTCGTCGACTCGCTTGTTGAAGAACTCCATGTCTTCGGCACATTCACGCAACACATCGGTAAAGATGCGTTTAATGAAATCTTCGGCCACTTGCATGTTGCCTTGCAAATCAAGGAACGCCATCTCAGGCTCAATCATCCAGAACTCGGCCAAGTGCCGCGAAGTGTTCGAGTTCTCGGCCCGAAACGTCGGCCCAAATGTGTAAACATTGCCAAGTGCACTGGCAAATATCTCACCTTCTAACTGCCCGCTCACCGTCAAATAGCTCGGGCGATCAAAGAAGTCTTTCGAGAAATCTGGCTTGCCATCTTTCTTCGGTATATTGTTCAAGTCAAGCGAAGTGACTTTGAACATCTCGCCTGCCCCTTCACAGTCGGAAGCGGTGATGATGGGCGTGTTGATATACAAAAAACCACGTTCTTGAAAGAAATCGTGGATCGATTTTGAGACTTGGTTGCGTACTCGAAACACGGCGCCAAACGTATTGCTACGCGGTCGCAGATGCGCCCACTCTCGCAGCTTTTCAAACGAATGCCGCTTCTTTTGTAGCGGATAAGTTTCAGGATCGGAGTTCCCGTAAACATGTACCGAACTGGCTTGCACTTCGGTCGCTTGGCCTTTGCCTTGCGATTGTTTGAGTTCGCCTTCAATCCGTACACTAGCGCCAGCGGCCAAGTGTTTGATCTCGTCAGCGTAGTTCGGCAAATCGGCATCGGCCACTATCTGAATGTTGGCCATACAACTGCCATCGTTCAGTTCGATAAAACTGAACCCGGCCTTTGAGTCACGGCGTGTGCGGACCCAGCCTTCCAGAATAATCTGGCGACCAACATGCTCGGGAAGTCGAGCATTGCGAACGGATAATTTTTCCATGACACCATCCATGAATCAGGTTTATTTACGAAGCGGAAAGTTTACTCAGCATCTACGGCATCTGCATCAACAACTTCAGGTTGTGATTTACGCATCGTAAAGCCGATGATTACGAGAACAACATAGACCACTAACACGCCGACTAAAACATATTGAATAAGCCCCTGGCTACCGGTGACCTTTTCATAAAGAGCGGTTCCGGCGGCAATTGTTGCTCCAATCACCGAGACAATCATCAGTACATTCCAGACAAGCATTGAGATTCCGGTCGGTTTGTTTTCTCCCAGAATGCTTTTGCTGTTCATCATTAAGAAGAACGTGACGTACGCAATCGGTAGTAGCATCATGCCGAAGCTTGACGCAATAATACTGAGCCAGATTTTGCTGTC
>NVWB01000119.1 GCA_002733575.1 Blastopirellula sp. | reverse complement strand
ACGTTCACGAGTAGAGGCGGGCGTATCAACAACGCGGCGGCTAACAGTTGTAGTAACAGCCGGATTGATCATGACCGCATTGGCCATATCGAGCCGAGGCAAATAGATCGGTCGAGAGATCACATTGTTCTGATCTTCGAACAGCGGATTTTCGAGTAGGAGTTCGATTTTTTCTGCGACCAATGGAAAGTGAATGTCGCCCATTTCCAAATCGTCTGCATGAATCTTCAGTGTATTGGATGTCCCGGTTGGCGTTTGACTCAAGTCATGCGCCAGTAATTGCCCCCAAAACACAAACATGTCTGTCGCGCCGGCAGCACTAAGGGATACCCCGGTTTGCACTAACGTACCATTAGAGACTCTCCGCGCACTCGGGCGATTGGCCCCATTCGGCTCAGAGATGCCGTCTGCGTAATTCAAGCTCGTATCGATCAACAGATGCGAACCTGCCTCGCCCCATGTCGTATTCGTGATGTTGTTCCCTGAACCATCAAGTGTACGGAATTCGCCTGCTGGGGTTGCTGTTGCGGTGCCAGCAGCAGCAGGACCAACCGGTGTCGAGATTGTGGAAAAGACACTGGCCGGCAATGTGGTGATACTTGTATTTCCCTCGATCAAGTTGGATAAAGTCGTGCCACGGATTTCAACGAGTTCGGCGGCTGTGAACAACCCGTTTTCGTACCAAAATCGATCTGCATCACGCAGATTCTCAAACTGCTTTTTGATGACGGTGTGAAACAGTTCACCGAGGAGCGATCCCGAAATATGATTCTCTGCCAAGCCACCGACAAAGGCGTCAATCTCATCGATCGATCCGTACGTTGCTTCCAGAGCATTTTGTACCTGGACGTTGGATGTGATTTCAGCAAAACTTGTGACCGCGGCAAGTCCTAAGTCAATTCGGGCTTGATTGTAGCCAGGCAATCCCAAGTCACGGCCTCGCTGAATGCTCATCGCTGGCAGATCAAGTCCGCCGCTGCCTGGAGGGCCAAACAAAGTATTACGCAATGCGCTAATCACCTGGGTATCGATTTCTTCAGAAACCTGACTCGCAATTCCACGTAAAATATCGTCAACTCCATCGGTCGTGATGAAGGAGGTGTTAAAGAAACCTTCCTGAGTTCCGATTGCCGCAAGTGGAGTGCCAGAACTATCTAGGCGACTCATTTCTTCCTGCGCCGTGCTGTGACCAAATCGAAAAGCGACTGTTGTGAAGAATGCCCCGATGCCCGGTTCTAACATCGTATCGTAGCCCGTATATGTTGCGAGCGAGTTAGCACCAAGCAACATGGGCAGATATTCGTTGTACGTGATGTGTTGCAGTTTGGCGATTACCAACCGGCGAGCCTGCTGATAGACCTGCTCGTCAGTTAGAGACGGGGTCTCTGTAAGCAACGCCTCCGCTAACCGATTGTGCTCGCGAAGTAGAACCGTGTGCAAACTCGATAGGGCCGGGTTCTCACTGGAACGAACATCCCCCGCCACAAACATGTCGGCAGGTGAAGCGAGACCAGCAGAATCATTTTCCAATTGTCCGTCTGGAAAAAAAGTAGGGTTGTTCAATGGCAGGAGATCTCCTGCACTCGTTTTTAACTTACCCGTGCCATCGAGTGTGCGCAGTGCCATTGCACGTTCATTATCAGAGCCATAGATCACACTGCCATCGAGAAAACCGGTGACAAGGTTAGGGTGTCGACGAGGATCTGAAACACTAGTACCAGTTGAAGTGTCGTACCGAGCACGACGAAAATCGATGGTTTCTTCTCCGGTAGAAAACGGATCGAAGTAGATATCTCCGAGAGGAACCGAGATGTCAAACTCTTCCGTTGGAATGAGGTGAGAAGGAAGTTCAATTGTGAATCGCCCCTCCTCATCAGTCAGAACAGAAAGGCGACTGAGTGACACCGGAACTCCAACCAGTGGTGTACCATCGAGCTCTAACACACGACCTGAAATGCGTGTCGTTGTAACTGGATCGGCTTCTACGGTTAATGTGACTAAGTGGCTAGTCTGCAATGCACCATCACTAACACTAATCGTAAACTCATACGAGCCCTCTTGGCCAGGCTGTGGACTAAACGTCAGCTTGCCGGTTTGTGTCAGCATCGAAGATGGAAGTACAACGTCTGATTGGATCGAATAAACTAAGGTATCCCCATCAGGATCGCTGGCTGCAAGGTTGATCTCAACATAACCACCCGGCGAGACCGTAATTGGATTAACGGAATCTAATACAGGGCTTCGATTTGGCCCACCTGAGAGCACTTTTAAGTCGAGCGGAAATCTTAACATCTCAGGATTGCTGATGACGAAAGATACCGCTTCCGATGTTTGCCCATTGGGTAGTCCGCCTGCTGGCAAGGCCTTGGTTAAGTTCAGATAAGGATTGCCACTTGAATCAACTCCTGAGGCATCGAGTAGCTGTACTCCGCTTGGCAAATTCTCTAGCACCACGGCAGTTTTACGTCCAATATGGACTCCACTATTATTCTGCAAACGCAACTCGGCCTGATAGAGACCAGTTGTCGAGTCGTACCTAATGTTTTCAACCGTGATGGCGATATTCGAGAGTGGAGAGAGTTGCTGAACATCCAGTTCGCCATCGACTGAAGCAAGAACTGTTTGCGGTTGATAGTAAAGAGATTTTGTGCCTAAGAGATCAACTTGATTTGTAATGGGCCCGATTGAGACATAAGAATCTCTATCCGTGTCGGCATTAATCAATTGGAAGACTAGCGTTCCTTCATCATAAGAATCGAGAGTCGAAACATCGATCTCAACGGTACTGCCATCATATTTCACCAGGCCAGACAGATACTCAACTCGGTCACCCGAAAGTGAAAAGACGGCAGTCCCCGACTTCCCATTATCAAGCAAGGTCTGCGAATGATTATTGGAGTCAACTAAATAGATAAGAAAAGTATCTTCGATCAGGGAAGAAGGATTGGTTTCTCCAAAATATGCTTCGATATCAAACGACAGTTTTCGAGTTCCAGACGATTGCCCAAGTGTTACAGGAACTTTTTCCTCAACCGCAAATTGATTGTTTTCAATGAGCTTTAATGAATCATCCGTTTCATTAAAGGTAAAGAATTGATTGGGAAATATAATTTCATGATTATTTGATTGATTCGATCCAAAGTGATTCACCAATCGAGAGAGGTCCGTTAGGCCAATCGTGCCCGACCGATCAAAATCTGCGGCATAGCTGTAGACCAAGTTGGGATGAACTTCTTTTCCAAATATGTTTACCAGTCTTGAAAGATCGGTAAGGCCAACCCGGTCGTCATCATCAATGTCATAGATGACAGGCACGATCTCGGTTAAGTCTTGCTGCAAGAGTGCTCCCGCTAGATTGCTTGCACTGCTTAAATCAAAGGAAGCACTATTGATTGTGAATGGAGTCGCACTGGTCGGCGTCACGTAACTTACAACGGTGTTCGCTGAAAGCCCTCTGCCGGAATCCGGTGACGGAGGAAAGGTTAATTCAGAAACTAAAAACTTGTCGCCAGGAAGAATGTTGGCCGTATTCAAATTGGATAACGAGATTTGAACTTCACGACTATCTCCAGTCGAATCCAAGATACTTATGCTACTAATTCCTAGCGTATCATTCATGACAGGGTCACCGAAATACAACGAATCAAAATCAAGCGAGATATTAATCGCATCAATCGATCCACTGGTGATCACTGGCATCTCAGCCCAAAGTTGTAAGGCAAAAGTTTCCCACTCATGGATAAAGTCTTTACTTTCAGGGACCTCATCCAAGATATCCCCAGCTTGATTCTCATTCTCTAGGGATTGAATGGTAAATTTAAAATTAGGAGAACTCGACCCGGTCGGATTGATTACCACCCGATAATCTTCCACTTCACCATCAATTGCTGAACCTGTCTCACTTAGTCCTCCCTCAGAACTAAAGCGGAATCGTGCATAGGTAATGCCTGATGTTGCGGTTTCTGGAACCGGGAAGGTGAGACTATTGGGACCAGCCACTAAAGCTTGGCTGACAAAAATCTGATCGCCCGAATCTGACCAATTCCCATTGGCAGAAAAATCAATCCAAGCATCCAAAAAACCTGCTTGAGATGCGTTGACAACCACAGACGCTTGTTGATTAGAAATCAAAGTCGAAGTGAACGTGACTCCATCGTCGTCAAAGCCATCTCCGTTGGCTAATACGGCAGGCTGGCCATCTGCCTCTCCATCAATCGCACTACCCAGTTGAAAGCCGGGAATGATCGTATGCGAGGCACCACTGCTTGCTAACAAAGTTGGATACGAAGGATCAGGTGCATCGCCATAATCAACATTGAGCAATTCACGTTTCTCAAGCATCTCTAATTGTGAGGCACGAGAGCGAACTCGACCTCTTTTTTGTTGAATAGATTGATGTTTCTTCGAGCGACGATTGAACATTTAGATATCTTGGGGGAGGAGGAATATCAAGGATGAGCTAGACAGTAATAAAAATAAACTCAGACTCGTCTACAGGAGTTGCGGTGAGATTAAGGTCGATTCTACCCATCCCAATGCGGAGATGCAAACTTTTCTTAATTAGTTCTAAAAATTTCTTTATCCGAGAATAGGCATGTCCTCTGCCACTATGCCATTACCTTCTAGCAATACTGTACTTACGCAATTAATGAACAAGAGTATTAGTGGGATACGCCCCACCTACCCTGGCCCAAGAGTAATGACAATGTAAATAAGCGTGCAATCAAACCTTGGTGACGAGCGATGGTGTCAATGCCTATGCTGTTGATTCTCTCTGTGAACGAACGCCAGTAAGATATAGAGCATGTTCAACATCGCAGTTCTGCTGTAAAAACATCAACCCCCGAAGCAGATTTCGTATTCTGGGTAGCCGCGTCGTTTGGGTTGACGTTCGTCGATAAGAGCCTAGACCGGTTTCTATTTGTCTCGCGTAGAAATAATCTCAAGCGCGAAATGTTGACACTTCTCGTTGAGCTCCAAATGAACACTTCTTGCTACGGTCTTTAAAACCCTATGAATACCGTGAACTATTGTTCGTAATAAATAATCCTCAAGCAAACGAAAATTAATCACGCCAAGGCCCAAAGGCGTCAAGAAAGTCTGAAGCAAAACCTCTTCGCGGCTTCGCGCGAGAATCTTTTTTTCGACAAGATATAATATGCCTCTCAACCCTCTGTTCTCTCTGTGCCTCTGTGTTTAAAGCTTCTTTTTTCTTTCGTGTCTTCGTGCCTTGGTGGTAATCTCTCTTTTTCTTCCTTGGCGCCTTTGGGCCTTGGCGTGAGACATCTTTCGAAGGAATTTATGATGAAGATTTTTATGCCGATATTATTGTCGGGTAGAAGGTTGGAGTTCACCAAGAAGTGTCGAAATGTGTTAGCGTTTTACCTCTGCATCTCTGCGCGAGGCTTTTCTTTCATTTATCGCAGCTTAAAATTCTCGTAGGGTGGTTGCGAAGGAGGATACTTTACGGCCAGTTAGGTTCTCGTTTCTCAACAAAGGCCGAGAGTCCTTCGCTGGCGGCTTGGGTTGTTTTGCTGGTGGCACTGGCGGCTGCACCGGCGGCGAGTAGCATCTCTAGGTGTTCGCCGATGGTTTCGTTCAATACACGCTTGGTTAACGAGACCGCTTCGGCTGCTGATTTTTCGATGGTCTTACAGATTTCTGCCGCACGGGCCCAAAGTAAGTCGTGCGAGACGAGTTCTTCAAACAAGCCAATCTGTTGGGCCCGATCTGCCGAAATTCTCTCGGCCGTTAATAACAACTTGGCCGCATGACCTCCGCCTATGCGGAAGGTTAATAGCGGGGCACATAAGCCAGAAACGATGCCCCGTTGTGGTTCAGGGAACCCAAACGTGGCCTCCTTGGCCGCGATGACTATATCACTGGCCAGTACCAAGCCGGCGCCTGCCCCTACCGCTGGTCCATTGACCGCTGCGATGATTGGTTTGGGGAATCGCAACATATATTGATAAAGCTCGCGTAGTTGAACTGAATCTTCGTGCCACTTTTGCAGCGCTTCGTCGGACTGGCAGGTCTCGTGCATTTCTGATAGATCGAGTCCTGCACAGAATGCCGAGCCTGCCCCGGTGATAATCACGGCCCTGACTTTCTTTTCGCCATGAAAATCTCGCAGTGCCTGTTCTAGGTCGGCAATCATGTTGCGAGAGAGAGCATTCCGTTTGTCTGGCCGGTTCAACACGATGGTTCCAGAAGGGACATGCTTTTTCACCAGAATCGAAGGTTCGCTCATTTTGATCACAAGAAGTAACGGGGCTATATAGAGAGTAAGAATCACAACAGACTAGGTGACCGCATCGTACCATAATGCCAGATTAAGATGCAACTCTATAAGATTAAACCACTTACGACTATTCAGAACTCTTCCAGCCATGTTCTGATGGCTCAATTTGCGTAATGTTACACCGATGATGTTTTTTTGAAACATATTTATGATTCACTCACTGTGATGGAACTTTTAAACTCTTTATGAAGTCTATTTCACATAGTCTTGAAATCAGATCAACAAGTTATTTACCGAAAGGCAGGCTCCCCTTTCGGTCTTCTCATTGGTATTTGTCGTGGCAAAACCTCAATGCACCCCCGCATTGATGAGCTTTTGCATCACGGTCGGCACGCAAGAGAAACCACTGCAAGTCGCGTAACTCGTGTGAGGGATTACGTTTAGGCGATGAAGCAAGGCACGCAATCAGGTTTTGGCACGCACTGTGCAATTGTACTGATCGTCGCCTTACTGCAATCGACTTGATTGCAAACGTCGTTAAAACAGCCCTTCGGAGAACGCACCATGGTCAACTCGCACAACGATTTTGCTCAAGATGATTTTGAAAATACATCCAACAATACAACTGCTGTCGGCATCGAAGAAATAGAAGAAGAAACAACCGAGGCTAAAGACAAAAGTCAAATCGACGATCCGATTCGTATGTATCTCATGCAAATGGGCGAAATTCCCATGCTTTCTCGTGAAGAAGAAGTCGACTCAGCTCAAAGCATTGACGACTGGCGAAGTAAATTCCGTCATGCTCTTATCTCGAATGACTTCATTCTAGAACATTCGATCAGCTTGCTTGAACAAGTTCGTGATCGCAAATTGCGTCTTGATCGCACTGTTGAAGTTTCGGTTACCAATGCAAAAGAGAAAAAAGCAATCATGCTTCGCATTGTTCCTAACTTGATTACCTTGCGACATCTATTAGCGTCAAACGTTGAAGACTTCAACATCGGCATGAACAAAAGCTGTTCATTAGAAGAACGTCGTCAAGCTTGGGTCCGCATGACCCGTCGACGTAGCAAAGCGGTTCATTTGGTTGAAGAACTAAGCCTACGAACCAACAAAATCTTCCCTCTACTAGCACGTTTGCAAGAAATCTCGCAACGCATGGATCAACTGCTAGAGCAAATTGAGGAAGCCGAAAAAATGGGCGTCACCTTTGGTGGTCAAACTGCCGAAGAACTTCGCAAAGAACTTCGTTACTTGATGAAAGTTACTCTCGAAAGCCCTTCTACCTTACGACGTCGCTTAGTTCGCATCGCAGAATACCAAGGCGAGTACGATGCCGCGAAACGAAAACTATCTGCTGGTAACTTGCGTTTGGTTGTTTCGATTGCCAAAAAATATCGCAACCGTGGTTTGAGCTTCCTTGACTTGATTCAAGAAGGCAACACTGGCCTGATGCGAGCCGTTGACAAATTCGAGCACGAACGTGGCTACAAATTCTCGACTTACGCTACCTGGTGGATTCGACAAGCCATTACCCGAGCCATCGCCGATCAAAGCCGAACCATTCGTGTTCCTGTTCACATGATCGACACCATGGGCAAAGTTCGCATGGTGACCCGAGACTTGATTCAAGAGCTGGGTCGTGAACCCACCTCTGAAGAAGTGGCCGAACGAGCTGGTTTGACTTTAGACGATGCCCGTTGCATCATGAAAATGAATCGCAACCCACTTTCGTTAGATCAACCGGTTGGCGATCACGACGACAGCTTCTTCGGTGAATTCCTCGAAGATCATCGCAAAGATGATCCCTTGTACCAAACGCATCAAGACGCTTTGAAAGAACGATTGTCAGACGTGATGGAAGCCTTGAATCATCGCGAACGAGAAATCATTCGTCTTCGCTATGGCCTGACCGATGGTTACTCTTACACACTAGAAGAAGTCGGAAAAATCTTCTCCGTCACACGAGAACGAGTTCGTCAAATTGAATCCAAAGCAGTTCGTAAACTGCAACAACCTTATCGAAGCCGCGTCTTGGCCAGCTTCCTAGACGGAGCCGAAGAAATGTTTGCTGCTGCTGACGCAGCCGCAGAAACCGCATAATAAGCAACGGTACGCGAGGGCGAAAGAGAGGCCAGATTCCAAAGGCGACACCTAGGAATCTGGCCTCTACCATTTCTTGTTTTCTCGATGCCGGGAAGACCGGGTGGGATTTATTGAGAAGCAAGCAAAAAGTAGGGTCCGCTATTGCGGACCAGTGAAGTTGATGTAATTAAACTGACCGAATTAATTCACCTAACAAAATAGTTCAAATTCAAACGAGCTTTAATGTGATCTCCAGGTTATGTTCTTTAGCACGCAGCATAAAAGCATGTACGTTAATCGTATCTGTTTGGAGTCCAAGGCATATCGATTTCTGGTCATCCTCCATTTCTTTGAGTTGGATCACATTAAATTCGGGAATAAATCTAGAGAGCCTTAGATAGTAATCCTTTGTTTCATCGTTAATGGAATAAGCAATGAACTCTTGTTCGTATTCGACTTCGGACATGACTTTTAATGTTCTTAAGAAACGGTATGACGCCTGTTGTATCTAGGGCATTGATTATCACTTCCCACCATACTCTTTTACAAACACGTCTGCAAACTGTGTCCCGATGCGTTTCATGCCTTCGTAGTTGTAGTGGCCGACCGGTGGGCCGTAGCCTGGCAAATAGGCGGGCGATTGAGGGTCTTTATTGATTTTCCAAAAGCAAAGCATTCAGCGGGAAATACGACGAAAGCAACGGGAAACACCGACTCTTATTCAACTAAATCCCACCCATTCCTGGCTCTATCTGCCAAACAAAGCTATAGTTAAACGTACCGGTCTAGGTGAATTAGGCGGGTTGCAATGGTTTTAACTTTTGTGTTGGTTGTTCTGGTTTATGAAAACTATTTCGGCATCTCGATCTCCTACAACGGCTTCGGCTGAGGCGGCTGCGCAGGTAGAAAACTTGCGTGGGCGGAAGAAGTATGCAGTGCCAGGTTGGGTTTCGGCCGTATCGCGATGGTTTCAAGCTTCGGCCGGTTTTATGACCAGCACGCTTGTTCACATGCTGATCATCTTGGCGATGGTTTGGTTCACAGGTGAACCAACAATGAAAGAAGACCATATTGGTTTGCTGTTGTCAGAAAATCCACCGCCACCCGAGTTGCGTGAGTTCCCAATATTTACCCCAGTTGTGGAACCAGTGGTGGGTGAGATTCCTGATTCAAAGTTGACTGCTGTCGAAAACTTGATTTCTCCGAATGTTACTCCTTCGCCTGTTGATGCAAATGACAAAGCAATTGGCCCAGTCACATCTGCGCCGACTCCGACTTTTGAAAATATCAACTTAAATCAAACACTCCGAACTCCATCGGCAGGTGGCTTTGATGGCCGTGGCGAAGAAGCTCAGGCTCAGATGATTGCAGCAATCGGAGGAACCCCGGCAACACAAGATGCGGTAGAACGCGCCCTGGCTTGGATTGCCGCGCATCAAAACAGAGAAGATGGTTCTTGGAATTTCAACCATCACAAGAGTAGTCCACAGGGGTCTGCCAGTCGAAACCCTGGAACTTCCACAAGTAAAACTGCTGCAACAGGTCTCGCGTTGCTTCCGTTTCTAGGAAAAGGATACACGCATTTAAAAGAGAGCCCTTATCAGGAGACCGTGCGACAAGGGCTCTATTATTTGCAAACACAAATGATCGTTTACGATTATGGTGGTTATTTGGGGCAGAGTAGTGGGCAGAACAGTATGTACGCGCATGGACTAGCGGCAATTGCCTTGTGTGAAGCGTATGCCATGACAGAAGACCCTGAACTGAAATTCGCGGCCCAACAGGCGATTCGCTATATCGAATACGCACAACACAACCAAGGAGGTTGGCGATATGGACCCAAGGAGCCAGGCGATACCAGTGTGTTCGGTTGGCAGTTGATGGCGCTGAAAAGCGGGTTCATGGGCAACTTAAAAGTGTCATCGCAATCGGTAGGCTTGGCCGATTACTTCTTAGACACGGTCCAATCAAAAAATGGTTCACACTATGGATACCAGCGATCAGGCACACAGAAGACCACAACAGCGATTGGGTTACTTTCGCGTATGTACCTTGGCTGGGAACGATACGACCAGCGTTTGAAAAATGGGGCCAAGTTCCTGGCACGCGAAGGCCCGTCCGAATTTGACATGTATTACAACTACTATGCTACCAATGTATTGAGGCATGTGGGTGAACCTTATTGGAAAAATTGGAACAAGAAACTGAGTTACTATTTGGTAAAAAATCAATCGAAGAATTCGTTTGAATCAGGCAGTTGGTACTTTGCCGACCCCTATGCCGAAGAGGGTGGCCGGTTGTATGTGACTTGTTTATGCGCGATGATCTTAGAAGTCTATTATCGCCACATGCCTTTGTATTCTGATGATTCCCTTGACTTCAAATTCTAACTTAATCCAACGTGCCGTTCTGCCTGTCATTGATTTACAAGGCGGGCAAGTGGTGCGTGGAGTGGCCGGCAATCGAACGCAATACCGGCCCATCCAATCGCAACTCTGCGATGGATCATCGGCAGCCCAAATCGCAGCTGCGATGGTTGACCACTTTCAATTCAATCAATGCTACGTGGCCGATCTCGATGCGATTGAAACGAATCAAGTTCAAGCGGCTGCAATCAAAAGCATTATTGATGCTGGTCTGGCCCCTTGGTTAGATGCTGGCGTAGGTGATATGGACAAGTTTCACCAACTACAAAAAGTCCTTGAGCTTGATCAACTCAACACACTTGTGATTGGATTGGAGACCCTGCAATCGCTGGCAACTCTAGAGCAGCTTCTTAAAGCTTATGGAGCCGAACGTATTGTGTTAAGCCTTGATTTGAAACAGGGGCAGCCCATCGTTTGTGCTGCCGAGCTGAAAAATTTGTCTGCTGCTGAAATTGCAGACGCGGTAATTGGCATGGGTGTGCAGCGCATGATACTGCTTGACCTAGCTCGTGTTGGCACAGGCACTGGAACGGGAACTGAGGCTTTGTGTAAGCTACTCGGAAGCAAATATCCGGCTCTTGAAATCATTACTGGCGGGGGCATTTCCACTTTGGAAGATGTGAAAACTCAAATTGAGTTAGGTGCTTCCCAAGTGCTGGTCGCCTCGGCTTTGCATGATGGGCGAATTCAGGGCTAAAAATACGGTTCACAACGATAAGTGATCGATAACCTACAGAGCCCTAGTATTAGCAGCAAGAATAGTTGTGTGCGATTTTTTCTAGTTTTTTGCACACAGTTGAGCATGCCCAGGTTGTCTCTCAACTTTGATTTTAAACTGGCCTTTCAATGTATGGGAAATCAGATTACCACAGATGGCGTTCTACGAAGTGCAACCATCCATTGAATAGTGGTTTGTCGGATAAATTGGAAATCAAAGAGAGTCATTACCTTTTACGGACGCCAATTCTCCCCTTGCTACTACCCAAAGAGACATTATTAT
>NVWB01000118.1 GCA_002733575.1 Blastopirellula sp. | reverse complement strand
AGAAACTTTATCCGGATGGTCGTCGCAGTTGGCGTCCTAACGATTGCAAACGCAAAAGTCGCCTTGGCGGAATGGAAGCCAACCAGACCAATCAACGTTATCGTGCCTTACAAAGCCGGTGGAGGAACCGACAGTTTTGCCCGCGCAATTTCTGCAGTTTCAGAAGGAGCTTTTCCGGTGCCGCTGGTTATTGTCAACAAACCCGGTGCTTCTGGGATCACTGGCGCATCCGAAGCATCACGCGCCCGCCCCGATGGCTCGACTATAATGCTAACGTCGGCCGGATCGTTCTTGTTGACCTCGATGCTGCGTGACACCGAAGTGAACCCTTTTGATCACTTCACGGCCATAGCTCAAATTGGCAATTTGACGGCTGCTATTATGGTACCGGCCGACAGCCCCTATCAAACACTGGAAGATCTAGTCGCAGACTTATTAGCGCGGCCAGACGAGCTTCGTTGGGCACATACGGGCAACGGCAGCTTCATTCAGGTCGCTGGCCAAGGCTTCCTAAATGCCAATGGCTTGTCTACAATCGGCGTGCCATTTAAAGGCGGCTCGGGCGTGCGAACAGCGATCATAGGCAAGCAAGTTGATTTTGGTTTCCTAGGCGTGCAGCAATCGGCCGGTTTCGAAAACGAAATGCGTGTACTGGCGGTCAATGCTGTTGAACGAGATCCAATTCTCAACCAGCATCCGACCATTTTCGAACAAGGTTATGAATTTGTAAACATCAGTTCGCCAATCATGGCTTTTGCGCCGAAAGATACCGATGCTGAGAGCCTCGCTGGTCTGGAAGCTGCATTTCTTGCGGCCACAGAAACACCGGAGCTTGCCGAGATCATGCTAGAGCGCGGCAACGTGCCAGCGTTTCTTTCATCTGACGATGCTAGCGCACGTCTAGCCGAGATGCGCAGTCTGGCCGAGCCAATTATCGCGGCAATCAGGTAGGCTGGACTGATGGGCGTGGACACCAATAAGCAAGCCGTCATCACCGGACTCGTCCTGACCCTATTAGGGATCGGGGCTACTATCTCTGCTTTGTTGATCGAGCGAGATTACAGCGGTGGGTTTGGACCAAAACTGTTCCCTTTGATTGCGGCAATCAGCCTGCTAGTGATGGGACTGCTAGAACTCTTTGGGTCGTTGCGAATCTCTCAACATTCGGAGGCTTCGGCGCCCGAACAAGAAGCTGAACAAATCGATAAGGGTGCATTGACCCGCATTTTGGGATTGTTGGTTCTAGCTATTATCTACATTTGGCTGATATCCAAAATTGGCTATTTGCTTTCGACCGGCATAACCACCTTTTTTGTGATGCTGCTTTTTGGCGTGCGCAATCCACTTGTCTTGTTGATCACTGTCATTTTGTGCCCCATTGCCTATCACGCGATATTTTTCTGGGGTCTAGGTGTATATCCACCTTACAGCGAATGGTTTGACCTCGCCACGTTTCTGGGAGTGAACTAACCATGGATATTTTTATTGCCCTTGGATCGGTTTTAACTAATCCGACACTTTTAATGTTTATTTTTTTGGCGGCCATCGTTGGTATGGTTGTGGGGGCGATCCCCGGGCTGACCGCTTCGGCTGCCATCGCCATGCTGGTGCCAATTACTTTCTATATGGAACCCTTGTCGGCGCTGGCGTTTCTCTATGTGATCGGGAAATCAGGGCGTTATGGCGGCTCCATCGCGGCGATCTTGTTCAACACGCCGGGCACTGCCGCATCTGCTGCAACTCAGCTAGACGGCTACCCGCGTGCCAAGATGGGCCAAGCAACAAAAGCGATGAAAGTGGCGACCATTTCATCTGTTATCGGAGATTATATCGGCGAGGTTTTGCTAATTATCGGAGTTGGTTTTATTGCTGCTTTCGCGCTGAAATTGGGTCCACCAGAGCTGTTCGCCGTATATTTCGCCGCGTTTGTGGTCATAGGTTCTGTCATCGGCAAATCCATCATCCGCGGGTTGGCGAGCTCAGCTATGGGTGTGATGATCAGCATGGTCGGCATCGACCCGATTACTGCTACCGACAGGCTGACCTTCGGCAGCTATGATCTCGCCAACGGCATTGCTTTAGTTCCCTTGATGATCGGCATTTTCGTGCTCGGAGAGGTGTTTAGCCAGTTGGAAACACGCGGTCAGGAAGCCGAGATATTCACCGATCCGGACACTGAAAAAGCCAAAGCTATGAATAGGCTAAGCTGGGAAGAATATAAACCCTGTATGCCACATGTTATCCGCTCGTCCTTCATCGGCGCTTTAATCGGTATGCTCCCCGGTTTGGGGTCCGCCATTGCTGCCTTTGTTGCCTATGGTGAAGGAAAACGGCGCGCAAAAAATCCGGAGGAATGGGGCAAAGGAGCACTAGAAGGTATCGCAGCACCCGAAGCCGCGAACAACGCAGTGTCCGGCCCGTCAATGGCACCACTTCTGACGCTCGGCATTCCCGGCTCGACAATCGGCGCAATTCTGATCGGAGTGTTTTTGATCCATGGAATTCAGGTTGGGCCAACCCTGTTCATAACTTCGCGTGACCTTGTTTATAGCCTGTTTGCTGCCGGCCTGATCGGTATCGCGGTTTACGGGGTCATCGGATTCTATGGCGCGGCGTTTCTTGGTCGGTTTATCATCAAAATTCCGACGAAAATTCTGTATCCGATAATTTTCCTGACATCGTTTATCGCCGCCTATACCAATAGGGGAAATTTATTTGATATTTACGTGATGGTCGCCGCCGGTTTTTTGGGTTGGCTAATGAAAAAGTTTGACTTCAATCCCGCCGCATTCGTGATTTCATTCGTGCTGGCAGGCGGGGCAGAAGAGACTTTTCGCCAATCGCTTCTGCTATCAGATAATGGCGCGCTGATTTTCGTTACCCGTCCGATTGCACTAATTTTCATCCTGCTGGGCATTGGCGCTGTTATATTCCGTGCCCGCAACATTAGTAAAACAACGCCACAAGCGCTTGAGGACGCCTAAGATATGACCATGAAACTTACGCTACTGGGCACCGGCACTCCTGCGCCTAACCTTAATCGGGTAAGTTCTTCTTACCTGCTCGAAATCGGCGACGACCTCATTCTGTTTGATTGCGGACCAGGCAGTTATAACCGTATTTTGGAAAGCAAATATTCGTTCAATGATATTACCCACGTGTTTTTCTCGCATTTCCACTATGATCACTGTGCAGACTTTGCGGCCATCGCTTTGACCCGTTGGGACCACCTTGCGGCATCTGGAAATGAGTTGATCGTGGTTGGGCCAAATCACACAAAGAATTTCATCGATAAACTATTTGGGGAAAACGGTGCGTATGGCCCTGATCAGGATGCTCGGACACTTAACGAAGCAAGCCTAGGTTATTTTCAGGCGCGTGGTGGCAGCAAAACCCGCCCCCGTTTTGCGCCATTCGTACATGAGATCAGCTCTGGTGACAGTTTTGATGGGAATGGTTGGAAGTTAACTTGTGTCGAGGTCCCGCACGCGCAGCCCTATCTGGATTGCCTTGGCTATCGTGTCGACAGCGCAGAGCAATCTTTCTGCTATTCAGGAGATTCAAGCTATACGGAAGCGTTCATCAAATTGGCCAAAGATTGCGATGTTATGATTCATATGTGCCACAGGATATCGGGAACAGAGCTTAACGAGGGCGCACGTAAATCCTCGGCAGGGCATTTGGAAGCTGCTAAAATCGCCGAGAAATCCGGGGCTAAAAAATGCGTGCTCACCCATCTTAGTGAACAAATGAATGTACCCGGATTGCCGGAACGACTGATCAAGGAAATCCAGGCAATTTATAATGGAGATGTGATCTGGGGTCAGGATTTGACCGAAATCCCGTTTGGAAAAGTAGCGGCAAAAGCTTTGGAATAGCGCCATACAATTTCCCAAGAATGGGAAGCGAGCGGGTTAACAAACAAAATTCTCTGCCAAAAATAGGCATTAAATAAGAGCAATGCGATGACACAAAAACATACGGAAGTTGCAATTATTGGCACGGGCATAATCGGTATCTCTACCGCCTATTACCTAGCTATAAATCACGGTGTATCCAATATCATCCTGATAGATCGTGACCAGCCGATGGCGTTTACGTCTGCGCAATCGGGCGAAAACTATCGAAATTGGTGGCCACATCCAGCAATGGTTGATTTTACCAACCGCTCAATCGACCTGATGGAAAAAATCTCCCGTGACAGCGGAAATCGGATCAATAAAAACCGGAGAGGCTATGCCCTTGCAACTCGAGAATCCAATATTGATGCTCTTGTTGACCAGCTTCATCAAGGGCTAGGCGAGAGTGCTAACCAGCTATTGCGTTTCCATGAGGATGCGTCTTCGTCTAGCTATTTTCGCCCGGATAAACCGGACTGGGAACCGGTGCCGGACGGGGTCGATATTCTGCGAAATCGAGAGCTGATCAAGTCGGTATTTCCCAGCTATGCCCATGATATTCAATCGGTGGTTCACATCCGCCGTGGTGGTGATATTAGCGGGCAGCAACTGGGTATGTATATGCTAGAATTCCTCAAAGAGGCGGGTGTGCGGCGAGTGATCGGTGAGGTTAAGGAAATCCGTCAAGGCGATGATTTTATCATTTTGCTTAGCTCCCCGGCGGGTAATCAGGAAATCAGGGCGGCAAAGGTCATCAACGCGGCTGGCCCTTTCGCGGATAAAATAGCAGAGATGCTTGGTGTCGACTTGCCGGTTTTTCACACTTTTCAGCAGAAAATCGCCTTTGATGATCGTGAGAAGGCGGTTCTACGTAATATGCCATTTTCGATTGATCTTGATGGCCAGAACATCGACTGGTCCGACGAAGAGCGCGAGATGTTATTGGAAGATTCAGAGTATCGTTGGTTAGCCGAGGGTATGCCTGGGGCGATCCATTGCCGGCCCGACGGCGGAGACAATGGAACATGGGTCAAACTTGGCTGGGCCTATAACGCTAGTCCTGCAAATCCGACATGGGAGCCACCGTTGGATGAAAACTTTCCCGACATCGTTTTGAGAGGGGCTGCGCTACTGAATCCATCACTCAAAGTTTATTATGGCAAGCTGCCGCGCAGTACACATCATTATGGCGGATGGTACACAATGACAGACGAAAATTGGCCGCTGATCGGGCCGATGGGCCCGGAAGGTGCATTTATGAACTGCGCTTTGTCCGGCTATGGCACCATGGCAGCCTGCGCAGCCGGCGAGCTTTGCGCGGCTTGGGTGGCAGATGCAGAGCTCCCTCAATATGCTCAAGGGTTTTCATTGGCCCGATATGAGGATGATGCTCTGATGGCAAAACTTAGCAGCAGCGATAAAGGGCTACTGTAGATAAGGAATTACGCGAGTGAACAAGATCATACTAGTCGGCGTTGGCCGCATGGGTGCCGCAATGCTGCAAGGTTGGATCGAGAGTTTGGGGCAAGGTTTTTCCTTTGTGGGCATTGACCCACATCCCGCTATAGATAAAGCAATCCTGATAAAGCAGGCCGCAGACAATCCGCATGTCGACTTTCATAGTTCGATTGAAGATATGCCAGACTCTGGACCGGCAGCGGCGATTGTTCTGGCGACCAAGCCACAGCACATTGCGAAAGCACTGGTAGATGTAGCCACCTTTATCGACGTTAACACACTCGTTATTTCTGTAGCTGCGGGTGTAACGCTCGGGACCCTGAAGCAAAACTGCCCGCCGGGCCAGCCGGTAATACGGGCAATGCCTAATATCGGCGCGATGGTAGGAAAATCGGCAACCGCAGCTTGCGCATCAGAGGATGTCGACCAAGAAGGGCGCAACCTCGCCGAAATGCTATTTAACGCGATCGGGCGACTAACATGGTTAGTGGATGAAAGTGATCTGCATACGGTGACCGCCGTGTCCGGAAGCGGACCTGCCTATTTTTTTGCAATGTGCGAAGCAATGATCACGGCCGCGGTGACCGCAGGATTGCCAATCGAAATCTCTACGGCGCTGGTGCTTGATACGATTTCGGCGTCGGGACGTTTGCTCGACGAAACACCTGATCCTGCCAAATTGCGAGAGACTGTGACAAGCCCAAACGGAACGACGGCTGCGGGGCTGGCCGCGTTGTCAAAAAATGCGAAACTGAATTCCATGGTCGCAGAAGCGATTAAGGCGGCCAGGCAGCGATCAACGGAGTTGTCTGGGTAGCGTATATTGGCCGGTTTCCGATAATATTTGGAAGTGTTCGCACTCGCGGCGAACGGCGGCTCCCCGCCCTTACTGTCAGCATAGATGAGCTTTTTCAAAATAGGGCACAGACAGCACTTTAAAGAATGTTCACTTTTGTTCTGTTTTTTGGCCGAAATCGGAGACTCGGTCCAGTTAGGCCTTAACTGGACATTTACGCCTTAAATGCCATATATAGTAATAAGGTAGCAAAATGCTACCTATCATAAAAGAAGGTTATCATGGCCCAATCTATCAAGCTAGCTGATACTGTCATGACTTTTGTTCGTAAGGAATCCAGTTTGCAGAGCCGATCTGTCGCTGGACAAATTACCCACTGGATAAACATTGGGCGCGCCATCGAAAAGTCTAGCGCATTTGATTATAACCACATTACTTCGGTGCTTGAGGCCGGAATGTCGCCTGATGAACTCACACCTGAGGAGCAGGAAGTCTGGTTTACGCAGTTTGCAGATAAAATGACCGAACCTTCAGAAAGTGAAACGGCTTTCTTTGATAAACGCCGTAGTTTGGGACGTGGAGTTGGCCTGTCTGAATCAGGTGAGTTGATCTATGAAACAGAGCCTGCTTCTAAGTGACACCAGCCCAACGGCCCACGCTTATTGTACTTGCGGGACCAAACGGCTCGGGGAAATCAACGCTCTATGAAACCCGGATAAAGCCGGGCCTTTCTGTACCGTTTATCAATGCAGATATCATCCAACGGGATGAATTGAACAATACCGATATGAATGCAGCTTACAAGGCGGCCGAAATGGCTCTGTCGCAAAGTTTTTTTGTGTAGAATATTATTCCAATACCGAGCATATGGCCGGGTAAAAGCAGGCCCTTTTCGGCTTTGACCACCCATTTATTACCTTTAAGTAGCTTCAAGCTGACCCCAAACAGAATAATTTTCCAAGTTTTGATGGCCCCAAGAAACTTTGCGACAGAACCCGTTGTTAAACTTTTTGACAAAATTGGAGTGAAACCCCAAAAATTTGACGAGCTGTTTGAGTTTGATAATTCCGATGACATTAATGCTCAGCACATCATTCAAGAAATGTCGTCCGCACGAAGCGGCACGATTCTAGCTATTGATTATCTTCAACTTCTTGACCAACGTAGGCAATCTCCCGTAATTGCTATTCAAGTTGATGCACTTAAATCGCTTGCTCGTGAACGCGGTCTCATCATTATTTTTATCTCGCAAATTGACCGTTCTTTCGAGTTATCGAAGAGACTGTTTCCAGACATGAGAGATGTGCGACTACCAAATCCGTTGGACTTATCTGTATTTGATAAAGCCTGCTTCATGAGCAACGGGGAGATTCAGATGCAAATCAAAGCCGCATAATCGGACGTATGGAACATCTATGCGCTGAGATGATTTAACACTATTCCAATACTGTTAAATGAGATGCCTCTTGATCGCGTCACACGTTTCTTTTCGCTTTTCTTCTTCCACCGTGGCCGTGTCCCAGTTCAACACTACACCATCGTTTTTAAACCGTGGTTTGATGTGGAGATGAAAATGAAATACATCTTGCCCAGCAAATCTGCCGTTTGACTGAATTAAATTTATATCGTCGCAGTTGGTAGACGCCTTGGTCGCGCGTGATATTCGCACTGTTGTTTGCATTATAGATGCGGCACATTCATCGTCTAATTCATACACGTCGGAGAAATGTTGCTTGGGAACCACAAGCGGGTGATTGTCGAGCGACAAGAAAACAATGATTTTTTTGTCTTCATAAATTGTAAAGCTCGGCAATCTGTGCAGCGCAATTTCGCAAAATATGCAATTCTTCATATCGTACTTTTAGCAAATAACAGCGAAGCAATCAAATATTCAGGTATCTCGTACCCTCGGATTTAATAGAATTGGTAAATCTGTTAAATGGCTTCATCGCCTATGTCGGCTCAGCGAAACAAAACCGCCATTGCTCTAA
Source organism: Blastopirellula sp. (assembly GCA_002733575.1). Classification (GTDB taxonomy): domain Bacteria; phylum Planctomycetota; class Planctomycetia; order Pirellulales; family Pirellulaceae. The sequence continues at coordinate 3,617 of NVWB01000118.1, read as the reverse complement.
AGCTCACTATTATGCAAATTGTGTTCATGGTTAATTTTGTTATCCCTCACGATCCCGCATGGAAAATAGCTTTCGATAAAGAGGCGAAATCAATCTCGGCAACACTCGGCGACGGTTTTGTATCCCTTCACCATATTGGAAGCACCTCGATAGGTTCTGTCGCAAAGTTTCTTGGGGCCATCAAAACTTGGAAAATTATTCTGTTTGGGGTCAGCTTGAAGCTACTTAAAGGTAATAAATGGGTGGTCAAAGCCGAAAAAGGCCTCTTTTACCCGGCCATATGCTCGGCATTGGAATAATATTCTACACAAAAAAACTTTGCGACAGAGCCCAGCAATCATCCCCCAGAATTTGGTTGATCAGCAATCTCTTGGAGCATCCAGCGCTTGAAAGCCAGCAACTTGGGGTCCTCAATACGGCTTTGTGGACAAACCAGCGAATATCCAAATTGCAAAGGCAACTGAAAACCGCAAACCAGCACCAGTTTGCCTGTTTCGAGGTCTCCGGTGCATAAAGACAGTCGGGTTAAAGCAACCCCACGCCCAGCCAACGCAGCCAGAACAACGCTGTCGCTTTGCTTGTAGTCGCGAAGATCAAGCTTCATCTTATTGAGCTTCAGTATTTCGATAGCCTGCTCAGTTGCCAAACCCGTGATGTCGAGATTGTTTTCATCTAACAATCGGCTGCTGTCGATAATGAGAGGCTGCTGGTACAGATTTTCAAAAGTATTTCCGACTTTGTCCGCCACCGCCGGAGATGCAACAAGGCAAAGTGATTCACGCAATATCAACTCATCATGCAATCCTGGTTCTTTTATTGCCCCCAAACGAATTGCGGCATCTATTCCATCACGGTCAAAATCTACTTTGGTTCCGGATGTGTGTACGTGTAGCGCGATGTCGGGGTGCTTTGCTTGAAATTTTGACAGTCTTGGGACCAGCCATCTGGATGCGAACGACGCCAGCGTAGAAATGGCTAGAACTCCCTCCGTTTCCGTATTGGTAATCCGGCCAATTGATTTGTGAATTATGCTTAAGGCAGTTTTCGTGCTTCCGGCCAGTTCCTGACCCGAAACTGACAATGACAGTCCTCCCTTTCCTCTAACGAAAAGTTTTACCCCCAGTTCTTCTTCCAGTCGTCGAATCTGCTGGCTGACGGCAGCCTGTGTAACATTCAGTTCACTGGCCGCGATAGTGAAGCTGAGGTGTCGAGCGGCTGCTTCAAACATCCTTAAGCCATTAAGTGAGTGGTTCTGCATATGGATAATGTTTCCTTATGTTATCATCACAATACATCGTTTGAGATCGATAAATCAAGGAGATATCAAGGTAATATAAAAATAACATAAGGAAATATTATGAAATGCACATCAAGCATTCATCCGAATACATCGACTTTTTCACATCCTTTCCAACTTGGCTTCAAACCCCTGCTCGTATTGTGGTTTCGTAACTATCGAACTCGGAAGGCACTAAATGGTATGGACGGGCATCGCTTGCATGATATCGGTGTTGACCGCGCGCAGGCAGAAGCTGAAAACCAAAAACCGTTCTGGCGTTAACCGAAAGTCGCAAAATGAAATTATATTATTCGCCGGGAGCGTGTTCACTCGCTGTTCACATTATGCTTGAAGAGCTTGGGGAACCATATCAAACGGAAATGGTGTCGACTGGTAATGGTTCAACGAGAACAGACAAGCATTTAACAGTCAATCCGAAGGGGCAAGTTCCTGTTTTGGATTTGGGTAACGAAGTTCTTACTGAGGTATCAGCGATTATGCTTTATCTTACATTCACATTTGGAGCCAACCTTGATTTAGATACTTCACCGAACACCTTAGTGCGTGCAGTAGAATGGATGAATTGGCTATCCAGTGGAGTGCATGCGGGCCCCGTTACGCAATGCTGGAATACAGACAGGCTGACCGAAGATCCAAGCCACCATTCTTCAATACAGGCAAAAGGACGAAAGAGATTGAGAGATGTCTACAACTTGATTGAAAGGAAAATACCAAAAACTGGTTACGTGCTAGGTGGCTTTTCGGCTGTTGACCCTTGCTTAGTTGGATATTTTAGATGGGGTAATCGTCTTGGCTTGGATATGCGAACCGATTTTCCCAATTGGACACGTCATTGCTTACAAATGTTGGAAAGGCCCGCGGTCAATACTGTTCTAGCAGAAGAAAAATTATCTGTTTGGGAGTAGCAATTGTCCTTGCTCTGGTGTGGATTCTCTTCGCTGAAACACCAACCGCAAAGGGTTGCCTCTGGATGACGTATATTCTCCCCGCCCACAGAACGAGGTAACTTTGGGCTTGTCTTATAATTTCCCTATCGATCTGCGAAGATTGAACCAATGCACGCCACACCATTTATGGCATGCATTGGCGGCGTCTGGATCGATATGGGCTTGGTCGTAAGGGACCGTTTTCGAGTTTGATCAGTCGCCGTCTTCGCATGAGGCCTGAACGGATACGCAAGCTATAAGCTTGCATGACAAGCATAGGACATGACGATGATGACAAATGATAGCATAGGCATTGATATATCGAAGGATTTTCTGGACGCACATCGGTTGAGTGACGGGGCGGCAGCACGCTTTCCTAATACATCTGCCGGTTTCCGTGCCCTATCAACCTAGTTGGGCGAGGAATTGCCGACCCGTATCGTGTTTGAGGCAACGGGTCCATACAATAGGAGTTTCGAACGAGCGTTTTCGGGGAAGCTCCCTTTGGTGAAGGTCAATCCTTTGCAGGCACGCCGGTTTGCTCAAGCTTGCGGGACCAGGGTCAAGACGGATGGGGAGGACGCACGTATGCTCGCAAGTTTTTGCAATGCCCTGGCCTTGGAATCAGACCAGCCTCTCAACGAAAATCAATACGAACTCAAAGAGTTATTCAGTTCCAGAGGTGGTCTCATCAAGGATCGCACCCGTTTGATTAACCGCTTACAAACACAAACCCTTGCTCTCGTTAAGCGACAAACCAAAGCACGGATAGACCAGATAGCACGCCAATTGAAAGTATTGCAGCAGGACATTAACACGAGGGTGCAAGACTGCCCCAACCGAGCCCGAGCCAACACTATATTACGCTCTATCCCGGGCGTTGGTGAAGTGGCCGCTGCAACCATTCTCATTGAGATGCCAGAGGTTGGAACTCTTGATAAAAAGCGGGCTGCAAGCCTCACCGGATTAGCTCCAATGACCCGACAATCGGGAAAGTGGCGAGGCAAAGCCACCATTCAGGGTGGTCGAAAACAGCTGCGTGATGCGCTCTACATGCCTGCTCTTGTAGCAACTCGGCACAATCCCGACATGCGTGAGAAATACAAAGCCATGATCAAACAGGGCAAACCGCAAAAGGTCGCATTAACAGCAATAATGCGAAGGCTCATTGAATTCGCCAACACTTTGGTAAAAGCAGATCGCGAATGGGTTCAAAATGGCACTTGACCAAAACGGATACTCGAAGCGGTAATTTGACTGGTCACAATCTAGAGTAAGCTAATCGGTAATCACGGCTGAGGTTGTGTGGAAACGCATTTGATTTGGTGTTTTGGGTCTCTGCTTTGCTGACTTTAGCATTTTTCTATTCCAAGAGCGTGATATTGTTGGAT
>NVWB01000007.1 GCA_002733575.1 Blastopirellula sp. | reverse complement strand
CGATCTCTCTTCATGCTGTGTACCTATCCAACTGCCGAACGATCTTTACGCTTGAGCCTTCTTGGGCTGAGTGTTTGCGTTTGCTTGGTCATGCTGATCGGCGGCACCGTCTATATTTCGGTGCCGGAGTGTGGGATTGATGGCAATGCTGAGGTGCATCACTTGAGTTTGCCATAAAAGCATGCTTACGCCTAACCGGCGAAAGCATGGCACCAGGGACGGTCGGGACTGAAGATCCAAGAGCCACCTGAACATTACTGTCGAAGGAGGATGAGGGAGTTCTGAAACTCATGGCAGTAATCTTCACTAGAACTCGGCACAGCGACTATTGAATTTTCTAGCTTTTCAATAGAGCCATGTTCTTTTTACTGCTTCCGAATTTCCCCATATCAATATCGTGCTTGTTGAGTAATTCTAAGTAGAGATTACACAGCGGTGTTGGTCCTTCTAAGACTCGATGAGAATCATGTTTGTAGCCACCGCCAGCAATGATGATAGGCAAATTGTTGTGCGTGTGATTTGAGGCATCGCCAAAGTTGCTGCCGATCACAACCGTGGTGTTATCGAGCAGTGACCTATCCCCTTCTTTTATCTGATCCATGTCAAATAGAAACTGATTTAGATGTTTGAGGATATTTTGTTCGATATGTTCCAGAGAGGTTAATAGGTTTTTCTTATTCGCATGGTGAGAAAATGAGTGCCAGCTTCCTGTGACTCCAGGAACTTTGATTGCACCTTCAATAAATTCCAATGAAAGCGTAATCACCCGCGTTGAATCGGTTTGAAATGCGAGCCGTGATAAATCAAGCAAGTTTTTCAGCTTGGTTGAAAATGGAAACTGCGTGTCCTTACTCAAGCTGTGATTGATCTGGGGCTTTGCTTTATTTAACCAATACATTTGGCGTTCAAACTGAGCTTCTAGGTGATCCAAATTAGTTAGATAGGCATTTAAGCTCGATGGATCAGCGTCTTGTCTTTTCAGAAAACTAATGTCGCGGCGAAGACACTCAATAATCGCCTGATCTTTTTGTAATTGTAATTCTACCGCATGTTGATCTTCTTTGCCGAACAGGCGGTTAAACACCAGTTGTTCGTCATGAAGCGGGGGAATAGGAGAGCCCATTTCATTCCAAGACGACCCCCAACCCCGGTCGCTGATTGCTAGATTTAAGTAGGGAAATCTTGTTTCAGTTCCTAATTTACGAGCCAAAAGCTGATCTACCGAGATGGTGTTTTTAAAGGTCGAACTCTCAGGAAACATGCCCCCGGTTAAAAACGATTTTTCAGAATCATGGTTGCTTGTTTTCATGCCGGGATGATACAGATTCTCAAACAAGGTCATTTTATTGACGGTCTTGATCTGTTTAAGATAATCCGATGTACCAAGATCGCCTGCGGTTTTGGGCAACAGATTAGGCGCATAGAAGCCCAGTGAATTGCAAATAAAGATGATTCGTTTAGGAGAATCGCTCTTTTCAACACTGTCAGTATCCTGTGCATTGAGAATCAGTGGAGACAAAGCCAATGAAGATGCAATACTCCCTTTTAGAAAATTCCGTCTATTGGATTTCATCTTTATCTCCTAAAAGTGAGTATACCATTAGCTTCGTAATTAAGTCTCTCATCCGGCAGTTTTCTGCTTGATCTGGAATCATTGCATAAATATCAATGCGTTGTCTCAGATTCGGTTGGTAGCCATTCGTGAATTCAAAGAAATTCTTAGCAAAGTTATAAGCAATGCCTTTATGCTTGGCCAAGAGCACTTTTTTTAGCCCGTTAATATCTTTAAAAGATTCATTATAGATTTCACCTGTCGAATCGACATTCTGAGTTTCCTTGAAATAGCCAGCAGGCCGCCAAATGAATGTTGCTTTATGATCTTGAATGATACGATATTTGCTTCGCACTTGACCTGTTGCATCAAAGCTTTCCAGCGCAAATCCATAAGGATCAATGTCTTTATGGCAAGCGTTGCACGACTTGTTGTGCCGGTGTGCTGCAAGTTGCTCTTTTAAGGTTTCTGCTTTACTCAAATCAGCTTCAAGCACTTCGACATCTTCTGGCGGCGGAGAGAGAGGCGTGCCCACAATGTTTTTCGATATCCAGGCACCTCGCAAAATAGGCGAGGTTGTGAATCCATCCGACGTCACTTTTAAGATGGCACCCATGGTTAATAAACCGCCACGTTGTGAGTTCGGAGGAAATTGAATTAATCTCATTTTCTGACCGATAACATTATCAATTCCATAATGCTGTGCCAATCGCTGATTCAAAAACGAATAATCAGAATCAATCAGATGCGTGACTGGTAAGTCATTCTGAATGAGATGAGTTAGATACAACTCTGTTTCAAGGGGCAGGTAATAATTAACCAAGTCGCTGTACCCAGGGTACAAGCTCAACGAAGGTGATATCCGGTTAAACGATTTCAAATTGAGCCATTGATTGCATAAGGATTGAATCATACGACCGGCTTTGGGGTCGTTGAGCATTCGGTTGATCTCGCTTGTCAGAATCTCAGGCGATAACTCTTGTTCATTCTTGGCGAGTGACAGCAACTCTTGATCGGGAACTGACAGCCAAAGCATGCGTGCCAAATCAGATGCAATGCGATAGTTTTTGTGCTGCTGAACATATTCTTGAGTTACTGGCACCTGTAAAAATCGAGGTGAACACAAGATCGCTTTTAAACTGATCTTGGTGGCCGAGAGAAAGCTTTTGTTCTCAGAAAAATCGCTCTCGGCTAATGCGTAATAGGGCTCCAAGTCCTTGTCGGATAATGCTCTGCAAAAGGCACGCTCTGCAAATTGTTGAATCCCCGTTTTCACTTGAGCAATGGATTCGGAATCGACCTGAATCAGTCGTTTGTCTAACAAAGGACCATTCACGTTTATCTGCTTGATGTAAGCCCCGATTTCAGGGTTCGGTAACTTCAAAGTGTGTTTCGAATAGCAGTGAACCGACAGTTCATCGCCTTCGTTCAAAAAGACTTCAAAGGAGTAAGTTTTTACATCTTTGTCACCTACGGAAACGATATTTAATAACCGTTGTTGCTGCGGATTCGCATCGTTGAAAAAATACTTTCCGGCGTAAATAACAATGCCGATATCCTCTTTGAAATCACCTACTTTTGCCGCATCAACGGAAACACGGTAATGCCCTTTGACTGGTGCCTTAAACTGATCGTAAAAAAATGGGTAGACATTTCCATTGTTGGAGCGCAAGCAGGCAAACAGCATGCCATCCTGATATTTTTTAGCATGCACTGCATAAGTGTTAAAAATTGGCAACTTGGGCCTAATCAACCAAGACGTTTCTTCGTGAAAACCTTTTTCAGGCAAGGCATATTCCAGCATTTCGTCTGCCACGGCAAAGTAAGACTCAAGCAGTTCTTTGGTGAGAGCAATTTTATGATTGGAATCATATTTATGCGTGCCACGATCTTCTGGTATCTTATCGGCGAAATCTAAGTCCGTTCCCAAAAGATCATTCACAGAATTGACAAACTCATGGCGACTCAAGCGGCGGTAACCGCTGGTCTCAACGGCCAACTGGCCATTTGACAACCAATCCAACATCAAGTGCTTCTCTCTAGCGGTGGGCTGGCTTTTATTCGAGGGGGGCATTTTATCGATGATCAAGTTCTCAAACACATGCGTGCCATCGTAACTCTCCAATGAAAATGCTTCGCTTAGATTCAAATTCCCTTTTTTCAACTCGCGATCATGGCAGTCAAAGCAGTACTTATTGAAGAGTTTTAATCCAAAGGAATTTTCATCTCCTTCATAACTTTTATGAAGGGATTTACGTGGATCAAGGGCTCCCATGTTGACCCACTTTTCCAGAAGGGCAATTTCTTCCGCCGGTAGTTTGGCCTCGGGTGGCATCTGGAGATTCTCATCATCGTACCGTATCGCTTGGATCAATAGACTCTCATCTGATTTACCGGGAATAAGAATAGCGCCAGAGTCTCCACCATGCTCCCAGCCGCTTCTGGAGTCTAAGACCAGGCCGCCTTCAGCCTTACCGGTATCATTGCTGTGGCATTCATGGCACCGCTGCTTCAAAATGGGTGCTATTTTAGTTTCGTAGAATGTAACCGCCGAATGTGCATCGGCAGCAACGATTTGCCCGCCATGCAGAAAACAAAACAGGGTACACACAACCACGGCGAATCTTGATGGTTTTGACCCTATAATAGAAAGCCCTTGATCGCTAGATAGCATTCTCATCTCTTCAGTTTTATCCGGTCCGTTGAGGTCGACCACAGTTCTTTTAGTAGCGAACCCCGAGCCATTTCCATGTAACAATTTTAATTCCGCAGACAGATTAATGTCAATAGGATAATTCTCATAATTACGAAGAGCCTTGGCATTTTCTTGCAAATGCTCTCGCCGATAATGGTTGCTACCGCACACTCAGATGGATGTCGGCAACGCTTTTGTGTTTTGATTGAATCGGGTGCCCGTGGACGTTACAATTGATTGCAGGTTGTTTTTGGTGCAGACTCCATCCGTTCTACTTGGCTGACGAAACTTAACACAAGGAACAGCCTTTTCTGGGTGGCACTGGCTATTTGCCAGTGAGAAGCTTGTAACGACTCGTCAATTTAATTTATTAAAGCACAGCGGACCGACTTGCGATAAAACCAACCATGATCTCAGATTAAATTCTCGAACTGTTTCACCGAGGCTCTCTCATGTTATTTTTGTCACTATCCAAATTATTGTGATCGGCGATTTTCTCAAGAATTTTATCTTCTGGGTGCGAGTCGACTAATTGAAGTAACTTTTCACTACAGATATTCTTCTCCTCTTCGTTTGAATAATGAATAGCTTTAAATAAAGCTTTGCCATAAACCTCACGCAACTCTGAATTGTCTGAATACTTCTGAGTTAATTCATGTAACTCATCAAGCCAATCAAAGGTGAAACTCATCGTCTTATTAATGGTCCTTAGTAATCCATTGGCATAAAGACTCAATAACTCGGTATCACCAGGATACTGCTTATTCATTTTTCGAAATTTGCTCAGGTAAATACTCTTATTACTCGCATCGGAGTCTAGCAGGGCATTGTATAAACCTTTGCCATATATCTCTCTTATCATAACATTATCGCAATTTTGAAAATAGTGTTTTTCTAATTCATCAAAATAATTCAGATCGATTGTCATGTTGAAAGCATTAAAGAGACCTTGTGCAAACCAAATCTGGACATCTGGAAAATCATTAATTGATTCACTCATGAATCGCAACTCATCGATCAAGATTTTCTGCTCTGTATTCTGAGCATGCTGAAGAGCGTTTACTGTTCCTAATGCAATCAATGGAAGTATTCGAGGATGATTGTCTAATAGTTGCACTGCTGCAATAATCTGTGATGGATGTGCAGGGAATTCATATAGTGATTCAGCGGCATTTAGCAAGCCTATAAATTTGGGATCCAATTCAATAATTGAATTTTCATCGTCAGAATCACCCAGATTAAAAGAAAGCATTAGAAGAGCACTAGCGAAATTTAATACACGCTCACTTAAATCATCAATTTCTGAAGCTAAATCAATAATAAGCTTTTCAACTAGAGGTTTAGCATAATTCCATAACTTTGTGGCTACATATTCTTGGGTGTATTCATATCGAGCAGTTAGACCAAAAGATGGAAAGTAATCAACTTCTAGCAAACCCCTCCTCTCTAATTCCGTAAGCTTGTATCGATTATGATCTTCCCCTAGAATTATGCCAAAAAACGGCTGCCATTGCTCACTATTAGTAAATTCAGGCAGCATAACCAATCGAATAGCAAGGTCCAGTAACTCTCGATTAGCGTCTCGCAATTCTTCGAGTATTTCGTCCACTTCTGCATAACGGTAGGCCTTTGCTGCATTCGCCTGTTGACTGAATTCCTCCTCAGTATGAATCCCCGTCGAATCTTTCCATCGCCGAAGAGTTCCAGGAAATCCATCTAATTGTTGAATGAGGAATTCTGAATTTATACTTTTTGAACCAGGCACTTCCTCTTTCATCCATTGAAGTAGATTATTTTGTTCCTCAAGCTGCTCCAGGTTCATCGGTTTGATATGTCTTGCCTCCGCCTTCGCGGACTCTTTTGCAAATTGTTCTACTTCCTTATAGGCTTCGCTTTGATCATCTCCCTGGCCTGGGAACCGAACCGTGACAATAAAATGACAAGGAGGCCACTCATTGATTCGACTTAAATAGCGGTGAAAGTTGATCGCCTCTTTTCTCACATCAGGCGACTGCTCGAAAGCGTCAAGGATTAATACTGCCGGTTTTCCAGAAAGCTTATGAACAACAGTCAAAACATCTTTGGCCTGTTCGTAACTTAATCGAGGAAGTTGAATTCCCCCGCTCTTTAGCTGTTCATCTGCATTGACTAGAGAGCTAAAAAGAGTCTTTACTGTTGTCCCGATTAGTCCAGTGACATCAACCGGCTTCATCAATGAAGACAGAATTTCCGCCGCTCCTATGCCTAAGAGTTTAACCACTCCATCTTTGTTGTCAGTCCATAGTTTTCGAGCTTGCTGAAGATAATCAGCTTGCGAGAGCCAATGCGAGTATAACTGTTCTAAAGCCCTTAATAGAGAATCCGGCTCTGCTCCGCTTGATTCAAAATATCCTACCAAATAGTCGAGCTGAAGGTTTTGGGGATCACGAATCTCGTCGCGAATTTCTTCTAGCAGCCGAGTCTTGCCAATTTGTGGGCGGCCAGCCAGGGCGGTGAGACCTGGTTGCTTGATTCGCTGACGTAGATATTCAAGATCGTCTTGGCGACCAAAGATGGGAAATTGTTCTGTGCTCATTCCGTTTATCCGTTCGTATGCCAAGATTTCCTTTTGGGGAATTGAGCGAGAGATACACGAGGCTCGCCATGACAGAGATTATATCATGTATGGCACCCTCTTGTCTAACTGGACAATGCCACCCTTGATGCTGCTGGTTTTCTAAATGATGTTAAAAAGATAATTACCACGAAAGACACGAAACCCACGAAAAGATTCCAAAGAAAAATGTTCGTGGGTTTCGTGGTGAAATCTCTTCCTTCCTTGGCGTCTTTGCGACTTGGCATGAGAATATCTTTCGGTTTTATAACGGCTGGTACGCAGTAGCGTACCCTACAAAACACAATGCGTGCCTTACATTGGTTTTGTAAATTGGACCAGAGTTATGGATACATTTCGTGAAAAATCATGCCGCCGATTGCGACCTCTTGTCGACTGCGCCGACCCAGGTTGCGAGCAACCTGGGCTACCCGGTACTAGATTTCTACCGGGGGGAAAGCTGGCTGTTTTCACCGGTTGGAAACGTGCGATTTCCGAATTTGTCCATGGATGTTTTTTTATCCAATGGACAAATTTTGGGTATTTGAGCGGCGACACTTTTTTGACTCTCCCTAAGTTGTTTGAGATTGTCACTTACAACAACGCAACAAATCAACCGACCAAACATCATTCCACCAAAGCCATCTTAAAAATTTGTCCATTGGACAAAATGACCGCACCAGAGGGGGTTTTCAGAAAAATTAGCCAACGGACAATCACCCAAATCAGCCGTACATCAAAATTGCTTGAAGCAAATTGATGTACGGCTGATTTGGGTGGGCCTATTATTTTGTGGCGAGTTCTAACTGTTGACCTAGAAATTCTTCAACGGTTAATTCGCCTGAGTCGATCTTGGCCAGCAATTCTTTTTGGGCGATATAATCTTTGTTTTCTACGCCTGCCCGGCTTTGGATGATCCGCCACGACTTACGACGTTCAACACAGAAGAGGACCATCTGGCGTGATATCACATGATAGACGGGTGAACCATCTTCGGCGTAATCGATGGTATAGACTCCACGCAGTGGAACGTAAGCACGATGGTTTTTATCGAGGAACAGGCGATGGGTCACATCCGACATGGTCATCAATTGTAGTTTATCTTCTAGCTTGATCATGCCTTCGACTGCTTCTGGTTTCACAATTTTGTGATGCAAGCGGAAGCGGGCTTCACTAAAGGCCCAGTGTGCCACGGTGTAGTCAAATGCAGTTTTTGTGACCGATGCCTTTTTAACATACCAATCTTTTTTGCCAGCCGGATTGCCTTTGATGCTGAATGCTTCCTGGTAGGTTTCACCCTGCTGTGGATCAAACACAAATTCTGGCATGCCGCGGCTATCACGAATTCTTTGTGCTTGCAATTGGGCCGCGTAATCAGGAACACCATGTTCGGGCTGGCAAGTGGTAAACACCTGGAAGAAGGCGGTACCGCGATAACATAAACCGTCTAAGATTGATTTATAGAATGTTCCAGTGTTCGCCATCGATACTTGTGCCACATACGGCGATCCATGGCCGCCGACAAAGGTCTCTGCTACCGATTTCTTTTCGGTCAGTTTGCCTTCACTGGCAGCGCCAGCTTGGTTCATATCAAAACCGCCCGTCATAGGTGAAGAGTCCGAGTTTTGACCGCCGGTATTGGAATAAACTTGCGTATCAAGCATCAGGATTTTTACATTCGGACGGTTTTGTAGAACAACTTTGGACACGTTCTGATATCCAATATCGCCCATGCCACCGTCGCCACCAATTGCCCAAACCTTGGGCAATTCCATGATCTCATTGTCGGTCATGTGGGTATCGGTGAAATGTGTGAATCGGAAATAATCATCTTCGGTGATTGGTTCTGCACCATCAGCAAGGATTAGATCGGAAAATCTTTCTGGCAATACTGACTGGCGTGAATGATCTTTAATGAAACTTTCACCAATGAGCCAGCCTACCGTAGTACCATCTTGAAACAGCGAGTTCATCCAAGGATAAGGATGCGGGTTGTTAGGTGGTGTTGAGCCGTAAACCGTATTGCAGCCAGTGTGTGCGGCCATCGCCATGACCGACATGCCATTGGGTGCCCAGCCTTCAATTGGCCGGATATTCCGGTGATTCTCAGCATCTTGCCGCAGTACCATGACCAGCCCATCGATAAGATCTTTGTCGGTTCCCTTGAACCCGGCGTCGATATTCTTCTGCGTATCTTCAGCACTCTCTCGGCCAAAGCCCATGATCAAGTGCAGGATTGTCTTCTTGATCACTTCATACGAGTCACCATCGCTTGCTTTAAGTGCAGCAAGTTTTGTGACACCCGTTTGATCAAGCTGGTCAGCTTTTTGCGCTATCCGATCGGCCTTGTTGTGGAAAATTGGCCGCATTAATGTTTCAGTTAGTGTTGCAATTGCTCGTAGGACAGATTTCTCACCACAACCAGCACAGGCACCATCGCCTGAAACTAACGCCGTATATTTAGACTGCAACATTAAGTGCATTTTCAGCACGGCAGCTTTGGAGTCTTGCGGATTTGCAGCATCGAAAAGACCAAGGTATTTTTGGGGAGTATCACTGAGCAGCTTCAAAAAACTATGCGCCGTTTCATTACGTGCGTGTAAATCTTCCGATTCCGAAACCATTCTCAAGGCATCGTGATCTCCACACGCTTCGACACACGCGGAACAGCCTTTACAAAGGTCGTTGACAAATATCGAGAACAACCCACCTGCGCCGGCCTCTTTCTTTTCTTTATTAAGAAAGATTGCTTTCACTTTTTTATAAGCAATAGGCAAGGTTTCTAGAATCGAATCCAATTGATCAATCGATTCTGCGTTAATGGCATCGTCTTTAATCTCACGAATTACCGACATCGCCACATCTTTAAAGCGGGTGGTGTCTTCTTTTTCAGGTGCAAGTGCCAACATCTTTTCGCGGCAAGAGTCTTCAATCGCGGAGACTCGATTAATGAGTGCCGATCTTGACGAAGAGTCACTGACGTAATTTGCAATTGCAGTCGACAGAAAGGTAGAAATGTCTTGAGCCGTATTGGGTAACGCGGTATCTGGGCAAATGGTGATGCAGTCCATGCACTGCGTACAGTTTTCTTCGATATAGACGGGCACTTCTCGCCGAGCCACATACTTGCTGGCATTACCTCCGGTGCCTGCGCTCATGATCCCCACTGATGCCAATGGGCTTGATGGCTGATCATAACCTAAACCTGCACGAAACTCTTTATCAAATGTAGCTCGTTCGAAAAGAGGAGGCTTGGTACTCTTTCCGTTCTTGCCATTTGCAGAGCCATTCATGCTTCCATTATTGGAGATGTTTACCAACTGTGGTTCAGGCGTTGCAATCGAACAAGGCGAGATTACCGATCCAATAAATCCAGAAGTATCAGGAGCATCTTCATCGCCTGCTTGAACTTGGATCACTTCCTCAAAACCGGATTTCATCACGGTCATGTTGGATTCAATCACCGCATCGCCAAATTTTCCGAATTTCTTATTGTATTGATTCCGGACTGTTTGCATAAACTCTTCATCGGGGATTATGTAGTCTTTTAAGAATGGGGAAACGCGGAAGAATGCACCCAAGAATGCGTTTCCTTGCATTCTGGTTTGGAGGTCTTCCCGATCCGTTGCTTTTTTCGCAATCGCAAATCCATTCAAGACGTAAATCTGGATTTCTTTCTCAATGATTTCCTTACGGAAGCGTTTCGGGATTCGCTGCCAAGCCGCTTCTGCCGATGACTCGCCAGACTCCCAGACAAACGCACCTCCCTCTGATAAACCTGCGAGAGGATTGGCATGCAGGAATATCTTGGGATCACAACAAAGCACCACATTGACATGCCGCAAGTCACAGTTGACACGAATACGTTCAGGCGCTGCGACCAGAAAGTAATTGGTTGGAGCCCCTTTTTTCTCGGAACCATATTTCGGGTTGGCGCTAATGTGAACAACTTCTTTCGGGTCACCATTCTCATCAACCACATTATCTCGTTTGGCAACATAACTAGAGAACTCGCCGAGAATCTCTCCCAAGTTTTTGCCTGTGGTGATCATTCCCCAGCCACCGACGGAATGAAATCTGACCGCGATTGATTTTTCCGGTAAGCACGAAGGTGTTTCATCCGATTCAACCGCATAAGGGTGATCAATACCCAGGTAACAGAAATTGGTTCCTTCCCCGTTCTTCTTACCATCTTTTCGGGCAATTTTACCTGTGGCAAAGTCGTACGCACCAATAATTCCTTCGGGACGAAAGTCTCTGGAACCCAGTCCATACACGCCAGAAACAATTTGTGGCATTTCAGTGTTGGGATCTAATTTCTCGATACCTTCATAATTGTTCTCAAAATGATTACTGGCCGCTTTACTCAAAGCCACTTTGATTTCACGGGTTAGCGGATTCTCGCCCGATAGTGGTTCATCGGTTCTTTCCAGTATGATGACTCGCTTCTTGCCACGTAGGGCTTTAATCACCGCATTATCAGGGAAGGGGCGAAGTACATTAATGTGTAGAACGCCGGCATCAACGCCACGGGTATCTTTCAGATAGTCAAGCGAAGCCTCCACATTTTGAGCCGCGCTACCGAGGCAAACAAAGATCGTATCTGAGTTTTCACAGTTGTACCCACTTACTAGTCCATAATGTCGACCAGTAAGCTCACCATATTCTTGATACGCTTGCTCAAAAAACGGTAGGATTTGTTCTGAGAAGTTGTTTCTTCTCGCTGCGACACCATTCATATAATGTTCTTGGTTTTGAACCGGCCCTAGCAGCAACGGATTTTTAAGATCAATCATGGCCGGAATACGGCGTCGAGTAGGGCCGAACAATATCCTTTGAGCCTCGGTCGGGCAGTCAATGATATCTTCCTTTGCTCCTAAGAATTCACGAATCAATGCAGCTTCTGGTTTGTAGAAAGTTCGTTCTAGATGTGTGGTTAAAAAACCATCTTGTCCATTCATGCCTGGGTTTAAACAAAGCTCGGTGATTCTTCTCAATATGATTGACTGATCGACTGCCTGTTGTGCATCTTTGGCGAATGTGATAATCCAGCCGGTGTCAAAAGCGGCATAAAGATCGTCATGGCCACAATGAACATTCAGCGCATGTTTGGTAAGAGCACGTGCCCCTAGCTCTACGATCATGGTGCTTAGTTTACCTGGCGCGTGGTAGTATTGTTCAAGTCCGTAGACTACGCCTTGCCCTGAAGTGAAATTGACCACTCGCTTGCCAGTCACCGAGATTGCGATGGCCCCGCCTTGTGCTGCATGCTCTCCTTCAGCTTCCACTGCTATGAGTGATTCACCAAAAGCGGTGAGTTGACCTTTGGCATACAAGTTCTGGTAGATCTCGCCCATTTCCGTTGAAGGCGTTATTGGATAGAAAACGCCTGAATCTGCGATCAACGCTGCCGTGCTTGCCACCAAATGATTGCCGTTAGTTGTGACTCGAATTCCAGGGTACTTAGGGCTTTTCTTTTCACTCATTGTATGTCCTTACTAAGTCTTTCTTTGGCGAGTACGAAATGTGCTCGCATACCAATTATTATTAGATCGATTTAATCTCTTTATTTAAATTTAACGGTTGAATGTCGCAGAGTACAGCTTTAAAGGGAAATTTCCTATCAATCGCAATGTTTAGCGGCGTGTTGTTGCACGTTGATTGTAGTGAATACGACTTTGACGGAAGAATAGGAGGTCTAAGGAATTCAAGGGAAGAGGGTTTATCAGAAGCATGTCAACTCAGCCTGTCCAACATTTGTTGTTGGTTTCGTTCACATGCTGGTTTAGAAAATCAGATCGAGCATTTTAAGGTATCCTCGATCTGATTCAACGAATTCTACTTGTGGATTATTTAATCGGTATTGTATAGCTCAATACGCCGATAGGGTCGTTTTTCTCCAGCCCTTTATAGTTATCGTGACACATCGTGCATTTCTGCATGACGACTGGAATAGGTGTGGCAGCACGCAGATAACGCTTGCCATTTTTTTTGATGATCTCTTCGTACCATGGTTCGCCAGATTTTAATTGCTTGACTGCCATTTTTTCAAACGCATCTTTCGCTGAGTTCTCGTCATTAATCGGTTCACCACTAGCATCGAGCAAACGGACTTCATGCCAGCCCTTTTTATTGATAGCATCAAACAATGCGATGGCGGCAGTTCCGGCAGGTAAATCGTCTTCATCGTTGACATAATGCGTCGTGATTAAAATGACTGCCGTCTTGTAAACGTCATCGAGCATCCTTACCGTGTCTCTGGTTCTCTCTAAAGCTCGGTCTTTCTTAACAGGTTTATCTTCTGCAAAAGTATTTCCCAAGCAGGAAAATAGTATCGCAGTTGTCACGAAAGCACAAAGCAATAATTTAGACAAGTTCTGACAGTTCTTCATAGAAAGTTCTTTCTTGGGATGGATTGATCAGAAACACACAAAGAGTAAGAGGCTTTGACACTTCTTACTCTTTGCCGATGTGGTTATCGACTTATGATAGTATGAACATCTGCTCTGATAAAAAGGAAGGAATTGGAGATTAGGAAGTGTTGTTGTTAAACGCCGATCAGTGAGGCTTCTAATAACACAGCTTTTGGGAATAGGATATTGTTTTCTTTATGTATATGTTGATGCAAATCTGCTTCTAAATTCTTTAGACCTGTCAGCATGGCCTGGTAAGAAGTGCAGGCATTCGCCGGAACGATGAAGTCATTGGTCAACTCACGTAACTTACGCAGGGCGTTGCCTGCATTATCATGTTCGTGCTCCATCATGTTGATTGGGTTTTGGACTGAACCAAAAGGGTTGTTCGTTTGAGGATCAACTGTTTCCATGCGTCGAATTGCAGGAAACAGAATTTTTTCTTCCTTCATCATGTGCGGAATTAATTCGGCACACAGTTCACGAAAAGTTGATTCCAAGTCACAAAGCTCTGGGTGCCTATCTGAGTGTGCGTTTCGTACTTTTGCAACTAATTTTGCAAGATCGGGCAAAGTCTTTAGCAGATAAGCATGATGAGTTCGCTCGATATGATCACAAAGCTCAGTCAATGCTACTGCGGACCAGTCTTTGTGAGGCTCATCATCCAACTTGGTCACAACTTGATTTAACTCACTTAAAATCGAATCGAGACCAACACCTGCTTTATCACAAGCATCGGAGAGACTTTTATTTCCTCCACAGCAATAGTCGATCTGATGCTTTTCTAAGACAGGGATCAACTCTGGACAATTGGCAACCCATTTTCCAATCGGCGTATCAGACGAAGGTAATATCACAGGAACCACTCCAATATTTAAGAGTTCAATAATCTGCTTGCGACTACCATGACAAATCTGATAGTCAAAAATTAATCAGTAGTTCGATTTAATTAACTCGATTGCTTCTTGCATGCTTTCACGCCATAGAGCTTCAATTTCTGGCGTATATTCGGGGTCATGTTTTTGGATCGATTCACACAAGGCATCGAGCCAGAGATCATAAAGTTCAGGTCTGATGTTGAGTTTCTTTCGGCTATGACTTTCACCAATATCAAAAATGGTGCGCCTAGCAATAGGGTCTCCTGTTTTCAATCTTAAACACATCAAGACCGAAGCCATCACAATCTGCTTCTGGTGATCCATATCGGTATTTGCGAACTTTGGAGCAATGGATGGATCTTTCGTGAAAAAGATTTGATAGAACGTATCGAAGAAACCACCAGAGTCTTCGCAGCGATAATAACTATCGAGCACTACTTCATGTTTCTTATTCATAATTCCTTCTCCCTTCTTAGTTGGCAGACATCTAGTTGAAAGTGATTCTTTAAATCCGTGTCAGGATATTCCTAGTTTGCATCCCCTGAACTCACAAGAAATGCTTCTTTGTTGATATGGAGACTCGCTGTCAGTGAACCAGCGTGCGAAATGGATACATAAATCTTCTGTGAGTATGGTGAGTTACAACAATGCAAAAGAGATGCCAATACGACTTAAATCGCTTGCAAAAGATCGTTAATAGAGATGTCAACTTCGACTAATGCAATAAATACGATATGAGAATTGAGAGTCTCACGATAAGCTAAAAAGACTTGTAACATAGCGATTCAATGATGGAATGGTCACGAATTTTTGAGAGAAAAATCGCCGTAATTATTTTTTATGAACTTGATCGATAAAAAGTCTTTACTAATTGTTAGACTGAGAGATCACGGCACAATCGTGTGCGGATTGGCGCACTTCAGATCTTCAATTGTCCTTTCTGAGACATTCTGGTGTATGTAAATATCCCGATTCTGGAGACCAAAGGCGGGAAACTTGATGCCGTGAGACACAATAGTACATTCGAATCGATGGCAACCTTGACCTGGGAAATGAACATCAAGAACCACCCATCAGAGGAGCACGCTGGCTCTTGGTGACCTGATTGGTAAAATGAATATTAATTCAAACACTCCAGGCAAATCCTCAGCGGACAATTTCATTGCTAATGTTTAAACACACCTTCGTTTTATCTCCCACTTGGCTCCTGATCCTAACATTCACAGTCTTTGCTGAACTTGCTAATCAATGCCCTGCCGCTGATGTTGAGATCAAAAACAAAATATCTTCCATCTTTGAAGCCAACTGTATTGATTGCCACAATAGCGAGACAACCGAAGGTGGCGTCAATCTGGCCGTTCTACTTCATGAAACCAAGACACAATCCGATGACTTGTTCGAATTATGGACAAAGGTTGAACATGCGGTAGCCACCAAGAAGATGCCGCCAGAAGAAGAGTTAGAGGTATCAGACAGACAAAGCATCCTGACATATTTTACAAACACGTTCGTTCTTAAAAACGGAAAACCACACATAGGGTCTTCACCACTTCGAAGACTTACTAACTATGAACTAGAAAACACACTTGAAGATTTGCTGCACATTAAATTAAAGCAGCCCTTTAACCATAGCAATGCAGTTCAAGCAGACCTGGATTACTCCAAAAAAGTATTGCCGGTCGAGATCCCTGGTCCATCTGGCTTTAAGAATGATGCAAGTCAGATGGCCAATAGCACATTGCCCTTGATGGAGTATCTCAAATTTATTGACTTTGCAATCAGCAAGTTTGATGGCAATGAATCTGCAATAAAAGAAGTTCTTGGAATATCAAAAGGTGCGTCTGAATTAACGCCAGAGGAAGTTCAACAAATTCTGAAGCAATTTACAACCAAAGCATTTCGTGGCAACTTCAAAGATGCCGACCTCATTCCGTTTCTCGATGTTTACCGTAGGAATCATGTCGACAAGAGTAGCTACCAAGCGTTATTGCGTACCATCAAAAACATACTGCTTTCTCCTCAGTTTCTTTACCGAATAGAACACAACCAAGGTGTGCCTGGACCCTATTTAGTTCAAAAACACGAATTGGCAACACGTCTCTCCTATTTTTTAAACGGAACGATGCCTGATGATGAACTTCTTCATGCAGCCGACCAAGATCAATTATCTGAGAAGGCGGGGCTAAAAAAACAAATTGCCCGATTGCTAAATCAGCCACGGCGAATTTCACTCTCAGAAGATTTTGCGGCGCAGTGGCTAGGGTTTGATGTCCTTCTCATCGATGAAGCAAACAAAGGGGGTGGCCCATCAACCCTGCAGCGAGCACAATACGATGAACTTCTATACTTCTTTGATGAACTAATTAAATCAGATCTTAGCATTCTAGAACTGATCGACTCTGATTGGATCTATTACAGCAACATCAACCGAGCAAGCTATGGCGATATTATTAATCGAGAATCGAAAATCGACCATCACTCGTTGTATCAAGATGTTCTGCGATACCAGCGTCTTGTCGGCGGTGAACGTCGAGGGAAAGAAGGTCAGTTTATTTATGAACCTCCTGTGCTGCAAAAAATTAAAGGAGATCGCTTCGGCGGAGTCATTACTTCAGTCGCAATTATGAAGATCACTTCGGCCCCGGAACGAACCAGTCCAATTCGACGTGGGGTCTGGCTGTTGTCAAGCATTATTGGTGAAACCATTGAAGCTCCGAAAGATGTCCCTTCGATTGAAGAAGCAATTCAATCTCTTACCCAAAGTGAAAACCCAAGTGTCTCAGACATTCTTCGTGCCCATACTGAAAAAGCAAGCTGCCAGCATTGCCATGTGAAAATTGACCCACTAGGGCTCGGTTTAGAGAACTTCTCGCCCAAGGGAAAATGGAGAACCGCCTATCCCAATCAGCAACCCGTGATATCAAATGGGATATTACCCAATGGAAAAACATTTGATAACCCTCAAGAACTCAAGAGAGAGTTATTAGGGATTTACAAAGAAGAGATTGTCACGAATATCGTCAAAAGAATGTTGTCTTATAGTATCGGTCGAGAAATTCAACCTTGCGACCGAATTACAATTAATAGTATTGTGAACAAACTTGAACAGAATAACTATCGCATGGGCGTGTTGATCGAGGAAATTGTTTTCTCTCAACAATTCCAAAACCGACAGGAAAACATTCAATGAGTAAGAATTCCTATTTGATTCCTCGACGAACGATGCTCAAAGGGATCGGTGCAGCCGTTGCCATGCCGATGCTAGAGATCATGACGCCTGCAATTCTTTCGGCTGCCCAGAAACAAGAACAGCAAGATGCGATTCGATTTTGTGTGCTTTACAAAGGGTGCGGTGTTTATCCTCACTCATGGGACATCGCTGGTGGAACGGAATCTGATTTCAATCTGGCTGGTGTGCTTGGTCCGTTGAAACATCTACAAGACGACGTGCTTGTCCTTAAAAACTTGGATCATATTTTCGGCACCAATAATGGCGGACACTTGGTTGCACCAGCGCTCTGCATGACTGGTGAATTACCCCAGAAGCAAAATCGTAGCTACAACAGTATTGATCAAAGAATTGCCGAACAAATTGGACAGAACACACCTGTTAAATCATTGCAAATGACGGCCGACAATGTCTGGAAACAACACCCTTTGCTCAATTATTTGTCTCATGACAAAAAGGGAAATCCGTTAGCTGGTCAGCGAGATCCTGCGCAAATCTTTGACATGCTGTTTCGGGGTCTCAATAACGCGCGTCATCGTAAACAGACTCAGAGTGTTTTGGATGACATCAAGGAAAGTTCAAAGGATGTTTTGAGGAAAGCAAGTCTACAAGATAAACAAACCCTTGGGCAGTATTTTGAATCGATCCGTACGCTTGAGAAACAAATCAACCAGTTCAGTGCTCAAGATGATCCTCTTCGCGATGCAAAAATGAACCGGATTCAACCGTTGGAATTTGAACCGAATTTAGCGGGCAAAATAAAGGCGATGCTTGACCTCATTGCCATGAGTTTCTGGACAGACACCACACGTGTTGTCACTATGATGATGGCCAATACGAATAGCCGATACACGTATGACTTTTTGGGCATCAATGAAGAGTTTCATTATCTATCTCACTATGCTCGCAACCGAAGTACACTCCCGCACTACAATAAAATCAACACGTGGCATACGTCCCAGTTTGCGTATCTGTTAGACAAACTCAAGTCCTACAAAGAAGGTAACAGCAATGTACTGGACAATTCTGTGATCCTCTATCTTTCTGGAATTAAACACGGAGACTACCACACACTGACGGATATTCCTGTCGTGCTTGCCGGAAAAGGGGGCGGTAAAATCAAAACTGGCCGTCATGTGAATTTCCCTGAGCCGACGCCCTTTCCTAACCTGTTGTTGACCTTAGCCAATTTAATGGGGGCTGAATGCGATAAAATTGGGGAAAGCACTGGCCAATTAGCGGGCATTACCTCACTGGCCGGATTTAAACCTACCAATGCGGATGACGGGTCTTGGTTGATCACCAAAGACGATGGAAAAGACCTGACAGCGAAAGGGCTGCTGACTGTTAGCGATGACATTAACGACACGAATGTCTATTATCTACAGCTTTCAGACAAAACAAAATTGGAGATCCGACTCCCCTTCTTGGTTGTTCATAAAAACCTGTTAGATACCAATGTTGGCAGGGTCATCAAACTCGATGGTACTTACACCATCAAAGAAGGTCGAAAAGTTATTTCAAATCTCACGTATAAACGTGTAAGTAATCATTGAATTTCAGAGCAAAGTCATTTAGGCTAAGGCTTAGCAGCACTCGTTAATTATTAATTTGATCAAGAATTTCCTTCTTGACCTGTGTGCTTTGGCTATTCCCAGTTGTCGATATTCCTTCCTAAAAAACGGCACCTCTTATGTTTAATTCAAGATTTCGATCACTCGTTGTTCTACCATTCTTATTATTTGCAAATTATCTTTCATCCGCAGATAAACCTAATATCATCGTCATTCTCGCGGACGACATGGGACTAGATTCGGTCTCCGCCTTCAATGACAAAATGGGAATGAAAACGCCTGCTATCGATCTGTTGGCAAGCCAGGGGATGAGTTTCACCGATGCCCATTCCACTTCTGCGGTTTGTACGCCAACTCGCTATGGTCTGTTAACCGGTAGATACAACTGGCGTTCACGTCTCAAACGTGGCATCGTAGGCCAGTGGGAACGTCCTTTGATCGAAGACGAACGTCTCACGCTTCCAGAAATGTTGCGAGAGCATGGCTATGATACGGCCTGTATCGGCAAGTGGCACTTAGGCTGGAACTGGCCAAAAAAAGGAGGCGGCACCACCGCAAAGCTCGCGGAAATTGATTTCACAGGAAAAGTCAAAGGGGGCCCCAATGATCACGGGTTTGATTATTACTTTGGCGACGATGTCCCGAACTGGCCTCCTTACGTGTGGCGAGAAAACGACAAAGTGTTAGGAAAAATCACCACCACGATGAAAGGTGGAACCATGGTCGGCGTCGGAGCAGGTCCTGCGGTTGAAAACTGGGACTTCCGTGCAGTTCTCTTCGAGTACGCCAATCGATGTTCGCAGCATATTCGTGAAAGAGCCAAAAAGGAAAAACCGTTCTTTCTGTATGTTCCACTGCCCTCGCCTCATACCCCGATAGCGCCACACAGTAATTTTCAAGGCAAGTCAGGCGTCAGTGAATACGCAGATTTCTTAGTTCAAACCGATTGGACTGTCGGTGAAATCACCCGAGCATTGAAAGAAACCAAACAAGATAAAAACACAGTTTTGTTTTTCATGTGTGATAATGGAACTTCGCCGAAAGCTAATTTCGCGGAATTAGACGCTGCTGGAATTCACCTAAATGCCAACTGGCGAGGTTGGAAGGCCGATGCCTTTGAAGGTGGGCACCGTGTGCCATTTATCGTACGCTGGCCTGGGAACATCAATAAGGGAACACTAAGCAAGCAAACCATCACGGTGGCAGATGTGATGGCCACTTGTGCTGAGATTGTAGGGCATGATTTATCAGAAAGCACCGCCGAAGACAGTGTTAGCCTGCTTCCGACATTGCGTGGCGAAAAAGTAAATGGAGCATTGCACCAGGCCGTAGTCCATCACTCAGTCTCAGGGCACTTTGCAATTCGCAATGGCGACTGGAAACTCTTGTTCTGCAAAGGCTCCGGCGGCTGGAGTCCTCCACGAGAATCAGTAGCTAACAAGCAGAATTTGCCAAGTCTGCAACTCTATAATCTAAAAGATGATCCGAAAGAGACGAAGAACCTTCAGGCCGAACATCCAGAATTGGTGACACAATTAACCGAAGAATTACGCCAAATCATCGAACAAGGGCGATCAACACCTGGTGCCAAACAACCCAATCATGCTGGGGCTACCTGGTGGAAAGGTTTGCCTTGGGACAAAGACTAATTGAGATCGTTTCGTGATGATTTTTCGGTTTCATGGATGCTTTAAACTATCAACTTGAATTAATTGAAACGACGACGAAAAGCTAAGAAGGCACCTAATTCAATTAGAAAAGTAGTCAATCGCTCGCATCATACTACTCAGTGCAGCAACCACACAGACTTGCGTATTCAGCCTAAAACTGGTCTATTAAATCAGAATTCAAGTCATGGGTGTCGCTTCATTTCATGACTTATTATGTCTCGTATCATTCCAAGGAAATCCCTCCATGCTTCGGCCGTTCAAATCCATCGTTCTAGCGTCATTCAGTTTAGTCATGTTTTTGGGATGTTCAGACAAACCTGCGACTCCAACAACATCATTGCCAGCCAATACTCAACCCACAGTTTCTACACCACCAGCAGAGCCAGATGACGCAGCATCCGTAGAGTCAATCAAGGCAAGTGCTACCAAGGTACAAGAAGATGGCGAAGGTTTTATTATTGATGTCGACTTCCGAGGTTCCGAGTGCGAAGATGCAGCGCTAGAAGGGCTCTTGGGTTTAAAACGCATTCGTTATGTAAAACTTGCAGAAACAAAAATCACTGACGCAGGACTAGTGACTCTCGGTAAGATCACAACTCTCCAGCAACTTGATCTACGTGATTGTGTCATCACAAACGAAGGCATCAAATCGCTTGAAGGGTTATCCAATCTGACAGTGCTGCGGCTTTCAGGCAAAAACGACTTGACAAAGGATGTTGATGACAGAGCCATTCCTTCGATTGTAAAGCTAACCAAGTTGAGAATCCTTTCTCTCGATTTTCTCTGGATCGACGACACCAGCATTGATCAATTGGCTCCGCTGAAGAATCTAGAACAGTTACTGTTGTCAGGAACATTGGTCGGAGATGAAGGCATGGAAAATCTTGATCAGTTCAAATCATTGAAAGTGCTAAGAGTTTCAAAAACTCAAGTGTCAGATATCGGCTTAGCCCACATCGCAAAGATCTCGACTCTTCAAGACTTGGATATCAGTGAAGACAGCCTGATCACAAACGATGGGCTCAAGCATTTATCTGGCCTTAAATCGATCAAAAAACTGAACCTCTGGCGGGTCGCTATCACAGATGAAGGCGTGGCTCACTTGGCCGGTTTAACTAATATGGATTACTTGAATCTTGATAACACGCAATTGACCGATGAAGGACTATCGAGTTTGAAGGGGATGACCAAGATGACATTTCTCCATCTCGGTTCTACCTCAGTCTCAGATGCAGGGCTGCCTCAGCTAGAGCACTTGACAGCATTGAAAGACCTTAAGCTAACACGTACCTCAGTGAGCGAAGAAGGTGTTGCCAAACTGCAAACCAAACTGAAAGATACTGAAATTCAGTTGAAATATCTCGATTAACCACGATGACAGCAGAGTGATACCCAAGAATAATTGCATTGTTGGGTATCATTTCTATTTGATTATTCTCTCTGCATGTTTCGATTAATCAACATCTCAGGATCTCTGCATCCTACAATCGTTACAGCTCGAAAGACTTGAACGGCCTCTTAAAATTACCTTATTAAGTAAACGATAAGATCTTCTCATCCTAGCACTTCCGACTAGTGTGGAACCTCTAGCTCTACTTTTCACTCTATTGGTTTCGTCGTTGTAGTCTCCTAATCAGGGGCACAAATGAGGTGCATCTAATGATCGATAATATTCGTCCAAAACCAGTTTCTGATATTAATGAGAATGAAGTCAACGATCCTCGGATCCAACGAACTTTTGTTCGGAATCAAATTCCAGACAAATCATTGCAGCACTCAATTAATGCGGTTTGGAAGTATCGAAAAAGGGCAATCGGGTTTTTTCTAACTTCCATGATGCTAATCGTTCTCGGATTGATTTTCTGTCCCAGAAAGTACAGCTCTGATGCAAAACTTTTCGTGCGAATCGGTCGGGCTAGTATTGCCTTAGATCCAACAGTTACGACAGGAAAGATCATGGGTGTCGAAACAACCCGTGAAGCAGAAATCAATTCACTTCTCGAAGTACTCAGTACACGCACAATTTTAGAAAAAGTGGTTGATCTGACTAAGTTGGATGCACCTTACAGTAGCGAACTGGCACGTCAGAAAGCGATTGCCAAGTTCAAAGACAATCTTACCGTTTGGTCGCCTAAACGATCTAATGTGATCGGCATCGATTATCTATCAGACTCACCACACAAATCGCAACTTGTAGTCGACACCTTGGTTGATGTGTTTCTCGAAGAGCATCTACGCGTGAATAGCACACCAGGCTCGTATGAGTTTTTTGAAGAACAAACCGCTGAAATTAAAATTCAATTAGATACCGAATTGGAAAAACTTCGTGATGCAAAAAATAAATTCGGAATCGGGTCCATCGATGGACAACGACAATCTCTGCAAGCACAATTTCTAGAAAACCAAAAGCAAATCAGCAGCACAGACGCTGAACTCAACGCAACTAGAGCAAAAATTTCCGAATTTGAATTGATGCTACGAGATTTACCGAACATGGTTGTTAAACAATTTGTAAGTGGATTACCTGCGGATGCAGAAAATAATATGCGTGAACAGGTTTTCAATCTTCAGATTCGAGAACAAGAGTTACTAGCAAAACTCACGAATTCACATCCTCATGTCATTGCGATTCAACAACAAGTCCAAGAATTGAAACGAATTCTAGGTGCCGAACAACCAGATCGAATTCAAGCAAGTTCGGCTGTTTTGTTGAAAGAAAAGGCGACTGAAAAATCGTTTGTTGCCAAACAAAACACACTCATATTACATGCCAAGCGATTGCAAGAATCGATCTCCACATTGAATCATCAAGAAGTTGAAATTGTGGGACTAGAGCGTCAAGTTGCATTGATGGAAGTCAAGTATAACACTTATGTTCAAAATCTCGAACAAGCTCGAATTGGCCGAGAACTTAAAAAAGATGAAATCACAAATATCAGTGTCATGCAGCCTGCCACTCTGTTACTGAAACCAGCAAGTCCGCAGAAAGCGATCACGCTTGTACTAGGTTTTCTGATCAGTATCGTTGGTGCAATCGCATTGGCAATTGTTTCCAACAGCTTTTCCCCATCGGGTCAAGAGAAGTCACTTGTTCAGTCCGCTGTGCGAAACACCATGAGTGAACCGTTGCCTTATAATCAGCCCATCTTAGTTCAGTAGGGTTTATTATAACTTCAGCTTCAGGATTAGTTCACAAAGCTAATAGGGTAACCATGATACTACGAAATATAAATCATCGCGAGAATCAAAAACTCGAATCTCCAAAGAGGTCTGAGCGACGCAACTATCTTTCGCGAGAAGATTTCCATAATCTGTGCAGATACGAGCAACTCCGAGCGGGCCGAAGCAATGCTTCTTTTCAAGTCATCTCTCTCAAGTTTTCTGATGCTGAGGTAATTACTCAAAATCGATCTACATTGATTTTGGTTCTAAATTCACGGCTTCGTTTGATCGATGAAATTGGTTTATTGGAACCAGACCAGTTAGGGATACTTGTTCCCTACACCAGTCGACAAGGTGCAATGTCGCTAGCGTCCGATCTTTTGAATATGCTACCCGAATCGATTTCAACACCGTCAGCAACCATCTTGAAAAATGATTTCGATTGTATTGATGAACAGGATGAAGAAAGCGGGACAGAACAGCATCAAGAAACTATTCCATTTACAGGGACTGCTATTGATGATGTCGTTTCTCTCTCTATGCCAAAGTGGAAACGATTCGCCGATATCCTCGGTGCAATGATTGGCCTTGTTTGTCTATCACCACTTCTTTTGATTATTGCATTGTTCATTAAGCTAAGTTCAAAAGGGCCTGTGATCTTCGCTCAACAACGAACTGGGCGGAATGGCAAACCATTTTGGATTTATAAATTTCGCTCGATGGTGATTAATGCTGAAGACTTTCGAGATGATCTGACTTCTCTTAATGAACAAGATGGGCCTGCTTTTAAGATACAAAATGACCCTCGAATCACTTGGATCGGACATTGGTTGAGAAGCTTGAGTCTCGATGAACTTCCGCAACTATGGAATGTGCTCAAAGGCGACATGTCTATTGTTGGCCCCCGACCGCTTCCCTGCCACGAAGCGGATCAATGTGAAGCTTGGCAGCGGCAGCGAGCGACGATTACTCCAGGGATTACCTGTGTGTGGCAAGTTCAAGATCGATCCGTTTCTATCCCATTTGCAGAGTGGATGCGGATGGATATTCGTTATTCAAGATCAATTTCTCTGAAACATGACCTAAAGTTAATCATGCAAACCTTTTTCTTTTTAGTCGGAAGAAGAAACTACTAACTGCTTAGTACGTGGTCTGTATTAATTAGTCATTCGTTGTAATTCATGTTAGCACCTGCAAAAATCGGATCGATTACAGATGAAGAGTCATCTCGCTCTGGCGTGATATCTAAGGTGCTTGCGCGATTTGGCACGACCTCACGCAAAGGAGTTTGGGCCATTGGCGATCAGGCTGTGGTGAGTGGTACGAACTTTTGTTCCACAATAATGATCGGACGCTTCTGTGGCATGAATGAACTAGGGCTGTACACCCTAGCATTTGGTATTCTTGTCTTGATGGCCGTCTTTCAACAATCGTTGATTCTGACCCCATTTTCGGTTTTCAGTAATCGGATGTCCGAGAAACGAAGAATTCGATATGCGGGAAGTATATTACTTCAACAATGCTTGTATATGAGTCTTTGTGTTCTCGCACTGATTGGCATCGGGATTGCACTCTATTTCGGATTGAAATTTAGTGCTGTGGGAACTCTCTTTTTTGCATTAGCTTTGGCGATGCCTTTTTTCTCGTTGCGAGAATTTGTGCGTCGATATTTACTTGCTCAGTTACATGTACGAGCCACATTGATCTTCGATATGAGTGTTGCTGTATTTCAGCTTAGTGGATTTCTCTACTTCGCATACATTGATCAACTCTCATCGACGACCGCTTATGTTGTCATCGCAATGGGGTGTGGCTTACCAAGTCTTGTTTTTTTACTCTCAAGGGCATCCTCATTTAAGTTGCACCAAAAGTTACTCATGCCTACAATCCAGAAGCATTGGAATTTTGGGCGTTGGATTTGTGCTAGTCAATTAACCGATGTGCTCCAATTTTATTCGTTGCATTGGCTCATCACAATTTTTGTTGGGGTTTCTGCAACCGGTCTCTACTCGGCTTATGCTTCGGTATTGATGGTTTTTAATCCATTCGTTATTGCCATGAGCGGAATTCTATTGCCCCGTGCTGCACAAGTCCATCATCAAGGTGGCGTATCTGAACTTCGTCGAATCATCACCAAAGGCACCGTCTTGTTGATATTAATTGTGTTTAGTCTCAGTATTCCTATCGCACTGTTTGGCGATGAACTCATTCAATATCTATTTGAGATAAGTGCTGGAAGCAAACGTGGCTTGTTACTGTTTATTCTCTTAGCAATCGTCTTGAGTGGCACGATTAGTGTTGCGGCAGAGAGTGGACTATGTGTGTTGGAACGACCCAAGGTTAATTTTTTATCGGCAATTTCAGGGTTAGTTGTATCGTTGATAGGTTCTTCGTTACTAGGGTATTGGTGGGGAATTGAAGGAGTTGCTTTTGGAGCATTGATTGGTGTTTCGGTTACGTCAATCATGCAAATTACGGGGTTTGTTTATCTATCAGGTGAATCGCAACCCGAGGGAGTGAACGCATGCTGACGCAATCCATGTCTCAATCCTATCAGGGCGATTCGCTTTCAATCTCGGATGAGATCACAAAAATACCTCTACTTATATTGTCCGTTGTTTGGGTTCTTATCTTGTTCACTTTTAGTGTGCCAGAGAGCATCGGCGGCGATCTTATAGTAAAATTAAAGGTCTATACCCGGGTAACCTCGCTGGCATTATTGGCCTATTTGTATTGGCGACAGTGTCACATCTCAAAAAGTTCAGAAGTCATTTACTGTCTGCTTCCTTTTGGGCTGTTTGCTCTGTGGGGAATGACTTCGGTTATCTGGTCTCCACTTCAATCTGTTTCTTTAGGTCAGATCGTCAGTTTTTCTGTCCTTATACTTCTAGCGGCAAACATCGCACTCTACTGGAGATCACAAGATTGCACTTCGAGAGTTATTTTCCATTTAAGCCTAGTGCTATTGTTATTTAGTTCTGCATTAACATTTGCAGGCTATATCCTGCCAGGAATTGGAATTGGTACGCGTTCGGAAGATACCATGGTGCATGCAACTATGGCAGGCGCCACTGCTGCGCTTGGCATTATTTTACTGCTGGGTGCCAGAGTTATCTGGGGCTGGCAGTGGAGTCGTATGCTGGTTGTTCCAGGTCTTGTTATCCATGGCCTCCAGCTTTATTTGGCGCATAACAGAACTGCCATTGTGGCGACACTGTTCGTCTGTTGTTTACTCTATGTGATCTTTGTCAAACGCGAGGCAATTTGGGCCTGTTTGTTCGGTGGTTGCTGCTGTGCCAGTTTGTACTTACTGTTTGATTCCAGCCTAAGATATGTGGGTTCAATTTTTTCATTCGGTTCAAAGTTTGCTGAGAGAGATGACTATGACTCGATCAGTAATCTTTCGGGCAGAACTGAAATGTGGGACGTGATGTGGAAATCTTTTTTAGAGTCCCCTTGGATCGGTCATGGGTACTTTGTCAGTTCGGCTTCAGGAAGCCTCGAAGTTTGGTACGAATATGGAAACTGGACTGCACATAACTTGATGCTTCAAGTGCTTGTCTCAACCGGAGCAATCGGTGCCGTATTGTTGGTCTGGGCTCTTTGCCGAATTCTGAAGACTTTTATTTCCACCTTATCCATCGATTCGCAGCATAATGCAGTAATCTACTTCTTATTCATCCTGGGAACCTGGTTTTTTCTGTGGAGCCTGATGAATGAATCGTTTATGGGGCCACTTCAACCGGAAAGTGTGGTCTTTTTTACGATGCTTGGGCTGGGAATTGGGAGTGCTTCAAGCCTCCTTACATCGAATCGTAAGCTAGAGTTCATAGAGCCCCCCACTTCAATTCAAGAGGGATAAGGCACCTATGAACTCAAATAAAATGTCGATGTATCTGAAAATATCCAATGAAGATATTACTTTGTCATAATTTTTATCAACAACCTGGGGGTGAAGACCAGGTGTTTGAAGACGAAGCATCTTTGTTGGAATCTCATGGCCATGAAGTCATTCGGTACACGCTGCATAACGATGCAATCAAGAGCATTGGAAAAATTGGGTTACTCAAAAAAACATTGTGGAACAGTGAAAGTGCAGCCGATTTGCGAACGATCGTTAGCGACTCAAAACCAGATGTGATGCACTGTGCGAATGTGTTTCCGTTGATTTCTCCTGCTGCGTACTACGTGGCCAAACAGGCAGGCGTTGCAGTCGTGCAAACCCTGCATAACTATCGCACGATTTGTCCGAACGCTCAGTTGCTTCGGGATGGAAAAGTATGTGAGAGTTGTTTAGGAAAATCTGTTGCATGGCCTGCCATTGTTAATTCCTGTTATCGAGATAGTCGAGTCGCTACTGCGGTTGTTGTTGCAATGCAAACATTCCATCGAGCCAAACGAACCTGGACACAACAGGTGGATCGATACATTGCGTTGACAGAGTTCTCGAAGCAAAAGCATATTGAAGGCGGTATACCAGCATCTAAAATCGATGTGAAACCCAATTTTGTCAATCCAGATCCAGGCATCGGTACAGGAGATGGCGACTACGCCGTATTTGTAGGACGTATCTCGGAAGAGAAGGGAATTACGACACTGCTTGATGCGTGGTCTAAACTGGACCAGAATCTCAACCTGAAAATCGTCGGCGATGGTCCTTTAGCAGATACCGTGGCACAAGCGGCTCAAACCGATTCTAGAATTGAGTGGGTAGGTCGCAAGAGTTTCTCCGAAGTATGTGACCTAGTTGGCTCTGCACAATGTTTAGTGATGCCATCGATTTGGTACGAAACTTTCGGTCGAACGATCATCGAAGCTTACGCCAAAGGGACGCCAGTGATTGCCTCTCGATTAGGAGCAATGCAAGAACTGGTCATCGAAGGTCAGACTGGCCTACTGTTTGAACCCGGCAATTCGCAAGATTTGGTGCAGCAAATACAAACACTGTTTGCAAACAAAGCTGACTTACCAGTCTATCGAGCACAGGCACGCAAACAATATGAATCACACTATTTGCCTGAGACCAATTATCACCAACTCATGGCCATCTATCAAAAAGCGGTTGCCGAAACGGACTCAAGCACGATGGGCAACCTATTAGGAGCCGCATTATGATTGCAGCGAACACAAATCAAGATAATCAGTTCGAGTGGCCAAGAAAAGTCGACTTGTTTGGAATCGGATATTCGCCCACTTCTTACGAGGAAGCGACCGATTCGATCATCGCGGCCGCCACGCTAAATCGATCTGGTGTTGTTTCATGTCATGCTGTGCATGCGCTGATTTCTGCAAGTACCGATCCTGATCTTGGACGGATGATCAATCAGTTTGAAATGGTCACGCCTGATGGTCAACCGGTGCGTTGGGCCATGAATCTACTGCATGCAACGAATCTAAAAGAGCGCGTCTATGGACCTGAACTGACGGTGCGGATTTGTCAGCGAGCGGCCGAAACTGGCGTTCCCATCTATCTTTATGGTGGCAGTCCTGAAGTGGTTGAAACCTTACAAGTTAATTTACGAGACCGATATCCGGGCTTAATCATCGCTGGATACGAGTCGCCCCCTTATCGGGCACTGACGCCGGAAGAAGATCAAGAGGTGGTTGATCGCATCAATCAAAGTGGTGCCGGTATTGTGTTTATTGGGCTTGGCTGTCCGAAGCAAGATGTGTTTGCATTTGAGCACCGGAATCAAATTAAAGCCGTGCAAATATGCGTGGGCGCCGCATTCGACTTTCATGCAGACACACTGCCGATGGCACCGAAGTGGATGCAACAGTCAGGGCTGGAATGGTTGTTTCGACTCATCCAGGAACCAAAGCGTTTATGGAAACGGTATCTCATAACGAACAGTATCTATTTGGGAAAATTGTTTCTTGCCTTATTGAATGTTCAACAAGTGCGTAAACAACGACAAGAAACAAAACAACAATCGACTTCTACTCTCAATTTCAAGGGAAACTAAATATGAACAATGAACTGATCGTGGTCGCTGGTGGTGGTGGGTTTATTGGTGGTCACCTTATCGGAGATTTACTAAGTCGCGGATTCACAAACATACGATCCATTGACATTAAACCGACGAATCAATGGTATCAACATTTTGATGAAGTAGAAAATGTAGTTGCTGATCTAAAGTTAAAAGAACACTGTGTGAGTGCCTGTGATGGCGCGAGAGAAGTTTATAATCTGGCCGCCGATATGGGTGGCATGGGCTTTATCGAAAACAATAAAGCTTTGTGTATGCTATCGGTTCTAATCAACACACATTTGCTCGAAGCAGCGCGTGATGCCGATGTCAAACGGTACTTCTATGCCAGTTCGGCTTGTGTTTACAACGCCGATAAGCAAACGTCGGAAGATGTTGTTGCATTAAAAGAATCGGATGCCTACCCTGGGATGCCTGAAGATGGTTATGGCTGGGAAAAACTATTCTCCGAGAGAATGTGTCGCCATTTCCGTGAAGACTACGGCTTAGAGACACGTGTTGCCCGATTCCATAATGTCTATGGACCGCTGGGAACCTGGGACGGCGGACGTGAAAAAGCGCCTGCTGCCATGTGTCGTAAAATACTTCATGCCGAATCAACCGGCGATCACTCACTTGAAATCTGGGGCGACGGCAAACAAACTCGCAGTTTCATGTACATCGACGATTGTTTGAAAGGTATCGATATGATCACGCACAGTGACATTATTGAACCGATTAATCTGGGATCAAACGAACTGGTTACGATCAACGAACTCGCAAGTATCGTGGAAGATATCATCGGCCTTAAGCTCGACCGCAACTACAATCTTGATGCACCCAAGGGCGTGAATGGTCGCAATAGCGATAACACTCTGATCAATGAGCTATTGAACTGGGCTCCATCGATCTCACTGCGAGATGGCATGCTAAAGACTTGTAATTGGATTCGCGAAGAATATAACGCAACACATGGAACCAATTTAACGGCCAATCAAACCGCTGGCGTGACCAAAAATGGTTGATTGATTTTGAAGTAGTTGGGAAAGGAGTAATGACATGACACACAAAGTGACAATCGGTTT
This sequence comes from Blastopirellula sp., assembly GCA_002733575.1. GTDB lineage: Bacteria > Planctomycetota > Planctomycetia > Pirellulales > Pirellulaceae. Next base: position 40,587 of record NVWB01000007.1, on the reverse strand, counting down.
GCCTGTTTATAATGGAGAAGCGTTCATTAAAGAATCGCTTGATTCATTATTAGCACAAACTTACTCCGATTTCGAATTAATCATTTCCGACAATGCCTCGACAGATCACACGGAAGCTATCTGTCGAGAATACGCGGCAAACGATTCGCGGATTAGCTATCACAGAGTTGATGAGAATCTTGGGGCGGTGCCCAATTTCAATCGAGTGTTTGAACTTTCAAACAGTCAATACTTCAAATGGGCAGCGGCAGACGATGTGTGTGCCCCTAATTTTTTAGCCCGCTGTGTTGATATTTTAGACAACAATCCTTCCGTTGTCTGGTGTCATTCACGCAGTACGCATATTGACGCTAAGGGCAACGAGTTAAGCGATGTCGATGCGGTGAATGTTAGTTATGCCGCTCGTCAAGCAAGTAAGTCACACGAACGATTTCGGGCTGTACTATTAGGTGCAGGCGGTTGTCTCGATACTTATGGTCTGATTCGTTCCGAAGTCATTCGCAAGACGCCTTTGTTCTTACCGTTTTATGGGGCAGAGAAAGTTTTCATCGCGGAACTTGCACTGCGTGGTCAGTATCAAGAGATCAATGAAATACTTTTCTACCCTAGAGTGCATTCTGGCGGAGCCGGGAATTTGCAAACAGAAGTGGAACAACAAGCCTATATGAGTACAAGAAGTGGGTCATATAAATTCCCGCGACTTCAAATGTTGAAAGGATATCTCCAGGCCATTCTGCGTTCAGACATTTCGGTGAAAGAAAAGTCTCAATGCTTGCTCGTGATAAGTCGCTATCTGCTGCAAGTCGAAAAATGGAAAAGAATTTTAGTCCGTACGCTCTCAGGAGCAGGCATCAAAGGTGGCAATGTTGACAGGATTCAACAGTTGGAAAAACAAAATCCCCTGTCCTGAGTAACACTCAACTAGCAGCAAAAACAAATCGAAATAAAGCACCACAATGATCCAAAAAACAAAAGACTTACAAACTACGTTGACTTCTTTCCAAGAGCAAGAAACCGTCTGCTGTATTGCATGTGGGTCAACCCATGTCACTGATATCTTTGAATCAAAACAGCTTCCCGTCAATGTTGGAGTGATGGGCAACACCGCGGAAGAAGCATTAAATGCCCCGACCGCTGATATCATTCTCACGTATTGCAGTAGTTGCGGGCTGGTATTCAACCGAATTTTTGATCACTCTATTGTGGAATTCCAACCTGGTTATGAAGTTGCCTTGCAGCATTCGACGATCTTCCGAGAATTTACCAACAGTGTGATTGAGCGACTCGTTACGGATTTTGATTTACACAACAAAAACATTCTTGAACTCGGTTGTGGAGCAGGATATTTTTTGCGTTCGATCTGTGAACTTGGAACCAATCAAGGAATTGGAATTGATCCCACCGTTCCAGAAGAAGGGCACCACGTTCTAAAGCAAGGAAGCGTCGAATTCATTCGTGATTTCTATAGTAGTAAATATCAACATTTGCAAAGCGATTTTGTTTGCTGTCTTTCTGTGTTTGAAGACATCCCAGCACCGGCCCAGTTTTTGACAGATGTGCGAGAGATGATTGGTACTCGTACTGACGTTCCGCTTTACTTTGAAGTCTTCAATGCGTTTCGTGCGATTCAACAGCGTGAGACTTGGTCTATACACTACGAACAGTGCAACTATTTTAGTCTCGAATCTATGACTGCCATGTTTAAGAAATGTGGTTTTAAGATTACGAATTCAGGAACTTGTTATCAAGATGGCCAGTATCTCTATATCGAGGCCCTGCCTGATCAACAGTCGCCATCAGATACAAGTAAAGCACCTTCACCAGAATTACCAACGGAAATCGCCAGTTTTGCTTCGCATCACTTAGAAAAACTAGACTATTGGACCCAGCTACTAAATGAAAGTCGCTCGAAGCAAGAGCGTGTTCTTATCTGGGGAACAGGCGGCAAAGGCATCAGTTTTCTCAACTCACTTAATACTCAAGGATTGATTGAATATGCGGTTGAAATCAACCCCGACAAGCATGGCAAGTTTGTTCCAGGGTCGGGTCAACAGATTGTACCGCCTGAATTCATGACTCAATACCAACCTGATAAGGTGATTATCACCAATGCTTTGTATCAAGAAGAAATGCAACAACAGGCAAAACAACTTGGCGTAAATCCAGAGTTTTTAATCGCTTAACAGCTGGGAGTCTTCCTTGAAAATTGATGTCATCAATGCGAATCACCTAACAGAGCCGTTAGTCTCTGCTTGGTCGAAGATACAAAGTGCAAGCTTTGCCTACAGCAACCCTTCGTTCTGCCCTGAATTCACCCAGGCAATCGCCAAGGTGCGTGACGATGTTGAAGTGGGTGTCATGGTCTCTAATGATCAACCGGTAGGCTTCTTTCCTTTTCAGAGATCACCCAATAATGCGGCCTTGCCCGTTGGTTCGGTTTTAACCGATATGCACGGGTTTATCGTTGCCGATGATATTCCATGGAGTGCCGATTGGCTGTTGCGAGAATGTGGACTGGTGGCTTGGGAATTTGATCATTTGGTTGCATCTCAACATCAGTTCGAGCCATATTTTAAATGTGTTGAAGATTCACCCTACATGGATCTGAGCCATGGATATGATGAATACATAAAGGAACGAAAACGAGCTAGTGCTTCGACTATCAAGCGAGCCAGAGCAAAATCGCGAAAGATTGAACGAGAAGTGGGACCGCTACGCTTCACACTCCATGACTCCAACCCTGAAATGTTCAGCCAAATCATTCAGTGGAAACGTCAGCAGCTAGCAGAGATGAATTATGTTGACATGTATAAATCGGAGTGGGTCATCAATGCTTTGCAGGAAATTTGTACTGTGCAGACTCACAACTTTTCAGGCATCATTTCGACTTTGCATGCTGGTGATCAGCTAGTGGCAGCAATGATCGGCATGCAAACGCCACAGGTCATCTCTTCTTGGATCCCAACGTATAACACTGCGTTCAGTAAATACTCTCCTGGGATGTTGCTTCACCTCGAACAAGCAAAATTTGCCGCCGATTTAGGCATCCAGCGCATTGATTTAGGCCGTGGACTGAATCAAATGAAAACCAGTTTGGGCTCAGCCTCAATTCCGGTAGCCTTGGGTGCGATAGACTGCCGCCCTCTTAATCGGTTGATTCGTCATTGTTGGTACAAAGCACGAAACCTGATTCACGAGTCCCCCCTAAATGAGTTTTCTCTTCGATATTACCGACGTGCTCGACGCTGGTTGACATAGAGTTCATAAAAGGGAACTCAGGCGAATATGGCACTTGTCATACAGTTCTTTTTGGGGCAATTTTATCTCGAATAAGCGACTTGAAGTACCTATGATTAAGAAACTTACGAGCCATGGACGCTCTACGACCTCATTCACCCATGCCCTTCGCGGAAAATCTGTTTTCGTAACAGGTCATACAGGCTTTAAAGGATCGTGGTTGTGCCTGTGGTTAAATCATATTGGGGCTTCCGTTACCGGTTATGCCTTAGCACCACCAACGAACCCAAATCACTTCTCGATATCCAATGTACAAGAGACTCTGGCAGATCACCACGAAGCCGATATTCGTGATCTCAAAACATTAACAGCCGCAATACAGCAAGCAAAACCCGATGTCGTTTTGCATTTGGCCGCTCAAACAGTCGTGCGTAAAAGCTACGAGATCCCACTTGAAACTTTTGAGATCAACGTAATGGGTACCGCCAATGTTTTAGAGGCCGTTCGCACGCTTGGTCATCCCTGCTCAGTCGTCTGTGTGACCAGCGATAAATGCTACGAAAATCAGGAACAAGTCTGGGGTTATCGTGAGTGCGATGCCATGGGTGAGCATGATCCTTATGGAGGCAGCAAAGGCGCAGCCGAACTTGTGATTCGCTCGTATCGCCATTCCTTCTTTGATCCAAATAACATTGCGAAACATGGAATTAAACTTGCCAGTGCCCGCGCTGGCAATGTGATTGGTGGCGGAGATTTTACCGAAGACGCTTTAATTGTCGATGTCTTTAAATCTCTAGCCGCTGGTGAACCGGCCAAACTACGTTCACCCGGAGCATTACGCCCCTGGCAACATGTGCTGCAAGCATTAAGTGGTTATTTAACGCTTGCTGGCAAATTAATCGAATCAGATGACAGCAAGTTATGCTCCGGCTGGAACTTTGGCCCACTTCCCGGAAATGAACTTCCGGTATCAGAACTGGTCGATATATTCCTCGATCAATGGGGGCATGGCTCTTGGATCGATGTTAGTAATTCCAACAACCCACACGAAGCCAACATTTTACGCTTATCGATCGATAAGGCACTATGGCAATTGAACTGGACGCCAGGTTGGTCTGTCCAGCAATCACTGTCACACACGGCACAATGGTATCGAAGATTCCTAGAAACACCGGAGTCAATGAAAGATTTTAGTATCAATCAAATTGATTCCTATCAGTCGGCGTTTTCGCTACTCCCTGAACTGCAAACATAATTCGTATCCATATTTATAAATATTGAAGTGTTCAAATCTGACTGAATTCGCAGTCGCATTTCGCATAAGGGCATTTAGTTCTATGTTGCAAGAATCAGCAAATGGCTCGGAATGTGATTTCACCAATCATGGATCACAATCCAATAATCAACTGCGATGTAACTTTGCGCAGTCAAAACAGCTGCAAGCAATTAGCCATCAACTCATACCTGGTGGCTGTCACACGTATGCAAAGGGCGACGACCAATTTCCGGCTCTTGCTCCAGGATTCATCACACGCGGGCAAGGCACACATGTCTGGGATCTGGATGGAAATGAATACATCGAATACGGCATCGGCTGCCGTGCAGTCTCGTTAGGGCATGCCTATCCATCGGTGGTTCAAGCGGCCCAACAAACAATGCAATACGGCGTAAATTTCTCTCGTCCTGCCCCCATTGAAGTAGAATGTGCCAAACAACTACTGGGCATGATCGATGGTGCCGAGATGGTCAAGTTCTGCAAAGATGGCTCAGCAGCAACAACAGCCGCTTTTAAACTTGCCAGGGCCCATACAAGACGGGACAAAATTGCCTTTTGCGGCGACCACCCCTTCTTTTCAACCAGCGATTGGTTTATCGGCAGCACGAAGATCAACGCCGGAATTCCACAAGCAATCAATGACTTGTCACTTACGTTTCGCTACAACGATATCGATAGCGTTCGTAAAATGTTCCAAGATAACTCTGGCCAAATAGCTGGTTTGATAATGGAACCAGCGAAATACTCAGACCCTGAAGACAACTTTCTGCATAAAGTACAAGATGTCTGTCACGAAAACGGGGCAGTATTCATTCTAGATGAGATGATCACCGGTTTTCGTTGGCATAACGGAGGCGCCCAAAAGTATTACGATATTGTGCCTGATCTTTCTACGTTCGGTAAAGCAATGGCCAATGGATTTGCCGTTTCGGCACTTGTCGGTAAAAAAGAACTCATGGAATTGGGTGGATTACATCACGATCAAGAACGTGTTTTTTTATTATCGACAACGCACGGTGCCGAAACGCATTCGTTAGCGGCTGCCATTGAAACGATGAAGGTTTATCAACAGGAACCAGTAATCGAGACTGTCTACCGCCAAGGTGAGCGCCTGCGAGATGGCATCCAAGCGGTGATCAAATCGCATGAATTGACAGGGTTCGTTGAAGTGTTGGGCAAACCTTGTTGTTTGGTCCTAGTCTCGCGTGATCAAAACAAAGAACCTTCTCAGGCATTCCGCACCTTGATGCTGCAAGAGACCATTAAACGTGGCGTCCTGATGCTTTCGCTGGTGACCAGTTACACCCATTCTGAAGACGATATTGATTTCACCATACAAGCGATTGATGAAGCACTGCATGTCTACAAGAAGGCACTCGCCCATGGTGTTGAGAAGTTTCTAGTTGGTCCCCCGTCGAAGCCCGTCTATCGGAGGTTTAACTAAACTTTATGGCATTCAACGAACAACAACTTCGAGTTGCTGGGGTGCAAATGTACTCCCTTGCTTCCCAATTGTTTCCAATCTGTCGCAGCATTACCGGCAATGGAGTTCGAGATACCTTAAAGTTACTTCAGGACTTAATTCCACTCAAAATACATGAAGTTCCAACTGGCACACCGGTGTTCGATTGGAAAGTCCCTCAAGAATGGAATATCCATGATGCCTATATCAAAGATGCCGATGGTAATCGCGTCGTAGAGTTCCGGCAATCTAACTTGCATATCGTCAATGGAAGCCAGGACATTCAAGCTACTATGTGCTGGGATGAGTTAAAAGAAAACCTACACACACTGCCCGATCAACCTGACTGGATTCCCTATCGCACCTGTTTTCATCAAGAAGACTGGGGGTTCTGTTTAACACATAATCAATATCTTGAACTCGAATCTCTCGGCAATGAGCAGTATGAAGTTTGTATCGATGCCACCATGAAAGATGGTTCGCTCACCTATGGTGAATTCTTCATACCCGGCGAAACGGATGAGGAAGTATTGCTTTCAAGCCATATCTGTCACCCTTCGTTAGCAAACGACAATTTATCAGGCATCGCAGTCGCAACCCATTTAGCACAATTCATAGGCACTCGGAAACGCCGATATGGTTATCGCTTTGTGTTTGCACCTGCAACTATCGGATCCATTACCTGGATCAGTCAGAATCAAGATCAGCTCTCAAAGATCAAGCATGGGCTCATACTCTCATTGCTTGGCGATGCCGGTAACACGACTTATAAAAAAACACGGATGGGAAATGCGGAAATTGATCGTGCGGTACAGTGTGTCCTGAGCCATACAGACGCTGACTATACAATCAACGAATACGAACCATTTGGATACGACGAACGGCAATATGGATCACCCGGCATCAATCTTCCAGTCGGTTGTTTCATGCGAACGCCCAATGCCCAATATCCTGAATACCATACGTCGGCAGACAATCTTGACCTAGTTCAACCTCAATATCTGGCCGACTCGCTAGATAAACTTGTTCAAGTGATCGAATTACTCGAAGGCAATGTCTATCCACAAAACTTAAAACCGATGTGCGAGCCGCAGCTTGGAAAACACGGTCTCTATAAAGCGTTTGGAACCGAGGGAAACGATGCCGAGTTTCAAAAAGCAATATTATGGGTGCTGAACCTGGCCGACTCGAAACATTCGTTACTTGATATAGCTGAAAGATCGAAAATCGCTTTTCCCGTGATTCGAAATGCTACCGACGCATTACAAGATGCGGGATTAATTTCTAATCACAATTCAACCAACTATTTGTGTGCCGCTGAAACTTCCAGCCCTGTCTCGATCTGTTGTGATGCGATAGATCCTTGTATCGATCACAATGATTTGTCGACAACCAACTCAACAAGCGGATGAAAGAGAGAAAGTGATGAACACCGTATATTTCAATCGTAAGATAGATGATGACGCGCGTCGTGAGCAACTGTACGCGGGACAGCTTTATGTATACGCGGTGAGCGAAAGTACGAATGCATTATGCCAACATGCCCGCGATATGGCCATGGAAGCTTTTGCACCTTACGATCCATGTACGGCCCAGCATTCGATGGATGTTGAAGATTTTGTTGCCGTTCTAGCAGAATTAAAACCAAAGTTCATCCATCATCCGAAATCAAAACAGTTAATTCAAGCAATTTTGACTGAGTTCAACTGCGACCTGGATAAAACCTATTTCGATGTCCCCCGTCTACGCACGGTCACCTCGGATGGCTATCTCACATCCGGCTTAGGCTATGCGTTTAAACCACATCGAGACACCTGGTACTCGCCCCCGATGAGTCAATTGAATTGGTGGTTGCCTGTGTTTGATATCGAATCTGAAAATTGCATGGCCTTTCATCCTCACTACTGGGACCGTCCGATTAAAAACTCATCCAACGACTTTAACTATCAGGACTGGAATCAGACCGGTAGAAAAGCGGCGATGACTTTCACAAAATCCGATACCAGAGTCCAGTCTGAAGCTCTTGAGGAACTAGAGTTAAATCCTGAAGTACGAGTCGTCACGGAACCTGGTGGTTTATTGATTTTCTCTGCCGCCCATTTACATTCCACAGTGCCCAATACATCAGGCAAGACTCGCTTTAGCATCGACTTTCGAACGGTTCACTTAGGCGACTTGCCCAACAATCACGGGGCACCCAATATCGACAGCGAGTGCTCTGGCACAACAATCCGCGATTATCTTTGTGGGTCAGATTTCACTCAGATTCCTGACGACATTTGTGCAATTTATGAAAACAGCCTTACAAGCGACCCGAACCTGCAATCCGTATAAATATAAAACGATTCCATTCACTTTGGACAATTATTGAGAAACAATTATGATTCAAAAACTAAATGCAAATCTAAACAACGAGACAGTTGCACAAATCACTACTGAAGTATCGACCGAATCGAAAGCCAAAGGCGGATGTCGTTTCTGTGGCACTCCTTTGGAACACTCGGTCGTTGATCTCGGTAAATCACCGCTATGTGAGAACTTCCTGACCAAAGAGCAGTTGATCGAAGTCGAGCCCTTTTATCCATTACACGCATTTGTATGCGGCGAATGCCATCTTGTTCAGGTTGAAGAATATGTTCACGGAAAAGAAATCTTTTGTGGCGAGTATGCCTACTTCTCTTCTTTCTCTGACTCATGGCTCAAACATGCGGCCAATTATGTTGACATGATCACAGATCGTTTGAATCTAAACCAAGACCATCACGTGGTCGAATTGGCCAGTAACGACGGCTACTTGCTCAAAAACTTTGTTGAGAAAGGAATTCCCTGCACCGGCATTGAACCTGCCGATAACGTGGCAGCCGTTGCTATCGAAAAAGGGGTTCCTTCAATCTGCAAATACTTTGGTGTCAACACGGCCAACGAACTAGTGGCCGATGGAATTCGAGCCGATTTAATGATTGCCAATAACGTATTGGCCCACGTGCCAGATCTGAATGACTTTGTCGCTGGCATCAAGATCGTACTCAACGACCAAGGCGTAATGACCGTTGAGTTCCCACAACTCTCGTGCATTCTTGAAGAAACGCAATTTGATACGATTTATCAAGAACATTATTGTTACTTCTCACTGCACACACTTTTGCAAGTATTTTCCCATCATGGCATGACTATATTTGATGTCGAAGAAATCGAAACCCATGGCGGTTCGCTTCGCATCTATATCCGTCATACCGAAGATGATACCAAACCAGTGACTCCGGCCGTAACGGAAATCCATCAACGCGAACTCGATGCAGGTCTCACCGATCTAGAGACTTACCGCAAGTTTTCCCAGCGCGTTGCAGGAATTAAACGTGACCTATTAGAATTTCTAATTCAAGCCAAGCGAGATGGAAAGAGTGTCGCATGTTATGGTGCCCCTGGCAAAGGGAATACCTTGCTGAATTACTGTGGCATTCGCACAGATCTGGTTGACTACGCGGTCGATCGCAATCCTTACAAACACAATAAGTTTTTGCCCGGCACGCATGTTCCCGTTTATTCAACCGACAAGTTGGAAGAGACCAAGCCTGATTATGTATTGATTCTGCCTTGGAACTTGAAAAAAGAAATCTCACATCAGCTTGAGTACGTGCGAGAATGGGGTGCCAAACTGGTAGTTCCAATTCCTGAACTGAGCGTCTATTAATCACGGTATTGAAACAAAACAGAAAAATGAGAATGCCAGCTAACAACTGACTTAGTAAAACATCTTGAAAGGCACAGCGATGAAAGTCGTATTATTTTGCGGAGGCTATGGGATGCGAATGCGAGAGTATTCGGAGTCGATTCCTAAGCCAATGGTGAACATCGGAACACGTCCGATCTTGTGGCATATTATGAAATATTATGCACATTTCGGTCACAAAGATTTTATCCTCTGCCTCGGTTGGCAGGCCAATGTAATCAAAGAGTATTTCCTTAATTACAATGAATGCGTGTCGAACGATTTCGTGCTTTCCAACGGGGGCGAATCGGTCACCTTACTCGGAAGTGACATTCAAGATTGGAAGATCACCTTTGTCGACACAGGCACAGCTTCGAATATCGGCCAACGCCTGAAAGCTGTCGAACATCATCTAGATGGCGAAGAAACTTTTCTCGCAAACTATACCGATGGCCTGAGCGATCTCCCACTTCCTTATGTGATTGATTCGTTAAACGATGGAAATACCGTTGCATCTTTTGTCTCGGTAAAACCACGACAAAGCTTTCATGCCGTGAATGTTGACCCCTCAGGCGCAGTGCAAGACATCACCCCGATTGATCAATCGGATGTCTGGATGAACGGAGGGTACTTTGCGTTCCGTAATTCAATCTTCGATTACATTCGCGAAGGAGAGGAACTGGTCGAATCGCCATTCAAACGATTGATACAAGAACAACGCCTGACCACCTATAAATACAACGGTTTTTGGAGTTGCATGGATACCTTCAAAGAAAAACAAGCCCTAGACGACATGGTCGCCCGAGGGGATGCAAAATGGGAACTCTGGAATTCTCAACTTCCTAAGCAGCAAGAACCGAGAAAAACAATAGCCACTTTACCTGCTGCTAGTTCGCAAAATGCTGAAACGCTGATTACGCCTGCATTGGTCAATTGCTGGGACATCTAGAATGATCAACGTACAATTTGAAAATGTCCAAACGATTCTCTGCCTAGGTTCGCATGCCGATGATATCGAAATCGGCTGCGGTGGAACGCTGCTGAAGTTGCTTGAACAGAATCCCAAAATCAATGTCGTTTGGGTCGTGCTCAGCGGAGCCGGAGAGAGAGCCGAAGAAGCACGACGGAGTGCTGAGAAGTTTCTTGCCAATGCACAAGATTCAAAGATCGTTATCAAAGAGTTCCGCGATAGCTTCTTCCCTTACTGTGGCGAAGAGATCAAAGAGTTCTTTTTTGAGCTGCAACAAGAAGTCTCGCCCGATGTGATCTTCACGCACCGCCGTGAAGACATGCACCAAGACCACCGTGTTGTAGCTGAGTTGACCTGGAACACCTTTCGCAATCACTTGATCCTTGAATACGAAATCCCCAAATACGAAGGCGATCTAGGCAACCCCAATGTGTTTGTCCCTCTTACCAAAGACATGTGCGAACAAAAGATTGATGCCATCATCCACAATTTTAAAAGCCAACAATCGAAACCCTGGTTCTGCGAAAACACGTTCTGGTCGTTACTCCGCATTCGCGGCATCGAATGTTGCTCGCCGAGTCAATTTGCCGAAGGCTTATATTGCCGTAAAATGACCATTTAGCTAGTTTAAAATCCACTAATATCTATTGGTTTCTCATCTTGTTCTAAAAATTTCACGCTACAACGACGGATAAAGGATCAGAGAACAACAAATTTGCTCTATTTGCATAATTTCTGTATTATATGTGTAGATACTTATTTTATCATCGGGACGCTTTAAACTCAACCTTCAAAAAATCGAACTTAGGATTGAACCATGAATAAAATTAGTCGCCGGAATCTACTGAAATCGGCCAGTGCATCCACTGCATTGTTGGCGGCAACGCAGTTCGACAAATTTACGAACCTGGTTCATGCGGCCGAATCGTCAACCGATTCACTTTCTATGCAACTTTTCAAAAGCCTGAACGACGAACAAAGAGAAAAGATCTGCTTGCCTGTCGATCATGAAAAACGTTACTACATCAGCAATTGGTGGTACATTCAACCAGACCATCGAATTCCAACCACATTCAACAAAGAACAACAAGAGCTAATTCAGGCAACATTCGACTCACTGCATACGCCCGAACATAGAGCCGCCGTAAACAAACAGGTGGAAGGTGATCAGTATGGTGCCGCGAAGAATGCACCTTCGATTGGCTTTTTCGGTTCACCCGAAGATAAAGACTTTGAGTTCATTTACACCGGTCATCACGTGACTCGCCGTTGTAATGTACACAGCGTAGCAGGCCAAGGATTTGGAGGGGCACCGATTTTCTATGGACACTTCCCTGATGAATTCACTGAAACAAAGGATCATCCTGGAAACGCTTATTGGTATCAAGGAAAAATCTTTAACGAATTTGTTCAGTCTTTAGATGGCAAGCAACAGAAGAAAGCCCTGACTTCAAGCAAACCCCGCACTGAAAAACCGGCATCGGTTATTGAAATGCACAAGGATAATCAGGCCGGGCTAAGCTGTGCAAGTCTAAGTAGTGATCAACAAGAGTTGCTGCTCAACACCATGGCCAAGATGATGGGCATGTTCCGAAAAACCGATGTCGATGCCACGCTCGATACGATCAAAAAGAAAAAGATGATCGATCAATTACATGTAAGTTATTACGATGGAAAATTTGATGTTGGTTCCGACCAAGTCTGGGACACCTGGCAAATCGAAGGGCCAGAGATGGTTTGGTACTATCGTGGGCATCCCCACATTCACAGCTACTTTCACCTGAAGTCGTAAATTTCAAATCGAAAAATGGGCGGCTCCCGCTAATTTTTGCCTCGTTTTGGAGAAACCAGGTTAGAACCATGCGAAGAGCCGACCATCATTATCTATAGACGATAGAAAATGTGTGATCGTGGACAATTAATTTGGTCTATGACCTGGCCCAAGAGTTGTGTACTCCCTGTCTTAGTTCTTTCTGATATAAGCACTACTTGAGCAAATCTTTGACATGCAGCAGAACGGCTGAGTCGGATTTTACGGCTGGGGAGTCTAATAATGCTTTTTGCTGGGCCGGAGTGAGTTTGTCACTTTGGCCTTGGTGCTTCGCGATTAGTTGCTTGGCCGTGTTACGAGGTGCGCTGTATTTTAAGTCTCCGTCGATGTCTAGGAAAATCGGGTTGGTGATTGCTTGTGTGCTTTTGCCGTAAGTGGTCCAGCCTGGCAAGGTGATGCCATCTCCTAACACAAATGCCACAACGTGTGCATCGTGGGCAGGTCGGTCAATTGTGAAGGTTAGCGTTTGATCGGTGGGCTGGTTGGGCAATGCGTTGATACTTTTTTTGGCAACTTGCTTTCCGTTCACGTAGATCATGGCTTCGCGAGGACGAACCCAAGAAGGTGCAGCGACTCGTAATCTTGCGGTAAAGGTTGACCCTTGGTTTTTAGTTGGATCGGTGGCGACTGAAGCCGGAACAAGGTCTCCGCTGTTGTAGTTCTTGGCAATGGTGAGGTTGGCAAAAATACCAGCAGCCACGGATGCACGACCTTCTAGAAATGCGCGACAGACTTCTTTGCGATCAATTTGGGTAACGTCGTCAGTGCTGCTTTTAAGATAGGTGCGTGCTTGCCCGACGGGATTATTCACCGAGTGAGAGTCTGTAGCGCCTACAGCGGTGAGCCGTAGACCTCGATTGAGCAGCGCCATCCAGTCTTCGAGAGCGTAGAAATTGTCGGGGGTTCGATTGGCAGGCTGTGCTACTTCGATTCCATCGAAAGTGAATTCAGGGCCTTCTGCCCGCCCGCCTGTGCGGCGATTAAAACGAGAGAGACCGAAGGGCCCTTGTTCCATCGTGGGCCAATATGGGTGATTCAGAATTACAACTTCTGCACCTTGGTTACGCATGTCGGCAATCAACTCGATCCAGTCTTTGCTATCCAAAAACAAAGGATTGCGTCCTTTGACACCACCAGGAACCGCCTTGGCAGGATCAAGTGGAAAGGCGGTGAAATGCCCGTTGTGGGTTGTTACTTCATCGCCGGAAATTGCATGAAAATGCTTGTGGGTGCCAGAATCGTATTGATACTTTGTGTAATCGGAAATGTGATTGTGATCGGTGGCAATGGCCACTTCGATTCCTTCTCCGGCAATAGTAATCATGCGTTCTTCGTAGGTAGCGTTACCGTGGCCGCTGCCAGGCAATGTGTGAATATGACTGTCGCAGGCGACAAAGCCTTGAGTGTCGACTTCGCGTGAAATCACCATCGTATGACTTTTTGGCTTGTTTCCAGACACAACGATTGCCTGCTTGGCAACTCCCCACTCCATGCCACGTGTTGCAAATAGCGTGTATTTGCCTGGTGGCAATGCGAACGAATCGCCCGTTCCAAGCGTGTAGAGAATTCCAGGTCGAACCGCGTTGGTTAGCTTGCGAACCTGATACAACTTTACGAGTTGCCCAAGATCATTTACCACCGTAATACGAGCCGGCACAGGTTGTCCGGCAGCAGAGTTTACTTTGACTGTTACGGTTTGTAGTTGTAGTGCCTGATTTAATGTACGGGGTTCTAACACGATTTTGCGTAACACAACCGGCTGCCCTCTGCCGATGACAGTCAAGATGTTTTCGCCCTGCTTAAGAACATTAGGTGGAACTGCCACGCCAATTGGATGAAACCCATCGACTGTTTTGTTCTCGCCGATCTGGGGCGTGTGTGCTTCGAGCCTTCCAAGGACTTGCCCGTTGATGGAGATATTCCAATACCTGCCCGAACTTTGTTTCGTTAGTTTTTGCTCGAAGAGTAATGCGAATTCGGTTGGATTAGCCGTGGCCGTAAACGACTTTTTGTACGTGAGCTTGTCTTGGATCTGATTTGATTCACGATCAATTGAAATCGACTTCTCTGCGGCTTGTATTGTATTTGTGGAATTCCCGATTCCGCAGGCGGCGATCACAAGAAGTGCCCCGATATGATGAATGTCCATTGGTTGGACTCCTTTGAGTAATGGTTGCTACTGATGCTGGTTTTATTCAAGCTGAGCCCCCGGCTTTGCCGGAGGTGACTTACTCATGACGCAGTGCTTCGATGGGGTCCATATTTGCGGCTTGGCGAGCTGGATAGACGCCAAAAACAATCCCTACGCCCAGTGAAATAAAGAGCGATAACAACACAGACCAGAGTGCGATACGTGGTTCGATGGAATGAACAATCGGTGGTAGGAAATCGGGAGAAAGCATCGTAATTCCACTCCGCAATCCGCGAAACAGTGGCCCTATCGACAGCCCAAACAACACACCCGATAAACCACCACTTGCTGTAAGCACTACGGTTTCGATCAGAAACTGTTTAATAATATCATGCCGCGTGGCACCCAGTGCGCGGCGAATCCCAATCTCGCGAGTTCGCTCTGTCACGGTGGCCAACATGATATTCATGATTCCAATTCCGCCTACCAGCAGAGAGATACCGGCAATCACGAATAGCAGCACATTGAACATTGATCGCGTTCGCTCTGCCTGGCGTAGCAACTCCTTCGGCACGACCACCGCGTAGTCTTCTTTATCGTGATACTTTTTTAACAGTGTTTCAATAATTTGTGCCATTTCATCGACATCTTTTATGTCATTCACCTCAACAATAATTTGGCTCAGTTCAACATGTTCTCCCTGAAAGTCACCGCCAACTCGTTTCATCACCAAATCACCAACGCGATGACGGAGCGTCTTCAGCGGTATGTAGGCATCAAGATTGTAGTCTCTCGAATCAAGACTTCCGCCGATTGCGGCTGAGGCCGAGCGAGACTTGGTTTGACCGATGACCTTATAGAATTCGCTGCCAACCCAAATGGTTCGACCAATCGGATTCTCAAAAGAAAAGAGACGTTTGGCGGTGTCGTCTGCCAGAACGACCACTTTTTTTCCACGGTCACGCGGAGTCAGCCAGCGACCCCGGGCCATCTCTAGTTGGTTTAATTCAAAGTAATCTTCAACACACCCTACCAGTTTCGAGTCAGCCGTACGGTTACCCATGCGAAGTTCAAATCGTAATTCCTTCATCGGAATGGCGCGGCGGATGCTGGGGATGTTCTCGACGATTCTTCGGTAATCATTTCGCAACAAACCATACGTTTTCAAGCGACTGTTCGAGTCTTGCCCTTCACTCGACTCCGCAGGTTCCTTGGTACGAACAATGATGTTCGACGCTCCAAGCTCTAGAATCTGTTGCTGTGCCTGATGACTTACGCCTTCGCCTACTGCGACCATCCAAATCACGGTCGTGGTGCCGATAAAGATACCGAGCGCGGCCAAGCCTGCTCGCATTTTTTGCAGCACAAGGCTCTTTAACGCGAGTCGAACAGTTTGTAGAAAGGAACTTTTCATGGTGTCAATTCAATAGTCTTATTTAAAAAAATCAGCTTATTCATTTGCTGTTAGAGCTTGGTGTAGGCATGTTTGCTGCTTCATCGGGCTTCGTCGATGTGGTGGTCTGTGGCTGGTAATACCTGTAGGGATTCAACACGACTTCGTCCCCTTCTTCTAGTCCTTGTTCGACAATCGTAAAAATATCGTTGCTGTCTCCTAGCGTAAGAGAGCGTCGTTTGACTCCTAAGATGGTATTCACAAAACAGAAGTTTCCCTCGTCCGCTTCTATCACTGCCGCGACAGGAATTGTCAGAACATCTTGATAATCAGCAATCAGAATCTCCACCTCGGCACTCATTCCGGGAATGAGTCCCTTGAGCGGTGGGAGGGCTATCATCGTGTCGTATTTTACCGCGTTTCCATTCCACCAGCTTGCAGGCAGGGTAACTGTAGCGACTGAGGAAACAGTTCCTGAAAGTGTCTTATTCGGAATTGTGACTCTAGCAGTCAGACCTTCTTTGATACGGTCTACAACGGATTCATGAATCGTTAGTTTCACTTGCATTTTTGAAAGATTGGGCATCAACAGCAGCACTTGATCTTTGTAAACCATCGTTCCTTCTTCAATCGGGCCAGTAGTCCACTCAGCGGCATCAGGGTGAATGACCAAGCCACTGCGTTCGGCTAAAATAACACAATACTGAATTTCTTCCAATGCTCGATCACGGCGAGAGGCATCTGCCATGGCTCGCTCAACATTGGCTTCGTGTGTTGCTTTAGTTGATGCCAAGTTTCCTTTGAGCGTTGCAAGCTGCTCACGTATTGTATATTCCTGTAGTAGATTGAGTTTCGTGCGATTAAGGCCCACTTGTAACTCTGCCTGGGAGACCGCAAAGTCTTTTTCCTCAACTTCTAATTGACTTAGGTAGCCACTCTTTAACATCAGTTCAGAATAACTCAAAATATCTTTTGCACTACTAAGTTTTGCTTTGGAGACCACTAACTCTTTTTCAAGCGACATCAATTCAGCAACATACGTTCCTTGCTCATATTCCAAAACTTGAAGTTCCTGACTCTTCAATCGTGCCTTGGAGGATTCCGCTCCCGAGCGAGACCAATGTGCATACTTAGTGCGTTCATCGATTTGTTCTTCGATAAAATTAGAGTTTATACGGATCAGTTCATCGCCTGGGTTAACGATGGCTCCGCTCTCAACAACCCAGAGTACGGCATTGCGGCCACGGACTTTATTTTTTATTTCGATGTTTTCGGAGCTTTCCAGAGTTCCCTGTTCGGTCACCGTGACCCGGAGATCGCCACGAGTGACTATGTACGTCAGTCTTGGACCTGTTTCCTGAGACGACAAGGCTCCCGCGACTACCACTACCACAGACGCTAGAACGGCGATCAAGAGAGTCACAAAAACAATACGTTTGCACCAGAGAACGAATCGAGAATCCTGAGTTCCTCTAAATTGAACACGCATCGGTGGCGTGATGTTCGATCTTTCTGAATTGGTATCGGTCGCCATAATTGTTCTCGATGAACATTGATTTCAGGGTAATGAAACTAAAAGTCGCTCATTTTTAGTTTTGTATTTTCAAGTATTTCTGCCGCTTCGATTTGTGCTTCTTCAATGTAGGCAAGTGGGTCTAGGATCACTTGATCCCCCTCGATCACGCCTGACTCGACAACAATAAACATGTCGCTGCTGTCTCCTAGTTGGAGAGTTCGACGCTGCGTTCCCTGTTTCGTCTCGACCCAACAGGCATACCCTTGATTGGTTTCGATGACTGCGGCTGTGGGGATCTTTATTACGTTTTCGTACCGGGCCATAATCACCTCGACTTCAACGCTCATACCTGGTTTTAACCCTTCGACCATGGAGGGTAGTTCAATCATCGTATCGTATTTTACGATATTTCCGGTCCACCAACCTGCCGGTTGTGCCACCTCGGCAACCGAGGAAATACTGCCTTCGAGAGTTTGATTCGGTAGGGTCACAATCGCGGTAATCCCTGGCTGGATACGATCAACGATTGATTCGTGCATGCCTACTTTCACTTGCATTTGCGTCAAGTCAGGCATCAGCAGCAGGACTTGATCTTTATGTACCGTTGCCCCTTCTTCGATTTCTGGTGCGTTTTCCCATTGCTCGCCTGTGGGGTAGATCACAATGCCGGCTCGATCCGCCTTGACTGTGCAAAATTCGAGTTCTTCTTTTGCACGATTCAATCGTTCCTTATCCGCATACTCTTTTTCCTTGTTCGCTTCGTGTTCTGCTTTACTTACTGCGAAGTCTCCCCTTAGTGTTGCCAACTCTTCTTCTTTGGTGAATTTTTTGAGGACATCGATTTTTGTTTCTGCAATTTTCAGGTTTAAATCAGCTTGCGCAACAGCAAATTCTTTCTCCTCCACCTCTAGTTCACTCTTGTAGCCACTTTTAGACATCATTTTTGTATAGCCGAGAATGTACTTTGAGCTGAGCAATTTTGATTCGGCGATAGCTAAATCCTTCTGCAATGTTGCCAAAGATGAAACAAATTGGCCTTCCAAATACTCGGAAATTGCAAGTTTTGCTCTGGTAACATTTGCCTGAGATCGAGCGACTGCGGAATGGGCCAAATGTGCATACTTCGTTCGTTCGCTGATCTGATCGTCTATCAACAGCGTCTCTAACCTGAATAATTCGTCCCCTGCCTTCACTTCGGTGCCGCTCTCGATTACCCAGATAAGGGTATTATTGCCTCGGACCTTGCACTTGATTTCCGTGTTATTTGAACTCTCTAGCGTTCCTTGTTCGGTGACGGTGACAAGCAAGTCGCCTCGTGTGATTGTATGTGTTTGAGCCGGATCAAACGCACGCGGAGAATTTGCCCTAGAAATTATTGCTGCCGCAGAACCTATCACTGCAACAACAACGCCGAGTGTTACCAAAGACTTCCACCATGTACGAGGTTGGGAATCTGGCAGATCAGGATTTGAGTACTGCGGCACGGGCAGCGGTTGTGTTTCTGAATGCGTGTCACTCGACATGATTATTCTTCCGATTGAACACTCGAATTCGAGCCGTTGTCTTGCACTGATTCCACAGGCATGGTTTCTTCGAGAGTTGTCAGTGCATCGGTTTCTGCTTCCTCAATGAACGCGGCCGGATTAAGTATGACCTCTGCCCCTTCTTTTAACCCTGCTTCAACCACGATGAATACATCGTTGCTGTCTCCAAGTTGTAGTAGGCGACGTTCGGTTCCTTCCGATGTTTTGATCCAACAGAAGTCGCCTTGTTCAGTTTCGACAATCGCCGCAACTGGGATTGTGAGCACATCCTTATGTTCAGCCATAATGACTTCTACTTCGGCACTCATGCCAGGTTTTAGACCCACATCGGTAGGGATATTGATAATGGTATCGTACTTCACTACGTTGCCTGTCCACCAACCTGCGGGCCTTGTCACGGAAGCGACTGTAGAAACTTCGGCCTCTAGTGTGCGATCAGGTAAGGTTACAATCGCTTTCAATCCTGGATGAATACGATCAATGATTGATTCATGAATACCGACCTTGACTTGCATTTTTGTCAGGTCAGGCATCAGTAGTAAAACTTGATCCTTGCGTACTGTGGCTCCCTCGGTAATATCAGGCGTCTTTTTCCAAGCCGCTGCGGAAGGATAAATCACTAGCCCACCCTTCTCTGCTATTATCACACAGGCCTCTAGTTCTTCCTTGGCCCGGTCTCGACGTTTTTTTTCCATATCAAGCCCGGCCTGATCGGCAGCCAGTTTTGACTTACTGGCGGTTACATTACCTTCCATGGTTGCGAGTCGCATCGCTTTTGTGAAGTCGTTAAGAACCTTGATTTCGGTTTCTTTTACCTTTAATTCCAACTCGGCTTGTGTCACCGTAAACGCACTGCCGTCTACTTCTAGTTCTGTGATATAACCTTGCCTGAACAGCGATTCTGAGCGTTCAAGCATCAACTGTGCAGTGCGTAAATTACGTTCCTTTGCCTTAAGATCTTTATCGAGTAGCTGCAACTGTGAATCAAATCCGGCTTCTTTGTATGCTTCAATGGTAATTTCAGCCTTGGCGAGATTTGCTTCAGTTCCAGCGAGAGTGGCCGAGGCGATAAAGACATTCGTCTTCGTCAGACTGTGTTGCTCTTCAATGACTTTCGTATCAAGTCGCACAAGTTCATCGCCCGGTTCTACCACTGTGCCTGCTGCAACCACGTAGGTCACTGTACTGTAGCCTCGGACCTTGCACTTGATCTCTGTATTATTAGAACTCTCCAACGTCCCTTGTTCGGTGATGGTTACAAGCAAATCACCGCGTGTGATCGTATAAGTCAGATTCGGCCCAGTCTCATCAGATGGCAGCAGGCTCGGTATATACGCAGCACCGGCAGCAAGTGCCGCCAGCATCAGAATCACGCTAAGCGTTAGCAGAACGCGTTTCCAAGTGCGTCCTTTTAAATTGGAACGATTTTGCATTTCAGTTTGCACGTCGATAGTCTTTGGTTGTGGCCAGTTAAATTTAATTTTAAGTGAGAAATGTAACTGATAGCCTAGAGAGTAGTAACACGGCTTATATGCGTGGGAATTAATTTATGATGTGAGGGAGTACTCTATAATAATCTGTCGATTGGCTCTTAAATCATGCGAATCGGAGTAACATCTAATAAAACCATAGAATTCAACGGATCATGGACATTATTCCACGTATTTTCTATAAAATGAACTCTTAGAGGAGGTGAGTTTGATCTGAGAAGTAGGCAAATTTTGTAAGAATTTCTTAGCAGCACTTATCCCTCAGGGCGTTTTCGCCGTTGGGAGGGTAAGGGAGCAGCATTATCTAGCTCGACATCCTTGCTAGTGCGACTCATAGGTTCCGCAGGTTCTAATGATTTTTTTGAGACACTAGAGCTCTTTTCAGCGATATTGCCCTGTTGAGGTAGATCAAGGACGCTCAGTTCTTCACTGGGAAGATCAACGGGGTTTAGCAGATCGCCCGCATCACTGAGATCAACATTTTCGATCCAATTGGTTGGAACCATCGGAGGCAGCGGCAACACTTCTTGCCCCTCTCCTTCAATCGTTTCGCCATCTTCTACATAGTTGATTGAACGCTCAATCCATCGACCTTCAGGGTCGAGTTCCATAATACCCAGTTCGCGATACAGGCGTAGTCGAGTGGCGTAGTAGTTAAGCCAGGCACCCAGAAAACTATTTTGCGTAGATTGCAAAGAGCTCTGAGCAGAGAGCAAGTTAATTGCCGTCGTTTGATTGATGGGAGAACGCACCCCTGGTTGCACTGGTGCCCGAGGTGGACTCAAAGACAATTGGGTTTGATCGACACGTCGCATTGCGATAGTCACGGCACGACGTTGAATTTCAAGTTGTTGACGGCGTTGTTCGAGGTTGCGAATCAGCGCTCGAAGCCCCTTCTCAAGTGAATCGCGTGACTGAATAAAATCGCGACGACTTTTCTGATAAGTAATCAGTGACTCGCGATACGCATTTCGCTCTAACAGCCGAGTAAACGGGGCATCAAATTCAAGGCCCATTCGCAAGCTGCCTGTCGGTGCCCGGAAGCTGACCGGATTGTTTCGTGCTGTGCGAATGTCTCCGCTTGCGGTCACGTTTAAGATCGATTGCAATGCGTCTGCTTTGATCTGGACCATACGCCAACGATCTACCAAGGCAGCTCGTCCATTCATAAAATCAAGACGGTTTGTCAAAGCGATTTGAAGAGCGTCCTCTGCTCCCAAGTCGACTGATTTTACCGTAATCATTTCAAGTCGAGCTTGGGCAGGAACCAGTGTTAATCGCTCTACAACTTGCATAAATTCACCAACCCATGCTGTTACTCCACGCAATGTTTCACGTGTCGTTTTGTCAGAAAGATTATCACGAAGTGTTTCTATTTTTGCAATACTTACATTGAAACCAAGTTGCTCGCTTGTGATAAGGTCTTCCAGTCTTTTATGGAGTCGTTCCCGATCAAGCCGAAACAGTTCTTTTTCCTCTTCGGTCATTGTTGCTTCGCGGGTCGGCACAAATGCCTCCATCTTTGCAAGCTCTTCTCTAGCATTGTCAAACAGCAGAGTGGCTGGCTCAATGTACCCTAGGCAATTGGTCATCACCGGATTCATTTCGTCCAGCATTGGCTCGGCAGGCAAGAGGCTAAGTTGACGTTGTAAATCGAGAAGTGATTCCAATAAGGGCGATGATTCACGTGGAATCAATTGAAACTGACGGATTAAACTTTGATCCACTTCAATCGGCAAACTTGAAGGCAAACCAAGAGTCCCCGTTTCGTAGTTGTCGAGTGCCAACTCCAGGGCGTTTGTACGGTCAAGCAACTCGGCCCGCTGTACTTCAACGCTTTGCCGAAATTGATCAACTTGGACCAATGTCATTAGATCGTTGTCATAAAGAGCTTCCAATCGGTTCAAAGTTCGAAGTTGAAGGCTAAGATTGTCTTCACTGTTACGGATTTGTTGGAATTGTTGCAGTAAACCTAGATATCCATTCACGCCGCCTTGACCTGAGAACGACTGAAGACGCGTGCTGCTGCTAGACCGTTGCGGACCGGTTACACCTAATTCGCCAATCGCAACTTGTGTATAAAAACCTTGACGGTATTGAGTATAGGCCCTCAAGTTTGCAAGCAGTTTTCGTTCCTCAAACGTAAGATCTTCCAGGGCAATGTCTCTGCCTGCACCACGCAGCAGCGGTTGAATGAACGAGAAGTTTGCCAGCGATGTGGTCAGGTTGGCATCTCCGCCTGTGAACTCAAACACAAACGAGTTTGCGAACCCGGCCAATAATTGACCGGCGGTGGCAAACTTTCGACTGGCTTGCAAAGCAGGATCGGGTCCGAACGGCTTACCAATGGTTAGCCGATTGCTCTCAACTCCGTCAATCGCTGGAGTAATCACAAACCGTTTTAAGGTGGTGCTATAACTTAGCTGCGGAGGATTTGTCGATCCGTTGTGTACATATTTTGTATCGTAACCACCAAAGAACTGCGTGTCTAAACGAAACCGTTCGGCTGAGACATCTAACGCTGATAGATACAGGGTCTCTAACTGATTTTGGTGAGATGGTGAATGGACATAGGCCAGTTGCATTGCGGAATCGATATCGAGCTTAACCGCTCCGTTTTCATCAATTTCAACGTATTCTGAGAGCGCATCACGCCATGCGGTATTCTCTAAGTCGAGTCGTTCACCATTCTCATGCCAGTATTTCCAACCCTTCATCCCATTCACATTGTGCATATAATGGTGCGAAGTCGGATCATCTTCTGGCATCGGAGGTTTGTCTGGATCGTAGCCATCATAAAATCGACTGCGGGAATCGATTTCAATGCTATAGTCACTCTCAGTCCAGCGAGGATCGTTGGTTTTCTCTGCTATCAGATAATACGCTTCATGATCCGCTTGAAGTCGATATTTGGCTCTTGAACAACCGCCAGCAGTGATAGCAGCAAAGGCTATCATGACTGTCATCACCCAAGCTATGTGGTGATCAAAGGTTGTACGCATATCCAAAACTCCAGGGGTAGCTCGATTCGAGGCACTTCTTCGAGCATAAAATAGATATAGATTGGGTCTAACTTGGTTTCTCCACTCTTCTTATCGCCTTTTAAAATAGGAAGACTTTAAGGGTTCTGCTGATTGAGGGGATTGTGATGGCAAAAAGAGTGCGAAGACTGTCTCAGAGACGAGTGAGGCTGCTAGCAGGTGAAGATCTGTTGAACTTCGAGTTTTATTATTTGATCTGAGAAAGCGGGCTTTCTGTGTGACTTTGCAAGAAAGGTTCGCTCAAAACGATGAGTTGAATGAGATCACGAAACCCGCCGTTTTGTTCTTTTAATTCTGCCACGATTCGATCAATGTGCGGTCGATCTGCTGGCACCAAGTGACGCCCTGTTGCGTACGATAACAGTTTAGAAGTCAGGGATCGAGCAAATAGATCTTCCTGTTGAACTAAGATCGCTTTGAGATCCACAATGTCAGTAAACTTTTTGCCACTGGGCAGTTCACCAGAGGCATCGATCTTCACGCGTTTGTTATAAGTTTCACGCCACTTGCCTACCGGATCAAAGTTTTCCAAGGCAAAACCCAAGGGGTCAATCTTGCGATGGCATTCGTAGCAACTTGAATTCTCACGGTGTTTATTGAGTTGATCTCGAATCGATTTAGCGCCTCGAACATCAGGGTCTAGTGGTTCTACATCTGGCGGCGGTGGAGAAGGAGGTGTGCCTAGTATGTTTTCTAGCAACCAGACTCCGCGTACTACCGGGGAAGTGTCGATTCCATTGGCGGTTACGGTTAACACACTGGCTTGACCCAATAATCCACCGCGACGCTTGTCGGTTAATTCCACCTTTTGAAATCCAGTTCCCTTGGGTGCAGGGATTCCATAATGCTTGGCCAGTGGTTTGTTGACGAACGTGAAATCAGAATCAAGGAAGTTGGCAATACTCAAATTCTCTTGCAACAAGTGGCGAGTAAACAGCCGGGTCTCTTCACGCATCGCTGTGCCAAGATCGTACTGGTAAAACGAGCGAAACTGCCCACGATCTGGTGGCGTTGAACCTAGATCTCGCAAGGTGAGCCAACTGCCTAAGAAACCGTCGATAAACGCATCTGACTTAGGGTCATCGAGCATTCGCTTTAGTTGCTGCTGTAAAACTAGTGGATCATGCAACTGATTAGCGGCTGCCAAGTTTAGCAGTTTTCGATCAGGCTGCGACGACCAAAGGAAATAGGAGAGACGTGTTGCTAGTGCATAATCTGACGTCTTCGCTAAATTGGGTTCTTCAAGATAAAGGAAATTAGGAGAGCAAAGCACCATTTTGATCCCGTCACTATAGGCTTCAATATCAGAACGCCCCGTTTTTTGACGTTTTTTGATGACCGACAAAACACGATCCACTTCTTCTGGCTGCACTGGTCTGCGATAAGCTTCTGATGCAAAAGCAGAGAGAGCATTTCGCATTTGCGATTCCGTCATCTTGCCGGAAGTCAAAATAGAAGCCGCATCTTCGCCCAAGAGTGTTTGTTGACTTGCCGTCGGCCATCTTTCGACTATCGGACCTTCGATTTCAATTTCATGGATATGAATCTGTGGTAGTTTGCTGTGTTTAATCGCGGTGTTACGTGCCTCACCAATTCCGCCATTCTTCAATTTAGGAAACTGATCAGGATATTTTTTTATGATACGACTCCACAGTGATCGAGAATCGTACAGTCCATTCACAAACGTAAAGCGTGGCGTGTACCCAGCATCTAACCAGACACGTACCTTGTACCACTTTGCTTCGTCGGCTAATTCAATTTCAGCCAGCAGCGGTTCAATCGGTTGCGTATGATGCAGGGCCCCTACCTGATAATTGCCTGGCACAATGCCCAGTCTGAATGGTTCGCTTGGATCAGTTCCAAGGTAATCGGCATCGTAAGGATTGATTCGGTTGACCGCTTCGGCCTTAATACGGAAGTCATAGTATCCGTCCAGCGGCACACCTTCGGTAAATGCACGAATCGGACCGTAGGCACCTTCATGTTTATCGGCACCGATCACATCGTATAAATTCATATACTTCAAGCCATGTGCCTTCTTACGGGCACCATCAATTTCTGGTTGTTGCTTAAAGTTATCTCGAAAGGCCCACTGTTGTCCGACCGGTTTTTCTAATGGATACAGGGCCTTATCAACCACACGTTCGGCCACAACGAGATATTTAGCAAGCAAGTGACCTGAGGTGACTAATACTTGGCCGTTGTTATCCAAATGATCGGTTAGTTGATCACGCGGAAATTCTTGTGTTGGATCAAAGATCGTTACATTCAAGTGCAATAAATCACGAACCGTATTTCGATATTCGCGTGAATTCAATCTTCGTAATACCGATTCGCCTGTGAAATCTTTGCGGCTATCGTGATATTGAGTAATTTGCTGAGTCAGCCATTGAACCACTATTTGTCGCTCATCCTTGGAAGGCTGCTTCGATTCCTTCGGCGGCATTTCGTGAAGATTAAGCAGATCTAAAATGTCTTGCATATCGATTAGTGAATTATCGTCACTAATCACGCCGGTGATTTCATCAAACCGACGATCTCCCTTTTGCTTTTTTGCGTTATGGCAATCAAGACAATACTTGGTCAGAAAAGGGGACACCGTTGATTTAAATGTTGTCTTGTCTTCTGCCATGAGAGAACATTGGCAAACACTAAACACTATCAACAGGGACAGGATGGAACGAATAAGAATTGCTCTCATGGTTACGCCATTTCCAAACCGGTCAATGTGCCAGTGCTGGTGCTGAAACTGCCGGTTTCAACCCCAAATTGTTGCAACATTGATACGAACAGATTGCAGAGTGGCAACCGGCGATTCGATTCTTTGGGGAATTGTTTATGCTCGCCATGTTTAAATCCACCACCAGCCAACACAAGCGGCAAGTTATTGTTCGTATGAGAATTCGCGTTGCCCATGCCGCTGCCCATCAATGCCATGGTGTTATCGAGCAAGCAGCCGTTACTCTCCGGTTCGCGGATTGATTTTAATTTGTCAATGAATCGGGCAAACTGTTGAACCTGATAAAGTTCAATTTGAACCAATAAGTCGATACTCGCTTTCACTTTGCCATGATGCGATAGGCCATGGTAGCCTTTGTTGATTCCAATATCTCGGGCTGCAAAACTGCCACCAACTTCTAGCGTGGCAACCCGGGTTGAATCGGTTTGCAGTGCCAAGGCGATCAAGTCATAGATCAAAGGTAAATCACGAGACAGCCCTTGATTCACCGGTTCTTTTAAGTCGGTTTTAGGCTTTGGCACTTTTTGCCACTTGCTATCTAGTTCCAGTTTGACTTCAACATCTCGAACTGAGGAAAAGTATTCTTCTAGTTTGGTTCCATCGGTTTTATTCAAGCGGAGTTTCAATGATTTAGCGTCGCCTAATACTCCATCCAAGATCGAACCTTGCAGTTGGATTCGATCTTTTGCAATTTTCTTCGCTTGTGCATCATTGTCAGTAAACAATTGATGAAACAGTTGGCGTGGGCCAGCTACCGGGGGAACTCGCGTGCCAGTGCGGGTCCAACTCATCTGACAACCGCCATGTAGGCCATCTTCTGAGCCAATGGTCAATGAAGGGAATCGCGTTTTAGAACCGACATGCTCGGCCGCTCGTTGGTCGAGACTAATTCCTCCATCGGGCATGTTCCGTGCTTCAACTGATTTGACCCCAGTTAAAAAAGTGTGGACGGCAAAATGCCCACCTTTTTGTCCGTGATCTAAATGCGAGAG
The DNA here is from genome assembly GCA_002733575.1 of Blastopirellula sp. Classification (GTDB taxonomy): domain Bacteria; phylum Planctomycetota; class Planctomycetia; order Pirellulales; family Pirellulaceae. The sequence continues at coordinate 13,255 of NVWB01000007.1, read as the reverse complement.
CACCGTCATATCTTTTCGGTGAGCTTCAAGCGGTTTCAAAAGTTTTGTGAATTCGTAGTCGGCACCATACTCTTTAGGGAAGAAAGAATCGGAGTACATGCCAAACTCATTCCCGACACACACCATACGTTTCGGCACACTGGGCTGATTCTTGGGAGCCGCTGAAACAGCCTTCAATGACTCAAGTGCAGGCAGTGCAAGGCAAATTCCGGCTGCTTTAAGAAATGTCCGTCGTGGCTGGATCGACAATGACATGTAGATATTCCATTCAAAATTAACAAGATGACATGAGGTGGGAAGTGATTCGAATAACGAATTGTATTAGGCGAGTTTATATATTATAGACGATCAACCTGTTTTTATCAACGCAAAGATAGAGGCTCGGAATCCCCTTTAAACAGTTTCATGAAACGGAGTTACCGCTGAATTCACAGTATAATTGTGAAATCAAATCCTCCTACAGTCCATAGACATGTTACACTCTTATAAGTAAGCGGATTTTTGGAATCCAATTATGATCAAGCCTTTCGTGAGCACTTACGAACATTCATAGATGAACCCAGGACGAAACACCATGCGACGATTATCAACTCTTGCCTTTCTATTGATAGGAACAGTGGCCCAGGCCGCACAAGATCGGCCCAATATCTTGTGGATCACCAGTGAAGACAATGGGCCTGAGTTGGGTTGTTACGGCGATGATTATGCCACATCGCCCAATATCGATAGCATCGCAGCCAAGGGCATGATCTACCTGAACGCCTGGTCAACCGCTCCGGTTTGTGCGCCAGCGAGAACGACCATCATCTCTGGTATTTATCCACCAGCAACTGGTTCTGAGCACATGCGCAGCATCACTCGCTTGCCTGCAAACTTTGATATGTACCCTGCCATCATGCGGAAAGCAGGATACTATTGCACCAACCGATCGAAAGAAGATTACAACTTGGTCAAGGTAGGTCAAGTTTGGGATGAGTCGAGCGGAAAAGCCCATTGGAGAAATCGCAAGCCAGGGCAACCTTTCTTTGCCGTTTTCAATTACACCATTAGTCACGAAAGCAAACTACGCACCCGACCTCATAAACAAATACATGACCCGGCCAAAGTGTATGTACCGAAGTACCACCCTGACACGCCTGAAGTGCGACAAGACTGGGCACAGTATTACGACAAAGTAACAGAAATGGATACACAGGTAGGTGGCTTACTGAAGCAACTCAAAGAGGATGGCTTAGAAGAAGATACGATTGTTCTCTACTACGGCGATCATGGGTCAGGCATGCCACGTAGTAAACGCTGGCCCTACAACTCTGGCTTGCAAGTGCCGATGATTGTTCACGTGCCTGCCAAATGGAAATCACTGGCTCCGAAAGAATATCAAGAAGCCGGTTCATCCGAGCGACTCGTAGGCTTTATTGATCTTGCAGCTACCCTATTAAGTACCGCTAGTATCGAGCCACCCAAGTGGATGCAAGGACATGCGTTCATGGGCAAGTACGAGACACCTGACCAAGATTATGCGTTTGGTTTTCGTGGACGCATGGACGAGCGTTACGACATGGTTCGCACTTGCGGCAACGGACGGTACGTCTACATTCGTAACTTTATGCCCCACAAGATTTATGGGCAGTACATTCAATACATGTTCCAAACACCAACGACACGCATTTGGAAAGAAATGTTTGATGCAGGCAAGTTGACACCTGAGCAGAGTTTATTCTGGCAGCGCAAGCCGTTTGAAGAACTCTACGATTTAGAAACCGATCCAGACGAAGTCGTCAACTTGGCCAATTCTGCCAAGCACCAGGCCATTAAAAACGAACTCAAAACGGCACTACATAATTGGCAAGCCGAAATTCGTGACGTTGGCTTCCTGCCTGAAGATGAAATTCATACTCGCAGTAAAGATTCTTCGCCTTACGAAGTCGGTCATGATCCGAAACAATACGACCTTGAAAAGATCCAAGCGATTGCTGAAGTTGCATCAGAAATGAATCCCAACAACACTTCCAAGTTAGTCGCAGCACTCCGCGACAAAGATAGTGCCGTGCGTTACTGGGGAGCTATGGGTGTTTTAATGCGTGGTAAAGATGCGGTTTCTGCCACTAGTAGCGATCTTGAAAATGCACTTTACGACGAATCGAAAAGCGTACAGATTTTAGCGGCTCAGTGTATCGCACAGTTCGGCAAAAAGAAAGATCGTGACGAAGCGTTGTCTATATTGATTCAATATTCCGATGGCACGAAGCACGGCATCTACATTGCCATGTTAGCCTGTAATGCGTTAGACGAAATGGACGAAAAGGCCATCAGTGTTTTGAAAGAGATTGAAGCTATCCCCACTGATTTTGAACTCCCGAGCAAATCACTTCGTGCGTATATGCCCAATTTAAAGACGAAGATTCTCGCTGATTTAAAAAAGACAAAGTAGGTCGACCAACATCTGGTTAATGTGGCCTGGGCGATTACGAGGTAATCGCCCAGGCTTTTTTTATACACAAAACCACTCAATCGTGGACCAGTAGCAACGATTGTAATGATTCTCACGAGAACGAGTCGTCACACCTTGTTTTAAAACTATGCTTAATTTCGTGCAAACTGACGCTCAAGAACTACACTTTCTTTAGCACGATTACTTGTCTAGTCTCATCTTCTACGCACCGGCACACGCATGACGAATCCATCCACCAACGATCTACTCTCTCAACTCACAGGTAATCCAAGCTCCGATCAATCAGATCCTTGGCAGGACTTAGACGCCACGACTCCCAAACATGAGAGTGAGCCAAGTGCAGTTGAAGGAGATGAAAAATTAGATTCTTTGTTAAGTCGGATTCATCAACTCACTGGGGATTCGTCTCAGGAATCCAGTGCCCCTGAGATGGCAACTCTCGTTGCACAATCTGAAAATAAGGATGAAGACGCCGAAGACCTTGAAGCCTTTTTTCCACGTGAACCTTCTAGCTTTGCTGAAGCACAGGTAACTGAAAGTGAAGTTGAAGCCATTGCAATGAAGTATTTGCTCGCCAAAGGTGAAGCTTCAGGTCGTCAGGTCAGTGAGCAATTGAGTCTTCCATTTCTTCTGATCGAAGAATTATTACGAAGAATGAAATGCGATCAATTGGTCGTATACAAAGACACCACAACCGCCAACGACTATGTCTATCTGCTCACTGACTTAGGGCGAGAACGCGCTCGCCGATATGCCGATCACTGCACCTACTTCGGTTCTGTGCCTGTTTCTCTCGAAAGCTATATCGATAGCGTTCGGGATCAATCTTTAGAAAAGCAGCACCCTGGCCATGAAGATTTAAAGGAAGCTTTTGAAGACCTGTTGATCAACCCCTATATGCTTCGTAGACTGGGCCCCGCAGTCAACAGCGGCAAAGGTCTGTTCCTGTATGGAGCTCCAGGCAACGGAAAGACAAGCATCGCCGAACGGGTCACACAAGCTTTTGGAAAATATATCTGGATTCCACGAGCCATCGGTATCGATGGTGAAATCATCCGCCTGTTTGATCCAGGTAATCACGAAGAAGTCCCCGTAATCGAGACTAGCGGTTTATTAAAAGAAGATAAGATTGACAAACGCTGGGTACGAATCAAACGCCCTACGATTGTCGTTGGTGGTGAACTGACGATGGCCAACCTCGAAATCACCTACAACTCAACTTCAGGCATCAGTGAAGCTCCCATGCAAATGAAAAGCAATTGCGGCACCTTGGTGATCGACGACTTTGGCCGTCAACAAATGAGCACTGATGAACTATTGAATCGATGGATCGTTCCGCTCGAAAAACGGTACGACTTTCTCAACTTGTCTAACGGAAAGAAAATCCAAGTCCCATTCGATCAGCTCGTCATCTTTTCAACCAACTTAGAACCACGCGACCTTTGTGACGAAGCTTTTCTACGTCGTATTCCCTACAAAATCGAAGTCGTTGATCCAACCGAAGACGAGTTTCGTCAACTGTTCAAAATTATGTGTCCACTAATGGGTTTTGAGTACGATGGCGAAGTGATCAATTATTTGGTCGAAGAGCATTACCACAAAGTGAATCGCAACTTCCGCTGCTGCCAACCACGTGACTTGCTGCAACAAGTCCGCAATTTGTGCCTATTTGAAAAAATCGATCTTCAACTATCCAAAGAACATTTTGATGCCGCGGTGGAAAACTACTTTGCCGTGATGTAATTCACAGCTCAACCCGCGTATAAGGGCTAGAAAGATAAGTCGTATATGATTTCCCCTTATAATCAATCGTCTTGCGATGATTACTAAAGAAATCGATCCGACTTGCATTCGCATCGAGTTTGATTTCAGCAGTCCAAAAACCCTGTGTTTTATCGTACTTCATCTCTGACCAATTCTCACTTGGAAAATGTTCCTTCAAATAGCCTGGTGTTCCATCCATCGGGCGATCATACATCCAGAAGACATGGCCGGTCTCTTCGGCCAATTGATCTGCAAACCGTACAGTCACATGCAGCATATCGCCTTTTACTTTCGTAGAAACTTCCGGTGCAGTCAACAGAGACGGCACGTCGTCAAAAAAGTGCTCCAACAGGAATGCTGATAAGTTGTCAACCTTTCTCTCAACCCCTGGATGTGTCACTTTCTGACCATGCCCTGAATTGACCTTTAAATAAATCGGTATCTCTGGGAAATGCTTGCCACCCCACGAGATATCATACGCAACAAAATCATGCGTGCCAGGCTGAAACAACATGTCCACATTCCGTTCGCGAAGTTCTTTTAAATTTCGAGATATAAACACGCCGTCGGAAATATCGTGTGCGAGCTTCTTAAGATCTTCCCAGCTACGCCCGGCCTCTATAGCACTTCGGTTAGAAGTTGGCCCGTAATGTCCACCCAGGAATGGATGACGAAACTCGCCGGCCTCTTCTTTAAGTTCGGCCCAGGCTTTGTCGTCACAAAGTCGAAGCGGCGAATCCCAAATCGGCGAAACACCTGCATGCACCGCAGTCATGCGATCATCATGCAAAATGGCCATCGAAGGTGTTGCTCCATTTTTAGAACTACCCGACATGGCAATTTTTCCCACTTCAAAGTGTTCGGTTTCAGCATAGGCTGTTGTTACTGCCCGCATCATGGTCGCCGGCCATGCCCAGTATTGAATCTTGTCATGAGGGTTCAATGATTGGTTAAAACGAGCTTCCGACTCTTTGCCCAGTTCTCCAAGTCCTGATTGCCCTAACACTTGAACCACGGTGTAGACCAAACCAACTCCACCCCGGATTAGTTCCTGCTCAAGCTGAAAAATGTTTCGATCTTTTTTTAACCGGTCAAATGTGTTCCCCCCAGTTAAATGAAACCCTTTCGCTTTACGATCAGCCGGAACAATCATTCGCACAGGCATACGTAAATCTTGCCCCGGCCAAATCTCACCCACTTTGATAGTCACCAGCTTCTGTCTCGTCGGAACAGGTCCATCGACCCGATGCCAGTCTGAAAGCACTTCCACTTCAAGCGTACTTGGGTCTCGAATTGCATCCATGTCGAACAAAGATTTCAACAAGGGGCTCCACTGGTCTTTCGTTGAGTTGCCCTGTTCTTGGACCTCCTCAGAATTGCCTTCCGCGATCATCAATAAACAGCAGATAAAACATAGTGATAATGATATTCGGTGGATCATTCTTTTATCTTCAGTGTGAGTAATTTAACAAAGACCTGATTTGTTTCGTTCAATTATAGTTGGTCGCAACTCTTAAAACAGAGGTCTGAATATTATCAACATTTCTCACAGAAATATCTAACTCTGTTCGAGTCTGATAGCATTTTTCAAAATCGATAGTATAATAGAACTCATAGTCTCCCACTTCGTGTGCAATTTATTTTGAAATAATTCAGCGGAGACATTCAATGGTTCATCTTTCTAAATATATGATCCCTATTCTTGGGATTGCGTTTCTACTGAGTTATCTTGTTCCAATCCATGCTCGGTCTCCCTTTGATGCTGCTCCGATCAACTACAGTACAACAGAACCCACCGGTAAGATTGCACAATTGCAACAGTTGCTTGATCAAGGTCAAGCTTCCCTTGAGTATGATGAAGAGCACGGCTATTTGCCCTCGGTCTTAAAACAATTGAATGTCCCAATCTCGTCACAGGGTCTGGTGTTCTCGAAGACCAGTTTTCAACGTCGCCGCATCACGGCAAAAACACCGAGAGCGGTTTACTTCAATGAAAACGTCTACATCGGTTGGGTACAACAGGGCGATGTTCTCGAAATCTCGGTCGTTGATCCCAAACTTGGCACGGTTTTCTATTCACTTGATCAAAAGAAAACTGAGAAACCACAATTCACACGTCAAGTAGAATCATGCATGCTTTGTCATTCTTCAACTGCCGGTTATCGTGTGCCTGGTCACGTAGTTCAATCTGTACAAGTCAACGAGCAAGGCTACCCCGTGACAGGCACCACCCGATACCGCATCGATCACACCAGCCCTTTTAAGCAACGCTGGGGCGGCTGGTACGTGACCGGCACGCATGGAGACCAACGCCATTTGGGGAATCTCACCTTTGATAGCTACAGGAAACCAAATCTTGATGATGGCGCGAACCTGCTTGACCTTAGCGAGCGAATCGATACGACCAAGTATCTCTCTAGTCATAGCGACATTGTCGCATTGATGGTACTAGAACATCAGACCACCATGCACAATGTGTTTACTTCCGCCAGCTTTCAAACACGAAAAGCGATCTACGAAGAAGAACAGCTAAAAGAAGAGACAGCCAGCAATGATCCAGCCAGACTGCCGTTAACTCAACTACGCATCAACAATGCGGCAGAAGAAGTGATTAAATATCTACTGTTTTGCGAAGAAATCGAACTCGAAGCAGAGATCAAAGGCACTAATTCCTTTGCGAAAGACTTTACCACAAAGGGGCTCAAAGATAGCAAGAACCGATCACTGCGAGAATTTGACTTAACAACACGCATGTTCAAATATCCATGCAGTTATCTAATTCATTCTGAATCCTTCGATTCACAACCTGTCGATCTCAAAAAACGCATTTACTTCCGCTTAAACGAAATCCTGAGCAACAAAGACTCGACCCAACCCTTCCAGCATCTAAGCCCCGATGCCCGCAAAGCAATTCGAGAGATTCTTTCGGAAACAAAACCTGAGTACAAGAAATACCTGGATTAGTTATTTCCCAGGGCATTCTTGACCGTTCACTGCGGGGAAGTTCTTCTCTGTTTTTCACTCAGAAGCACTTTTTTGTAGTGACTTGTCTGATATCTTTCGTTATCTTGGTTTATTACGAACTTGCATAATAAGTCGTTTGATTACCTTTTGGGAGCGATGCAGTGAAAGACCAAATTAAAAGCGTGTTGACTAACCGCCGTGAATTTAACGCTGGAGTGATTTCTTCGGTGTTGACTTTTACTTTTTTGGAAACCCTATTTTCCAGCGAAGCGATTGGGGCTGAGATTCAACCTATAGCGGCCAAGTGGTTGAAGCAAGTCAATGAATTGGGTCAACAAGTCCAAGGCGAAAAGATATCGCAACTAGCGTGGCAAGAACAAACGACTCAATTGTTTGAGAAGATTGAAATTCAAGAACTTCTGAAATTTGTTGATTTCGAAAAACTCACTAAAGACCTCAAGTATCGTGAACGCGGCGAACGTGCCTTACATTTCAAGTTCCCTGAAGTCGAAGGGCTGCCTACCAACTTGGTATTTGGCCATCAGATATTTGCTCTAGAAAAAAATCGCTCCGTAGTCCCGCATGGTCACGACAACATGGCCACCGCGTTTCTCGTGCTCGATGGAAGCTTTGAAGGAAAGCTTTATGATCGTTTAGAAGATGGCGAAGATCACATGATCATTCGACCTACGATTGACGAGACCTTTACTAAAGGACAAGCTTCGACCATTTCAGAAAAGAAAGATAATGTCCACTGGTTCAAATGTGCCAGCAAACGAGGATTTATTTTTAATATCCACGTATTGAACCTGCATGATGGACAACGGTCTGGGCGAGTTTATGTTGACCCTAACGGAGAAAAAATCTCGGACGGAAGAATCCGGGCCAAGAAGATTCGATCTGGCGAAGCGATTAAGATGTATGGGTAACAAACAATTACACCAGACTCTTACGGTTCATACACCGGTAATTCGGCACTTTCGAGATGATGTTTTATGATAAATTCTTCTAGGGTTATAGGTTCGGAGTCTCCTAGTTGTATAAAAAACGGTTTACGCCGCGGAGGGCTAGACCGACAAATACGATAGAGGACTTCTTGTTTGGATTTAGCCAGCGGTAAAATAATTGCCACCATTTCTCGATTGAGCCCTACCAGGAATTCGTCAATAGATTCGACTTCCTTYAGGTCRGAACCAAAGATTTCTTCRATSARAATKGTTGCTTCYTTGTCAGCRGTTTGTTCGTTCAGTATTTGTTGAACTTCATCCGCATAAATTGCCARACTGCGAAARCCACGATCTTGGCCTGACTGAATYCCGGCCACGCTYTTGATYAGTTCTACATCYTCSGCCACGCTCGAYAAAGTGGCGGTCCCTTTCTTGACYTCACTRACAATTTCAGGCAGTTTCTCATTAACAAYCTTRATCGCTTCATTCGCTTCGCTTACMGYTTGCTGAGCCTTRTCTAGCGATGCGTTGACATTTCGCTTWAAATCCCAGATCAGCACTAGYAAGACGACTCCAAATAAAACAGCCGTGCCAAAACAGATCCARCGRAATGAGYYKGATGATGAGGTCGGTRGYTTGTCGCTCATTCAAAATGTCCTTTAAAAATGGTGGGGTGCAAGTACCGATTCGTTCTTGTTTATAATGAGTGATCCTCATCATGCTATACCATTCATGGCAACTATCAAGAAGACTTATTGATCTAGGTGGTTTATGAAATCAGTCGTGATATAATAAATCACTAATTACCACCATCAAAATATAATTCACTCTCTACTTATAATGGATTTCAAGATGTCCACCAAAGCTTTGTCAATTCTACTGCTTGCTTCGCTGATACTCACAGTTTCAGATTCTACCCTATTGGCTCAATCTGCCGATAAAGAAGCATCGAAATTTGCTATTCCAACAACGGACGAAGGACTGCCTGGCGCAGGCCCAATACGCCGTTACGAGTGGTTTCAAAATCTGTGGCAACGCAAGCGAAGCAAATGGGCCACGCAGGTTCAGCAAGATCAAAACGCGGTGGTGTTTCTAGGTGATTCGATTACCCAAGACTGGGGCGATACCATGGGCAACAGCTTTGGTGATATGAAGGTCGCCAACCGTGGAATCAGTGGCGACACGACTCGCGGGATGTTGATTCGACTCAAGGACGATGTGTTGTCGCTTAATCCTAAAGCCGTGGTCATGTTAATGGGCACCAATGACTTGGAAGAAAAAGCGGAGCCTGAGACGATTGCTGCCAATGTGAAACTTATCATTACTGCACTCAAGAAACACAATCCTGACATGCCGATTACTTTGTGCAAAGTTTTTCCAAGTTCGGCGGATAAATTTCGCCCTGCAGATAAAATCACCAAGATCAACGAGCTTTGTGCCGCTGTGGTCAAAGGAGACCCACAAATTACGGTTCTCGATACTTGGCTATTGTTTGCCGATGAAAATGGAGATGCCAAGCTTGAGGAATTCCCTGATTTGCTTCACCCAAACAAACTGGGATATGCCAAATGGGCCGCTGCTTTACGCCCGATCTTTGCCACGCAAGGCTTTCTCGACACTAAGCCAGAAGCATTTGAATTAGAGCCAGGCTTCACCAGTCTCTTTAATGGCAAAGATTTAACAGGCTGGGGATTTCGTAAGACGGCCCCTCGTAAACAACCAAAGAAACCTCGCCCGAATGCTTTGTTGTTTGTCGAGATCAAAGAAGACATTGCTTTCGACGGTAAGACTGAAAGCAACGATCACCGATTTGCCGCCATCAATGGACGTTTAGTGGTGAAAACTCCGGTCGAAGGTCGCCGCATTCAACAACTTTGGACCACTGCTGAATTTGATGGCAACTTTATTCTCAAACTAGAGTTCCGTGCGACACCCAATGCTGATAGTGGGGTCTTCATTCGCAAGCCGCAGTTACAGTGTCGTGACTTTATCTTGGCTGGCCCCTATAAGGATCTAAAAAAATACCGGCCGCAAGATTGGAATAAACTGGTCGTTACCGTGAAAGATGGAATTGCAACCGCGACCTGTAACGGCGAACTTCTGACCGACAATATGGCTGTACCAGCAACTGGTCCGATTGGCCTGGAAGGAGATCGCGGTCAATTAGAATATCGGAATATCCGACTTAAAAAAATTGAGTGATTATAAAATCGCACTAGTTTTATACTGTGATAACTGGTCTTTGTTAAGAGATATTAAAATCAACTTGACTGGAGAGGTAAGTCGCTGGATGCATCGATCACACTCTACCAGCACTGTTAATTCAACCGATAGAACCGGTATCTATTTTATAGAAAAGGATCTTTTCTCCGTAACCGCCCCCTCATTTGTAAGTCAATCCCCACATTCGACCTAGATTTATAGACAATCAAGCTGAGTAAATTTTGGGGAAAGATATGACCACGAGTGTCGGCGTAAAAAAGGTGTCTTGCGACACGCGTGGGAGTGACCTGCGCCCCATGCGTATCTCGACTCTCAAATTTCTGCCAGAGTTAAAATGGGATCTCTATATAGTTAGCGATCCTCGCTCCACTCCAATATTATTTAGTAGTGCTGAGAGCCCCGTAATATTCGAGGATCTTGAAAAGCTGGAAGATCGCGGGATTTGCGATGTTTTCTTGTCGTCAGAAGACTACACTGATTGCGGTCAAGAACTTCGGTCTAATCTTGAAGAGCTACTTCAACGAGAGGATATTCCGTCTGAACAACGCTGTGTGCTGCTTCAAGCGGCCGTTTCTGTGGAGATTGAAAAGGCATTTTGCCTAATTAAAGTTGATGCCGCTGTAGAGCAGGCACATGAGATTGGTAAAATGATTGCCAATCTAGTGAGTAGTGAAAGCGTAGTTCCCTCCGCTTTGTTTGGAGTGATGCGGCACGACTTCTATACCTTTACACATATCACGAATGTCTCTTCGTATGGCCTGCTTTTGGCCCAACATCTTGGCATTTCGGACCCCAAGACCCTCGACGAGATTGCAGTGGGCGGCCTATTGCATGATGTGGGTAAACGGTTAATTCCACCTGCAATTCTCAACAAACCAGGTCGGCTTACCGCAGAAGAATTCGCCCTGATCAAAGAACATCCACAGCGCGGATATGAAGATGTTTGCGAACGCGACGACTTGCTATTTGAGCAGAAAATGATGGTCTATCAGCATCATGAAAGAATAGACGGCGGTGGCTATCCTGTTGGATTAGTGGGCGATGAAATTCACCCCTGGGGCCGTCTTTGTGCGGTGGTTGATGTATTTGATGCCATCTCTAGTGAGCGACCTTATCGGAAAGCAATGGAAGTCGATAAGGTACTGGAAATTATGGACAAGGATGCGGGAAAACACTTAGACAAAGAGATGGTGAAATGTTGGAAATCAGCAATGAAACAACGATAACACCCGAAATGTTTGAGCGACTTCCCTGCAAGGTGAATTTGCCTGAACAATGGGATAACTTTTTTGATCACAGTGGGAAGATCCCCACTAATTTTAATGATCAACGTCAATTTCCGCGCTTCTACCTACGGAGCAAGGCAATCTCAAAACTTGATGGGCAACTAGATTGTATCTATATCAAAGATATATCAAGAAATAGTGTCGCTTTCCTTCACTATGATCAAATGTTTCCTCTTAAGCGTCCCGTGATTATGCTGCCAAATGGAACACAGCGTCAAGCCGTCATCATTCGTTGTCGACGTATCCAACAAGGTTGTTTTGAATGTGCTGCAAAATTTGTTGACGAAAGCAGTAGCGAAGATTCATAGCCATTGAACAGCTAACAAAATGCGGAGAAACAAACTGGAGTTTTTCGCAACGAAAAGCATGAAAGTGGGGTCATTTACTATTCCACAAACGGGTATTGAGCGCTAATCGTCGAAGTCGTATTCGATTTTCATGACCTTTAGTTCATAGGTACCTTTGGGTGCATCGATCTCTACGACATCCCCCACTTTTTTGCCTAACAGTGCTTGTGCCATTGGGCCATCAACTAAGATTTTGTTTTCCATGAAGTCCTCTTCTCCGGCACCGACCAAGGAGTAGACTTCCTCTTCTTCGAGATCGACATCCATGACAGTCACCGTAGCAAAGAAGCTAACCGTCGATTGATCAATGGTCGAAGGATCGATGATAAAGGCTCTCGACAATTTGGATTTAACCAAATTGATCTTTGCCTGAAGCATGCCTTGATTTTCACGATTGGCATGATACTCAGCGTTCTCTTTCAGATCGCCTTCCTCACGGGCAGCGGCAATTTTTTCCGTGATGGCAGGCATGTCTATCGATTCATACTGCTTGACCAGTTCAGAAAGTTTTTCGTAGCCCTTTTGTGACATAGGGATTCGGTCAGACATGCTTGACATAGTGTAGCTCCGTCTCTTCAAAAAAAAACGCGACCTCTTCATTCAAGGCCGCAAATTCAAATATTAGTTTTGTGAAGTATTTATTCTGAGGAAAAAAGGGTCTCTTGTAAAGAGAGTTATTCAGAAATGAATAATGTTTTAGCTCTTTGGTTCAATATATAACATGGCGCCACAAGTTGAACAAAAAACGGGTTTGCCTAGTATTAAATCATTAAATATCTGGGCTCGTAAAGTGACATAGCATTGTCCGCAAGTTTCTCCATCAACTTTCGCCAGTGCTTCTTCGCCTTTGGCCAAGGCGACCCTTTTGTAATTTTCTTTGATATCCATCGGCAAATAGGTTTCAGCTTCTTCCAACTCTGCTTCTAAGCGTTGGATATCAGCTTCGACCACTTGTCGTTCTGCATCAACTTCCGCAATAATCTTTTCGGCATCTGCTTGATTGGTTTTGAGGTCTTCGCCTGCTTGCTCGATTTTTGTATCTAACTGATCAACGCGATCAAAGGCTTCAAGGATTTCATCAGCGGTGACGCTATTGGCCATTTTAGCAGCAGCGACTTGATCTTTGAAGATCTGAAACTCTTCATTGGTTTTGGCAATGTTTAATTTACCCTCAATGATTTCAATTTTAGCTTCACCATCGTTGAGTTGAAGTTGCTTTCTATCGGCAAGCAGCTTCGTTTTTTTCAGCGAACCCTTGTAATCATCAATGAT